>PNOM01000003.1 GCA_013824835.1 Syntrophus sp. (in: bacteria) | reverse complement strand
CCACTCAACAACCATATGTCCTTTCCGTTTCATTTCCGAATCGAAACATTCATTGCATTGGTCGACTCTATGACGAAGAATGCTAAATGAACTGGAATATCGTATGGATCGCCACTCCGCCTCCTATTATGAGAGCTGAGAAATAACCGATTGTCGCAACATTAACGATATGGCCGAGCAGTATGCAGACGCCGTCCCGTTGCAGAAAACCAATGGCAAAAAACAGTATTGCAAGGGCTGGCAGCGTGTTGCTGAACGGTATCAGGCCAAACGGGGCCATAAGTAGAATCGCTCCCACAGTCAATGCGCAGTTGTTGATCGCCCCGGTCAACCCATCGCCGGTAAGATGTTTTAAGCGATGAGGGCGACTGATGCGCTCGAGTTTTTGGAACCAGACAATCCCTCTATTCAAGCCGGCTCTCAACTTTTCGGCAGGCAGTTCTCGTTGCAGCAATTTTTTTGGAAGCCATAGGTTGCTTTTCAATAAACGGCTCACGCCGATCAGAAGTATGGCGGCACCGAATACGGTGCTCACGCCTGGAATTGAAACGGGAATCAGGAATATAATGGTCAGAAGCGCGGTAAGCAGCAACAGGCCATCCTGTCCAAGAAGGTCTCTGATTTCATTCAATGTTACCTTATTGGCGGGCAAATCCATTATTATGCTTTTCAGCCTTGTTCCTGGTGAATTCTTTGACAGCTCTGCATGAGATCCGAAATTGTTTTGCATCGCCGTTCATTTTCTCCTTGATAGAATTATTATGCTTCATTCCCGGATAGGCAAATGATCAATGTAGTATACGAGGAGGCAGGCATTGAGTCAAGATAATTGACACCCTAACGAAACCCGGCTTGAAAGTGTCGAAAGAATTGTGTAAAAATAACCCTTGACACAGGCAATTACCGTTTTTATCCTCCTCACCACATACTTCATTGAGCATATTCATTCTCATAATGTATGCGCAAAAAAAATATCTGATCAAAAAGGTTATCAATGAATACGATTAAAGTCAGTCACAGCATATCTTCTTTATAACCCCTTCCTTAAAGCTTCGATGCGCTCCTCCAGGGGCGGATGAGTCATAAAGAGGCGTTTAAGACCGCTTCCCACGCCGCCGGAAATTCCGAAAGCCGCCATCTGATCCGGAAGATGGGGCTGGTTCGCTGTCTTCTGAAGACGCTCCAGCGCAGCCATCATTTTACCCTTTCCTGCAATACGGGCACTCCCGCTGTCGGCCCTGAACTCCCTTTGGCGGCTGAACCAGAAGACGATAATGCTGGCAAGGATACCGAATACCATCTGAGCAATAATTGTAATAATATAAAAGGCAGGCCCGTGACCCCTTTCCGTCCTGAAAACAACCCTGTCTATTATGTGGCCTGCAACCCGGGAGAGGACAATCACAAAGGTATTGACAACCCCTTGAATCAACGCGAGGGTTATCATGTCGCCATTGGCTATGTGACTCACTTCGTGCGCGAGAACGGCTTCAGCCTCGTCGCGGTTCATTACGCGGAGCAGGCCAGCGCTTACCGCCACAAGAGCATTGTTCCTTTTCATACCGGTTGCGAAGGCGTTGACGTCGGGCGAATCATAAACGGCCACCTCCGGCATACCGATACCCGCCATCTCAGCCTGCCTGGCCACTGTCTGCACCAGCCATGCCTCTGTTGCATTTCCGGGGACGGTTATGACATGGGCGCCGGTCAACCGCTTGGCCGTCCATTTCGATATGGCGAGTGAGATAAATGAACCGCCGAAACCAAAAATGGCGGCAAATACGATGAGATTTTTCAAATCGAGCCCGGCCCCATGCGCCTCAAGCATTCTATCCACTCCCAACAGGCTCAGCACAATGGACAAAATAAAAACAATGGCAAGGTTGGTAACGACAAACAACGCGATTCTTTTAAACATGTCGGTCTCCGTAAGATACGATATTCATTATGATGCAAACCGGGAGCATAGCATTATGATTGTCGGTTTTATCATCAAGGTCCTGCAGGCACGCAGCTTTCATTATGTAAAATATAAGGAGCGAGGTTTTGCGTGTCAAGAGCCCTGTTTTGCGAATTACACACGGTATCCAGAACAAGTTCAATGCGTTGACCGCAGTAAGAAGTTCTTGTTGGAAAAACGGTCAAGGTACAAGGATATGTAGTAGAAATTCTGCATATCGAATCAGTGCGCATCTTTCTGGAACAAAATTGAGGTTTATGATACTCTATGGGTGCCTCATGAGGTATGATCGGGCGATACTCAAAAGAGCATGGAGGTGATATTGATGATCAGATTCAATAAACCATTAAAATTATTAGCAATACTATGCATTGTTTTCACTGGGGGCATGATTGCTGCAAATACTGCTTATACGCAACAGGATATGAGATTGTCAAAAGGGCAAACCGTTTATGTCCCTGTCTATTCTCATATATATATCGGCGACAGGGAGACTCCTTACTATCTGGCAGCTACTGTGAGCATCAGGAATACCGATCAGGCAAATTCGATTATCGTTACAGATGTAAATTATTATGACACCAACGGCAAACTCATAAAAAAATATCTGGAGAAACCGGTTCATCTTGGCGTAAATGTGTCAACACGTTTTGTGGTAAAGGAGACAGATGGCAAGGGCGGGTCAGGAGCTAACTTTATCGTCAAGTGGAGATCGTCGGATACGCAGGTGAACACACCGATCATCGAGTCGGTAATGATAGGCACACGAAACCAGCAGGGCATTTCATTTACATCACGCGGACAGGCAGTCGGGGATACCGGTAAATAGTAGGTGCAGCACAAAAAGGCGGCAAAGGCAAAACGGCACTTTTTGCCCTGCCCGCTAACCATAATTGATGGATTCAGCATATTGATAAAAATGGCGCCATAATCAACAGGGGCTTTAAGGGATATGGAACTTGAAAGCTTTATTTCATCAGCGTTAATCCTTCTTGTTACCGCTACAATAACGATCATACTCTTTAAATATCTTGGCCTGGGGTCCATTGCGGCACTTTTGGTGACGGGCATTATTGTGGGCCCCCATACACCCGGCCCCTATATCACGACTCACGTAGAAGGGGTAAGAAGCTTCGCTGAACTCGGCGTAGTGTTTCTTCTCTTCGTAATTGGCCTTGAGATAAGACCTTCACGTCTGTGGGCCTTGAGGCGCCACGTATTCGGCCTCGGTTCCCTCCAGATCATTCTCAGTGCCCTTGCAATTACCGTCTTTGCGCTGTTGAGCCATCATTGGCATTGGAAGGCATCCCTCATGATTGGCATGACGATGGCTGTGTCATCTACGGCCCTTGTTATGCAGATACTCCAGGACAAGGGTGAGATAGCAAGCGCTCACGGAGAGGCTGCATTCGGAGTGCTTCTCATGCAGGACCTTGCTGTGGTTCCCATGCTGGCCTTTATCCCTGTTCTTGCCACGACAGGGACATTTTCGTTAAATATTCCCGGATGGAAGCAGTCCGGGATCATTTTTGCTCTCATTGCGCTTGTCTGGGGATTCGGCAGGTATATTGTCCCTTTCGCCCTGGAGCGTCTGGCGCGACAGAGAAACAGGGAAGGCTTTCTGATGGTAACAATTCTCGCGGTTATTCTTGCCGCATGGGCTATGCACCAGGCCGGTCTCTCTCTTGCCCTCGGGGCCTTCCTCATGGGCGTTTTTTTATCCGGTTCCCGGTATAGTATGCAGATAGAGGCGCACATTGAACCCTATAAGGGGATTCTCATAAGCCTTTTCTTTGTCGCTGTCGGCATGTCCATTGACCTGAAATCAATTGCAGTCAACCCCTTCGTCTTTGTTCAATCTACAGTTGCAATCATCCTTATCAAGATCGCCGTCACGTTCTTGCTCTCTCTTCTGTTCGGTCTGGGCCGCACCGTTGCCGTCAATGTATCATTCCTTCTCGCCCAGGGAGGGGAATTCGGTTTTGTCCTCCTGACTTCCGCTAAAATATTGGCGATTATCGATAACAATACCTTTGTCATGAGTATCGGGGTCATATCGATGAGCATGCTTTTTGCCCCTCTTATGGCGAAGCTCGGCGATTATATAGCAGGCCGTCTTGCTCGCAGAAAAGAAGATAAAGCGGGCATCTCTCCCCTGGATGACGGCGGCAATTCAAAAGGGAGGGTCATTCTGGGAGGCTACGGTCGCGTAGGCCACGTGGTGGCAGTACTTCTTCATGCCAGTCGGATCCCTTTTATCGTTTTTGATAATGATCCGGCACGGGTGGCCAAGGGAAAGGAAGACGGATTTCCCGTCTATTACGGAGATATCGCCAATCCCGAGCTTCTTGCAGCAGCCCGTGTGCAGCAGGCGGCACTTTTAGTATTAACGGTCGACAGGGAACTGACTTCCCTGAGAGTCATCTCCCATATGAAAAATAACTATCCCGGGATGCCAATAATTGCAAGGGCCAGAGACCTTGAGGCAAGCGGCAGACTTGTTCAGGCCGGGGCCACGATTGCTACACCGGAGTTGGTTGAGAGCAGTCTGCGATTGGCCAATGAAGCCTTGAAGCTGGTTGGGCTGCCTGTTGAAAATATAGATCACCTCCTTGGTGATGTTCGCAGCAAAGATTACGAGTTGGTTAATCCAAAGCAATAACATTATGAGATATCCCACCACTCCCTCGGAAGAGGCTGACAACCAATGGTCGAGGTAAGACTCGTCATTTTCATTCTGCTTCCTGCTTCTCCGTGCATAAGTATAACCATAAAGACCCAATGATGGCGGATACGAGGGAGCCCAAAAGAATTCCCAGCTTGGCATTGTCAGTGAGGTTAGGTGCACCGATGAATGCAAGCTGTCCGATAAAAATGGACATGGTGAAACCGATGCCCCCAAGCCATGCGACGCCGAAGATGTGCCGCCTCTGCTGTGGTGAGTAGAATAAGGCGTTAACGAGAACGACCGCCCAGGTAATCAGCGATGTCCAGGGCGGTCAGAAAAATAATATATAGGAATTATAGTCGCCTGCCGGGTTTGAGAATCTGATTAATTTCTCTCAGAAGACGAACGGTTTCTTCCTGGTTCCGAAGTCTGTATTGTGCAAGACTACCTTGTATAGTTCCCACGCGCACAGTAAAAAGGCAGTTCCTGTCGAGTCGAAACACGTCTTCATCAGTAACATCATCTCCTATGTAAAAACCCTTCTGATATTTAATAAAATCCATCAGGTAGAGCATGGCTGTTCCCTTATCGGGCGCCCCCTCAGGAATAAGGTTTTCGACACATTTCCCCCCAACCCTTCGCGGCCGGGGTGTCAGCAAATCAATACACCGAAGGATCAGGGCTCGGGCCCTTCTCCTGTAAGGTGCTGCACGATAGTGAATCGACAGGCTCGTACCCTTGTTCTCGATACTGATTCCGGAAACGTTCTCCTGAAGGAATGTCTTGCCCATCTTGTGCTCCCAATCAAGGCACATGTCGGTAAATTCCCTCTCCCGCTCCTCCCAGCCGGGGAGTCCTTCTGCCCCATGGTTGCCAATGAGAAACTGAGGGGTAATCCCAATATGTACCTGGGCATCACTCCGGGAACGGCCGGTAATAATCGCAACAGTCGCGCGGTTAATGAGACAATCGAGCTCTTCTCTGGTTGCTTCCGACACGAGAATACCTCGTGGGTCTGCCGTGATGGGTGTTAGAGTCCCGTCAAGGTCAAAGGCAAAAAGCGTCTCATGATCTATGAAACTGCGTAAGGCAGCGAGTCCTGACTTACTAAACAAGGGGGCGGTAATCCTTCGCAGCCGTGTCACAGTGGACGTCCAATCCTCATGGCAAGTTTTTCCCTCTCCCTAATTCTCGCAGCATCAATCAACATTCGCCCTGCCCAGCGATAAACGTTGAAGTCGCTTACTAATGTCCTCATGCTGCGCATCCGCTCCTGCTGTTCGAAATCGGGCATGGTAAGCCCGCGGTATAACGCATCAGCCGTTTGTTCTACGTGATAGGGATTAACGATAAGCGCCTCGTGCAACTCATGGGCAGCACCGGTAAACTGGCTGAGCAGCAGAACTCCCCTTTCATCATCCCGTGCTGCAACATATTCTTTTGCCACAAGATTCATTCCATCATGGAGGCTGGTTACCATGCAGACATCAGCAGCGCGGTAGTACCGATTTATCTCTTCCGGTTCGTGATGCTCTGCTTTGAGGCAGATGGCTTGATAGGAACCTTTAGAAAATCGTTCGTTGATTCGCGTGACTACAGCATGGACCCTGACATCAAAGGCTTGGTACTCTTCAAGAGCAGAACGGGATGGAGCAGCGATTTGAATAAATGTAAACCTGCCGATCATCTCCGGGTGAAGCTCCAGTAAACGTTTAACTGCGCTCAGACGTTCAAGTATCCCCTTTGTGTAGTCCATTCGATCCACTCCAAGACCTATCAAACAGTTTTCGGCAAGGCTCAAGGCATGCCGTATCTCCTCGCGGCATTCAGTTACCGATGGCTGGATCTGTTGCCAGGGTGACGGCCATTGTATCGATATGGGGTAGCTTTCCACCAGAGTCAGCATTCCGCCGTGGGAGATGGTTGATGACTCATGTTCGATGCGGGTTTCGAGGTAGCGGTCTACCGTTTCCAAAAAGTTCTTGCAGTGAAATCTGGTATGGAAACCAAGAATTGTGCTGCCAAGCATCCCCCGTAGCAGCTCCTCCCGCCATGGACAGATACCAAAAGACTCAGGGTTAGGCCAGGGAATGTGCCAGAAGGTAATTACCGTGGCTTTTGGCAGCACATTGCGTAACATTGTTGGCAGGAGAGCAAAGTGATAGTCCTGGACAAGTACTACCGGGTCATCGCTATGCGCTTCCTTGACTACTGCATCTGCGAAGCGTTGATTAATCAACACATATTGTTCCCAGTCATTGGTCCGGAAAACGGGACGGACATGGGCGATGTGGCAGAGCGGCCACATTCCTTCATTTGCAAAACCATAGTAGTAGCCGTTTTCTTCTTCCCCAGTCAACCAGATGCGTCGCAGCGTGTACTCCGGGTGATCCGGCGGCACCCCTACCCGCCCATGTTTATCCACCACTTCCTTGTCGGCGGTGCCGCTGCCGTGGGCGATCCACGTTCCCGAGCAGGCCCGCATTACAGGCTCCACGGCGGTCACAAGACCGCTGGCCGGTCGACTGATCTCGATACCCTTCTCTCCTCTTATATGCATGTAAGGCTCTCGATTGGAGACTACAATGACTTGATCACCCGTCAATTCTTTATGAAGAAGGCTTCTCAGCTTATCAGGCGTCCAGGAAATAGTTGAATTGTCGGCAAAGCGCCGTTCCGCATCAAGAGAGCGCAGTAAAGCGCGCAGATCTCCCGCCAGTGGCTGCAATTCGGGGTTTGCCGGTTGAGAAAACGGGTGCAGGATACCTTCGCCTCGGATCATAGCCCTTACCCCCTCAATCCATCCCCGCCGACTCAGGTAAGCAACAAAGACCGTTATAATTGATGCAACGACTCCGAGCACCGCAAAGAGGATTATGACGTACTTACGAGAATCGGAGCTGCGACGTTCAACAAAGCTCATATCGTGAACAAGCACCAGGGAACCAATTTTTACGCCACTCTGTTCGAGGGGGTTTATGGCAACATGAACCGGTCCTTGAGGCAAACGGATCATCGATTTTGGATCGTTCAGGGCACTGGTCGGCATCTTACAACCTAAGGACTTCGGGAAAGCGGGAGTGCTATAGAGAAGTACCCCTTCATCATTGCAATACCCAAGAGAAAATAGCCGCTCATCCTGAATTGAGCGCAGGAAAAGATGATTGATTTTTGACTTGTTGCCCTGTTCCAAAAGCTCGATGAGTGTGTCCTGAAGGGTGCTTGTAATAAGATGGGAACGAATGTCCAGATCGCGGACAAACCACCTGAGGGCAAGCTGATCCACAAGGGGTACCGTTAGGTACGCCAAGAGCGCTATTGCAGTCGCAAGGGGTAATACAAAACGCAGAGAAAGGCGGAAAGAGTGAAGCATT
Organism: Syntrophus sp. (in: bacteria); assembly: GCA_013824835.1. Taxonomy (GTDB): domain Bacteria; phylum Desulfobacterota; class Syntrophorhabdia; order Syntrophorhabdales; family Syntrophorhabdaceae; genus PNOM01. The sequence continues at coordinate 74,410 of PNOM01000003.1, read as the reverse complement.
TTTTTTACAGCAGAATATGGCCTCATCTATTTCTCCTAATAGGCTGAATCCCAGCGCTTACTAAGCCGGATAGCTGAATTGATTATCCCCACCATACTGTAAGTTTGGACAAAGTTACCCCAGTGTTCACCGGTAGATGGTGCAATGTGTTCGGCAAAAAGACCGTGACGGTTGCGCCTTGCCAGAAGGTTTTCATAGAGCCCCCGGGCTTCTTCGTTTCTGCCAAGGGCTGCCAGCGCGTAAATATACCAAAAAGTACAGACAATAAATGCATTCTCCGGCACTCCGAAATCGTCAGCCTCGACATAGCGGTACACATAGTCTCCCCGCTTCAGTTCCCGTTCTACAGCCTCAACTGTCTTAGCAAAGCGTGGGTCGTCTGCAGTAAGAAAACCAACGTCGTGGAGAAGCAGCATGCTCGCATCAAGGGTATCCCCATCGAATACCGCGACGAATGCCTGTTTCCTTACGTTCCACGCACGGCTACAAATCGTTGCATGGATATGTTTTGCACGGACTTGCCAATATGCTGCCCGCTCATTAAGGCCCAGTTCCGCTGCTATTCTTGCCAGTCGATCACAAGCAGCCCAGCACATAACGCTGGAAAAGGTATGCACCCGCAATGCGCCTCTCAGCTCCCATAACCCGGCATCCGGCTGGTCATGAACCGCAAAGGCTGTCTCACCCAATGGTTCAAGACGTCTGAAGAGCGCCTCATCGCCTTGGTGTATCAGTCGTCTGTCAAAAAAAACATGTGCTACCGCCAGAATTGCCGATCCATACACATCGTGTTGAGTCTGTGCATAGGCCTGGTTTCCGACCCGCACGGGACCCATGCCCCGATAGCCCGGCAGGGAATCAATTATTTGTTCCTCCAATCGAGCTCTCCCGTCGATACCATACACAGGCTGAATCCGTTCACCGTGTGTACCCACCGCAACATTGACGAGATAACGGATATATCGTTCCATTGTTGCTGTAGTGCCCAGGCGATTCAACACGTTCACCACAAAATAGGCATCCCGCAGCCAGCAGTAACGATAATCCCAGTTACGAACAGACCCGGGAACCTCTGGTATGGAAGTAGTCATAGCCGCCACGATAGCGCCGGTATCCTCAAAAGTATTGAGCTTGAGTGTTATGGCTGCACGGATCACCTCATCCTGCCATTCGAAGGGTATTGCCAGATCACGTACCCACTGATGCCAATAAGAGAGAGTTTCTTCAAGAAAACGTCGGGCAAGCTCGCTGATGACATCCGGTATGGTTTCGTCGGGTCCCAAAATGAGTGTTATTTGGTCTTCAAGGAAAAAAGGGATCTCCTGGAGTATTGTGGTAAGCGAGGCATCCGTGGTAAGCCTCATGGTCCAGGCTGGAGACACAAACCGGATATGATGACTGCCATATGTGACAGCGCATGGCCGGCTGCCAAAATCATACGCAGGCCGTATGCGCAGTCGTATGCTGGGAGCTCCTTGTATGCGCCTGATCTGCCTGATCAACATCACAGGGATGAACACACGACCGTATTGACGGAAACGAGGTGCAAAATCCGTTATCTCAACCATGCCGCCTCGGGAATCTGTGAGACGGGTTACAAGTACCGCCGAGTTGGCATGATAATATTGATCAGCCCCGGTTTGATCGGCAAGTTCAATGGTGTTGTAGCCAAAACCCTCACCGGTTTCGTGTTCCCGGAGGAGACTGCAGAAAACAGGGTCAGCATCGAAGCGGGGCAAGCAGCACCATACAATCTCGCCCACTTCATCCACTAACGCCCCGATGTGGCAGTTTCCTATTAAACCAAGGTCAAGAGTATTCTTCATTTCAAACCTTCATATCACAAGTATGGACAACATAGTCAATTATGGTGCCCTTATCCCCTACCCTCAATCTCTCGCCCCATTGAACCGCACGGGTTATTCCCGCTATTTCCTTTTATAGTATTGGGGATAGAGTCTTTCTGCACACTCCGGGCAGATGCCGTGGGAGAATTCAGCTTCCGAATGATCTCTTATGTACGACTCCATCTGTTCCCAATATCCTTTGTCATTGCGTATTTTCTTGCAGGAAGCACAAATTGGCAGGAGACCATGGAGTATCTTTACAGTTTTCAAAGCTTCCTCACGGTCAAAAATAGCCCTATTGCGCTTATCTTCGGCACTTTTCCTCATTGCAATGAGTATAGCCGTCACCCAAATAGCAAATATGGCAATAAGGCGATTGAATATGACTTTCCACATTTCCGGGACCAAGGGTTGGTAAAGAAAAACACCGGCTGTCAGCACTGAAGAAACGATTGCTATAAGAATCGTGACTCTGATATTGTTAGACCAAAAAGTCAGTAAAACTACCAAAATATAGAGCACATCCACGGCAACGCCCAACGGAATTTTTAAATCAAGAAACAGGATTAATCCTATAAGTACAGCGTATGCAAGGTATAGTCCAGCAGTATTCCAAAAAGCCGTTTTTTTAAAACTTTCGTTAGGTTGATCAAACATTGTACCTCCCGTTAATGCCTTCCCGAACACCCGCCATTTTACCGCTTTAGCTGCTACAACTGCTCCTTTCCATTCCAGGATATCATGCCCCGGAGCAGCCGCTGCCGCACCTTTGTTAGCCGGCGGGCCTTATACCGTTTATGGCTCGCATCACCTCGTTCATTGCCGCTTTGGGATGCCTGGTCCAAAATCTGAAATTCGGCAAGGACATGCACGACCCGCGAAGAGAGTTTGAGGCCGGGCGCCCAGATATCCAGCTGCCGGTCTTCCAGCCGCAGGGGAAGGTCGACTATGAAGTTGGTGGTCCTGTATGAATCGCTTGTGTCCGGATTGGGCATAGGCCGCAGCTCGTTCTCATACAGCAGGTCCACCTGGAGTTCCGGTATCATCCTGGATATGCGTGGGTGACGGCGGATATAGTCACGTAAATCGAAGAGGGAATTGTGGCTTTCGCCCGGCACAGTATAATGAAACGGAAACAAGTGCTGACCGAGATACGCGATGACCGGCACGATCTCTTCCGTGGTGGCCGTAACGATACGAAAGCGCAGCATGTCATAGAGCATCGCACGGTTACCCTGTCGTTTGCTGAGTAATTTGGTAATGATCGAGTCATGGGTCTTGTGGCTGCTCTGGAAGTCGATGATAGGGTATCCCTGGTCCTGCATCTCACGGACAACCCTCGATGCCTTGTCTTCAAGGAGATGGAAGAGTTCATGATCCGAGATGTTCAGCCGGGATTTGAGTTCCCTGGCCTCGATATGGTGAACAACCAGTATCACCTTGAGCACGATACATGCCTGCCTTCTGAGGACCGTGTCGCTCCCGGCGGCCATGAGCATCAGGTCAATGGGGGATTCAGCGTCGCGTATCTCCGGGGGGAAGATGAATTGAAACGTCCTTTCCAGGTAATCAATGGCGGACAGAACTATCTCCCTCAAGCAAGCCCTGTCATCTGCATCATTCGGATCAAACCCGTTTACACGCAGGATTGTCTCACACTCAGCGCGAGAGGCCACGTTTAAACGGCGCCAGTCGAGCACGGACCCGCCACGGAGAACAAGACGTGCCCGCTCCATCTCTCCGAGGGTTAATCTGACAATCATTCAGCGCACCTCCCAAAAACAAATCAACTACCCCGCAGCAGAGCTGCGAGGTATTAGCGGAATGAGGAACATGATTTACGCCCCCTCACCCTACCCTCTCCCACGAGGGGCGAGGGAAATATGGTTACCCCGAAGCAGAGCTTCGAGGAATCTATTGATTGAACATCTAATTCTCCTGTCTTAACGACACAAGAATGATCCCTTTGCAGCCGTATATCCGCATGTATTATAGTATGATTCCATAAAACCTTGCAAGTGCTTCTCGGTTCATTCCCATTTGAAATACTTTAATTCCAGGTTATATTCCTGACCTTTTACGCAGGTTGTTAAACTGAACCGGTCGAACTCTGCGGTCCATAAATCACTGATTTCATTAATTATGGCAACGGATTCCAGCCAATCAAGTTCAGCTTTGTGTATTGACCCGTCGGAAGCCGACAGTTTGAGTCCGTCCCTGATAAAAGAGAGGGCAATGCGGGGTTCTCTGAAATAAGGCGGTGAGTCGACTATGTGTTTGTTGTCCAGGATCTCCTTAATTGCATTTTTGCAGAATTGCGATTCAAATCCAAGCATGCTCCCTATGTGCATCATCATATTCCGCTCCCTTGCATGTATCTCATGGTCCTTCCGGATAAGCAACATAAGACCTTTGTAGTAGCGGCTTCGATCAATCAAAGATATTGCTATGGGAACACCCTGTTTGTTCCCTGAAGTTTCATTACCCGGCTGGCTTGCAGAAACAATGGGAATATCGAGTGAAGCAGACAAAGACCTGAGATTGGTTTGCTCATCAGGTACAACCCTGGGGAATAATAGTTCCGTATCACCAAGACTGCATAGTTCAGACCCCGGACTCATCACCGCAGATGCTCCCGCAGCCATACCGTAACGCACGGCATCCGTCATCGTCTTCCCGGACACGAGACCGACAACAATACCTGCCACCATGCTGTCTCCTGCACCGACTTTGCTCATAACAGGCACTTCAGGGGCTTTTAATCGTTCCAGTCCTCTCTCTGTTGCCAGTAGACACCCGGCTGCGCCAAAAGAGACTACAACGACGTCGCTTTGCCCTTTTACGACAATCTCCAGGGCAAATTCATCCTGTTCTGACGTACTTTGCAGTTCACGGCCTGCGAGGATGCCCAATTCTCGAAGATTCGGCTTTATCATAAAGGGGCGCCCTTGAAGGGCAAGCAGGAGGGGCTCCCCCGAGGTATCAATAATGACCCGGGCGCCAAGATTCCGCCCGACCTGGGCCAGCCGGGCGTAGAAATCCTGCGGCACGCCGGGAGGAAGCAAACCGCTGCCCACGATATAGTCAGGCTTTGGTCTCCCCTGCCGCACCATCTTAATGGCTTCTTCCCACTCCATCTCCCGCAAAGAGGGGCCCTCCATATTAAATCGATACTGGACCCCGGTGGATTCTTCAAGGACAACAAGGCTCTCTCTTGTCCATTCTCCAATCGGAACTGAGCGATGGGCGATGCCTTCTTTCTTTAAGAGTGAATTCAGCATATTTCCGGTCAGTCCTCCGGAGGTAAAGAACGCCGTGGACTGACCGCCAAGTTTCTTTATTGCTCGCGACACGTTGATCCCCCCGCCCCCTGGTTCATAAACGGGATTTTTGCATCGCAGTTTGTGTTCCGGCACTACGCGGTTGATGACCGTGCTCTTGTCCAAGGCCGGGTTGATCGTAAGAGTGAAAATATGCTTTTTGCTCATGTTCGCCTCCATTATTGAACCATCCACAGTCGCAGCATGATCACAGGGATGGCGATTCCTATAACTCTCCTATTGCCGAAGGGCCTTGTGATTCCTGTTATTTCGCAAGTACTTATCTATCTCCACCGCCGCAACGACGCTCAAGGCCACAAGTGCGATTTGTGCCCACTCCATCATTGTGAGGGCATTCCCTGAATACCTCTTCTGCCTCAAGCTGATACCATTTCACTTTCGCTACCTCCAAACCGTCAGTAGAGAAACCACTAAAAGAAAAACCGCCACCTGAAATATTATTCAGGTGGCGGCCCGGCCACTCTTCTCACCTTCAAGAATGATCCACATTTCATGACACACATTCCTGAACCCTTGACTACTGTCTTGATTGTTTCTATTGTACCGTTTTTATATCTCCAGAGTCAATGTTTTCCACATTCCCAAATCCGCCACCACTTTTCTACCCGACCTATTTTGCTGGAGAATACCCGAAAAATGGAACCTGAAGAACCACCTATGGTCTTTTACATACTATCCTGACATCATAGCACCTCTTCTATGGCATATTTTAGGCATGATTCTCCTTAAAAGTCCCCCTTAAAATACCGTCTCTTCATCCCGGTACCGTCTACATGCCTACCCGGACAACGCATGGGCAAGGTCCTCCTCTGTTACATGAACAACCCGGATCGGACGGACTCGTTGCCTGCATTCCTGGCAGCCAGGAGCCGACTTTCCCCGCAGATAATCCGGTATTTTTCTACCATGTGATGGGGGTTGTAGGAAAGTTTCGCTTCACGCAGGCCGGGTACACCCAAATCCTGCTCCCGATTGATATATTGAACATCTCCCCAGCATTTCTCGGCGCATTGCTGATTCACTACCGTATAAAACTCTGCAATCTCCGGATTTGCCTTTTCTATATGAATTACTGCAGTCTGATCATTGAGAAGTTCGCCCAATGTAAAGGCCTCAACGTTGCCATCAACCATCACTACACCCCCCTTAAGATCAAGGAGTGAATAATTGGATAGAATCTCGCGGATTGCCCCCCATTCGCTAAGGAGGCTCAGATCGTCCTCACAGCGGCGGGCCTGACACCATTTCAATTGTAGCTCCAGACAGGCACCGAGGTGTCGCTCTTCCAGGGGTTCATAGGTGAAAGAGTAATTTCTCGTGATTTTATTGATATGATTTCGTTTTGAACGATATTTGTTGCCTCCAAGCTGGACCAGATCATCTCTGAGATATACATAATCAAACTGATCCCTTGCGGGTTCAATTGTGAGACCCCTTGTTTCCTCCAATTCCAGGACAAGCCTTTTATCGGCCCGCTCAACTGAAGGTGTCACGACGCCTTTCTCTCTGTGCAGCCACTCAAGGAACATCATCACTGCATCACCCCTCCCCGGAGGTCCTATCGGCATCATACCATAGGCCTCGCCAGGGGCATCATTGCATAGAATCAATATCCAGTCTTTGTACAGTGACCACTTGAACCTGTAGTGAGACCTCCATATAAAGAGGTTTGTAAAGGTCATCTCAGAAGTTTCCGGTTGATATTGGTACAGGGCCCTGCAAAATACGTCACGGTCCTCAGGACCTATTGATTTAAATGCAGGAAAGCGCGGGAGCATTGACATGGTGATAATTGAATATTAAAATGATAGAGTTGTCAATTGATCTTCAAAAAAATGTTTTTTTATGACCATACATGAAATAACTCATAGAGCCGTGAATAACAGCAAAATAGCCAATATTACCGCATCTCTTTCTCAATATCTTCAGGGGAAGGAAAAACCTCTGAGTCTTTCCCTTATATGCTTCTTTTCAAAGGGACATCTGTTAATTGAAGATCTGCCCGGTCTTGGCAAGACAACCCTTGCGGTTGGTATTGCAAGATCACTCGGCCTCACTTTCGGGAGAATTCAATGTACAAGTGATCTCCTGCCCACGGACATTACGGGTTTGTCCATATACAATAAAAATGCCGGGGAGTTTGAGTTCCACGCAGGCCCGATCTTCAACAATATTGTTTTATGCGATGAGATCAACAGGGCAACACCAAAAACACAGAGCGCCCTTCTTGAAGCTATGGGTGAAAAACAGGTGACTATTGAAGGCAAAACATACAGCCTTCCTAAGATATTCTTTGTCATGGCAACCCAGAATCCGACTGAGCAGTTCGGGGCCTTTCCTTTGCCTGAATCACAGCTTGACCGGTTTATGATGAAAATACAGATAGGGTATCCCTCTGAAGAGGCTGAACGGGAGATACTGAGATTGGGCAGCACCAGGGAGGAACTCTATTCCATAGAGCCTGTAATAGAGAAAGAGGAGGTCATTCACATACAGGAAGATATCACAAAAAGCGTGTTCGTTTCCGAGAAAATATTCGACTATACCCTGGCCATCATTAAGGCCACAAGAAAGAGTGAGTATCTGACCTCCGGTCTCTCTACACGAGGGGCTTTGACCATAATCAGCACTGCAAGGACAAACGCCTATTTTAAGGGAAGAGATTTTGTAATATCTGAAGATATAAAGGAATTGGTTGAATATACCATACCCCACAGGGTGTTATTCAGAGAAGAGTATGAAAGCCTCAATAAAAGGGAGATCATAACATCTTTAATAGAGCATATACCCACACCAGCGTAATAAAAATCACACAAGCAGGTTTTATCTATATCCTTCTCACGATCTTTATCGGTATATCTGCAGTGAATACAAGCAACAACCTTGTCTACCTTACTGTATCCGCGCTCCTTGCCTTTATGGGAATATCTGGATTTTTCGGCAAAACAAACATATCAGGGTTTTCCATTGAAATTGAGATTCCCGAGGAAGTCTATGCTGATACAATGTTTCCTGTGAAAGTAACCCTCAAAAATCATCGGAAGATACTCCCGGTTTTTCTCATTAAAGTGAAGATAGAGGGGCATGAGGTGCTGTTCCCTTTTGTTGACACCCGGTCAGAGGGGACCAGATATGTGAATCTCTCCCTCAGGGAACGTGGTAAATACGAAATTGATACAACCTTTATCTCTTCAGTCTTTCCCTTTAATTTTTTTACACGGTTCAGAAAAGTCCATAATAAAATTAACCTTGTTGTCTTTCCCCGTCTAAAAGCCTGTGAAATGAGGTTTTTTCATGAAAGTCAAAAGAGGTTAAAAGGTGAGCTGGTCTCCGATAAAATCGGTTATGAGTCGGAAATCATATCCATCAGAAAATACAACCTCGGGGATCCGGTCAAATATATCAACTGGAAGGCTACAGCAAAAACAGGAGATCTGAAGACTAAAGAACTCTCTTCTCTTGTGTTCCAGCCGGTTCTCATTGATTTTGATAAAATTGAAATACGGGATCTGGAAGAAAAGATTTCCTGTATTGCCTATATTCTTCTTCATTTCCTGAAGAAGAATATTCCTATCGGTTTAAAGTTAAAGGAGACAACATTCAGCCCCGGTGTTTCCCAGGCCCATAAAATAGGTATGCTGAGGGCGCTCTCATTATATGGAGAACATGGAAATGAGATTTCCGATATCCGTGTCAATCCGACATAGTCAAAATGATTAAATATCATAATAACATAAGGATACACACGATTGTTAATCTTCTTACCTATCTTGCAGGGGTTATCAGCTTTGTATCTGTATGTACTGAGATCCATATAGCCTGCATAGTTTTATTTGCCGCTATCTTTATTTTTTCCCTTTATTTTACTTACAGGCAGCATTTCCTTATTCCCCGGTGGATACTGAACGTTATATCTATCGTCGTAGTTCTTTTATCCCTCTATAGACTTAATGTTAATGACCTCATCACTCAGATGATTGAAGCGCTTCTTGTCCTCCTTGCCATCAAACTTCTCGAAGAAAAAAGGGCGCGGGACTACATGCAGATCTATGCCATATCTCTACTCATCGTCACAGGATCGGGCCTGCTTACCCTCAGCATTGCTTTTATTATATACTTTTTTCTACTGATCATGCTGCTGACCCTTGCTGCTGTTTTTCTTGCCCACTACTCCCAGGACCCTTGTATGGAGCTTAATAGTAACATTGTTATTAAAATAGTTATCAGCGCGCTTTTGATACTATTACTATCCGCCCCTTTCACGGCTTTTCTCTTTATAATACTCCCCCGCACCAACTATCCCCTTCTTAATTTCCTCAACCGGCAGGAACGGGCCCATACAGGTTTTTCAGATCAGGTTAAGCTCGGCTCAGTTTCTTCCATACAAGAGGATTCAGCTCACATAATGAGGGTTAATATGGATAGAATTGATGAATCCAACCTCTATTGGCGAGGGCTTGTACTCGATTATTTCGACGGGACAACATGGAAAACCTCCACCAGCAAAGTAACTGCACTGGTGTCAAAACAGACGGCAATACCAGGCACCCCTGTGACCCAGACAATCTACCTTGAACCCTATGATAACAGATATCTCTTTGCCCTTGATAAACCTGTTTTCATATCTTATAAGCATGTAAAACAGCTCAATGATGCCGTCTTTATATCGTCCATTCACTTTACAGGAAGGATCAGATATCAGGCCCAGTCTCTCATCTCCGACACGATTATTGAAACAAACGTAGATAAAAAGCAATTTACCCAGATACCCGTCAACATTTCTTCAGAAATAACCGGTCTTGTAAGGGGCTTGAGCAAGGGGAAGGATGAGGCTCAATCTGTCCAGACTTTTTATCAATTCTTAAACAATGGTACATTCAAGTATTCACTTAAAAATTTGCCCCTTACAAACAACCCCCTGGAGACCTTTTTCTTTAAAACCAGATATGGCAATTGTGAATACTTTGCGTCAGCTTTTGCGGTCATGTTGCGTATCAGCAACATCCCTGCTCGTCTTGTTACGGGGTATAAAGGCGGCTATTACAACTATGTAGGGAGCTATTATCTGATACCTCAAAAAAACGCCCATGTATGGGTAGAAGTCTATCAGAAAAACAAGGGATGGTTGCGGATTGATCCCACCCCCGCATCTATGGATGAATTTGTATTCATGAAAAAAGGGGCTGCATTCTCAAAAATCGGGTTTTTCTTTGATGCCATAAACTACTACTGGTATGCCTTCGTGATAAATTATGACTTTGAAAAACAAATATCTTTTGTATTCAAAGTCAGGACTGCCTTTAAAAATCCCCATTTTAACCTGTCTTTTAATAAAACCAGAGTCATGCAATTCGCATTTATTCTGGCAGTACTGTTTTTTACAGGGTTCTTTTTTCATAAATTCCGTAGAAGACAAAAATCCCCCGAAAAAAGGATACTTGTCAAATTTCTAAGAAAAATGGAAAGACTTGGTTACAGGAAGGAAGCCTCGCAAGGATTGGAAGAATTCGTCTCTTCCATTGAGGATAATCAGGTGCGGCTGCAGGCATTCGAGTTTGTAAAGGAATTTGAAGCCCTGTACTTTAAGGACAAGAGATTTATCACGGAGGATATTAATCGGCTGAATGGCTTGATCAAGGCGATTAATCGTTGAATTAGTTTTCGTTTTCGCTTAAAATGGAGACCACTACAGCATGACTGAAAAAACATCCGCTATAAAGGACATTATCCGATCCCTTGGTCTCGTTTTTGGAGACATAGGGACAAGCCCTATCTACACATTGACAGTTATCTTGATCCTCCTTAAACCGAGCGAGGCGAACGTCATGGGAGTTCTCTCCCTCATTGTCTGGACCCTTACCATTTTGGTCTCCGTAGAATATGCATGGCTCGCAATGAGTCTTGGCCAGAAAGGCGAAGGCGGCACATTCGTGCTGAGAGGCATAATCATTCCTCTCCTTAAAAAGGGCAGATCCATGGTATTTGTAACTATACTGACCTTTGTAGGGGTATCTCTCCTTATTGGCGATGGTGTAATCACCCCTGCCATCAGTATTCTGAGCGCTGTTGAAGGTATTGTTCTTATACCTTTTTTTAAGGAAACGAGACAGACAACCCTCATTATTATCGCGGGCATCATTGCAATCATACTTTTCTTCTTTCAAAAAAAAGGAACAGAAAAGGTTGCGGGCGCCTTTGGGCCTCTTATGCTCCTGTGGTTTATCGTACTCTCCCTCTCTGGTATTATATCCCTGGTTCACAACCCTCATGTTTGGAAGGCCATAAATCCTCTATATGCCATTACGTTTCTCTATGATAACGGTATTGCAGGTTTTTTTGTCCTCTCAGAGGTAATCCTTTGCGCTACCGGAGGAGAGGCGCTATATGCGGATATGGGCCATCTTGGACGAAAACCTATCATCAGGGCATGGTATTTTGTCTTTGCAGCCCTTATCCTCAATTATCTCGGACAGGGTGCATATGTTCTCAGAAACCCTCATTCCACATTAAATGTCCTTTTCTGTATGGTATCTGATCAGTCCCCTCTTCTCTATATACCCTTCCTCATCTTGAGCATCATGGCAACGGTCATCGCCTCCCAGGCCCTTATCAGCGGTATGTTTTCCATAGTGTACCAGGGGATCAATACGCGCCTCCTGCCCCTCTTTAAAATTGATTATACATCATCAAAGATGAGATCCCAGATATATATCGGCTTTGTCAACTGGTTCCTCCTTATTTCCGTCCTCTTTATTATGTATCTCTTCAAGGAGTCCAATAAACTGGCGGCAGCGTATGGATTGGCCGTAACAGGCACTATGACCCTTACCGGGCTTTTTATGATTGCCATATTCTATCTGCGGAAGGATGTCCTGAAAACCATCGTTGCTGTCCTTGTCACCCTTGCAGACATAGCGTTTCTTGTCTCAAATACCTATAAGATTCCCCATGGCGGATACTGGTCCATCGTGATTGCTGTTATCCCCCTTACTGTCATACTGATATACAGCGCAGGTCAGAGAAAACTTCGCCGGTCAATGGCCCCCCTTGATCTGGACATCTTTCTTGTAAGTTATAACCAACTATACGAGGCCCTCAATAAGATCAGCGGCACAGCCCTCTTCTTTGCCCGTGGGATAAAAAAAATCCCCTCCTATATTGTCCATACCATGTTTATGAATAACATAATATATGAGGATAATGTCATTGTATCTATCGCTACACTGGATGAACCATTCGGAGTAAAGGGTTTTTTTAAAGACAGCCCCGCCCGGGGACTCAGGACATTTGTCATTGAGGTCGGATATATGGAGGTAATTAATATTGAAGAAATACTCCAGAAGGCGGGCATCGTGGAAAAGGCGATCTTTTATGGCCTTGAAGAGATCGCCACGAATAATGTAATCTGGAAGATGTTTGCTCTATTGAAAAAGATTGCCCCCCCGTTTATTCACTTTCATGATCTCCCCTCAAACAAGCTTCACGGTGTAGTAACAAGAAATGAGATGTGAACCTTTGGACCCGCTGTCACTCATCCCATGTCTTGATATTTTTATTGAATAGTTGAAAACATATTATTTCATTATGAAGGTCATAACGAGGGCGAACACTGCATACGTTTCAGGCATGGCGCCGGAAACCATTGCATTGGCCAGCGTATTTTTTCCCTCCAGGATGCTTCTTATTCCTGCTGCACAGACTACACCCTGATACCAGGCGCTGAAGAACATGGTAAATCCGAAGGTCGCTGCCTTCCCTGCAACAGAAATGGGATCTGTATCAAAATTACCCATATTCGCAAAGAGGCAGACAATGGAATAGATTCCCTGGGTGGATGGCATCAGCGCCACCGCTATATTCTTGAAAAAATTTTCTTGTCCTCCCCCCAGCAATGCGGAAAATGCAATCCCAAGACCTACTGCAGAACCTGCAAGACCGAGAGATAGACTCAAACCCATTATAATCTTTGCCACAAGGATAGCCAATGACTTATCTCCAGAGCCTGTTTGCGCAAAGGCTGATGAGGCAGTAAAAACAATGAGTGTTGCGACAAGAAGATTTGCAAGGACGATACCTTTTTTTCTCATTTAGTTAACCCCTTTTAATTTTGAATGGTTTATATTGAACGCCTCCACCCTGAAAGAAACTCCTGAAAGCCTCAACAAAATGGAGACGGGCCGAGTGAACTGTGCTGCCCAGGATAGAAAGAGCCAAGTTAAAGGCATGGCCTATAATAAGGAGAAACAAGGCAAGGGCACCTCCAACAACAGGGCCTGCTGCATCATGAACCCTTCCTGCAAGCTGATTCATTACAGCAGCAATCGCCGCGGTGGCAATCCCCAGTCCAAAAAGGCGTGCATATGAAAGTAGGTCTCCTATAAGTCCGGTTAACCCATATATGCCCCAGAACCCCAGCCCGATACGTACTCCCCAACTTGTGCTATCCGATGCAAAAAAGAACGTAAGCAATAAGCCGAGAGCGAGAACCCCCCATCCAGCATAATTAAATGGCATATTGAATAATGAAGCCGGGTTAAAAAACCAGATATTCCGGCTAACAAGAAATACTCCACCCCAGAGAACCAGCATGATGCCCAGTCTCTGCAGTACATCATATCGAGTCTTTGCATCAAACATCCCAAGGAGGTATGATAGGGAAAGGTGAAGTACCCCCAGCCCAAGACTGACATAAAAAAGAATCATGGGGTTTCCTTTATCTATGTCCAGGTCCATCAGTATCCAATTCCGGTTCTCGAAGTTGTAACCGAACACGGAGCCGGTAAGTAAACCGATAATTATCGTGGATATGGAAAATGCCTGACAAAGTGTCATGGCAAGAGAGAATGTCTCACCCCGCCACCGCCATTTTTTCTTGAGCCATGTCGACAGGAGTAAAAAAACAAGGCCATATCCTGCATCCCCCAGACAAATGCCGAAAAAGAGGATCATAAAAGGGGCAAAAAAGTAAGAAGGGTCTATGCTTCTGTACGCGGGCAACCCGTAAAGCTTGAGAAGGGGTTCGATCTGTCGTATAAACCAGTTATTTTTAAAGAGTGTCGGAGGAATCTCGTCATCGAGGGGGTCTCGTGTGGTAGCCATAACGGGCAACTTTGACGACTTGATTTCCTTAATAAAGCCATCCTCAGTGTTTGCCGGAATCCATCCCTGGAGGCCGAAAAGATGCTCTTCAGAAAGAATGACGCCACAATGCTCGGCAAAACTCGCTTTGTTAAGAATGACATTGTATTGTCCTTTTAAAACCTCGATTCTGTCAAATGCGCCGGCACATTCACGGATAAGCCTTTTTTCCTTTTCCTGAAGCTGAACAAGTTCTTCCTGTGCCTTCCTCAGCCCTATCTCAGGGTATTTTAGCGGGATAGCCTGATGAATCTGAACCGGACCATCGATATTGACAGTAAAAAAGTTGAGAAATGGTTTCCTGGAAACCATTTCGATGTATACATCATCGGGAAAGGAAAAATCTGCTGCCAGTTTTCCCTCGACATGAAAGCGCTGAATAAATACCCCTTCCTTCTCAAAATCACGTAGCCTGTCAGGATCAAAATCCCCCCAGATTTGTAACTCCTTTATCATTTTCCGGAGGATTTGTTTGCGACCCTTTATTTCCTGGAGATCCGCCAGCCTTGACTCACAGAAGGATACAAGTTGATCGTCCGGCACCTGTGCCGGCATTTTATCCGTCTCCCCTTTATAACGGCTGACGCCCTCACAAACCTGCCCGATTTTCCTGGCTTGTTGCTGGATTATCGCAAATTCCTTCTCTGATTCACCTGTGAGCTTCACTACTGGTTCGATGTGTACAACCCCTCTCTCTTGAAGGAATTTCATTGTTTTTTCCTTCTGATCTACAGGCCCTACCAGATAAACCCTTCTCATCTTAGCAAGAGCCATAACAACCTCCCTCTGTCAATATAGCAAAGCGGCATTCGCAAGCGGCTCCTCCCTGTAGTGTCATCAATATAATGCCTCTTCCTCGAGCCTTTTGGCAACCTTTGCGACCCCGACAGCCGCTGCCTGCTGGTCCTGAAGATATACCGTGATCTTGCGAATTGCTTCCCTGCAATCAGGAATTAATCTCTGTTCGTAAAGATTGATCCGTTGGCTTGTCTTTCTGAATCCATCGGAGAGCACATCTTCCTGCTTTTTCAATACCTTTATATTTTCCCTGATAGAGATTATTTCCCTTGTTTTTAACAATACCATATCAAAGCTATAAGGTGTAGCAAAGAGACTGTAGGGGGGTTCATCAAAGATTACCTCCTCATATTCAGGCACTTTCAATCCCGCAACGTTTTTCAATTTGACCCGGACTTCTCGGATGTCGACAAAAAAAGGAAGGATATTCTGCATATCCCAATAGAGAGGAGACCATGGGGCAATCTCCTTCAGCCACATATCCATGATGGACTGCCTGTCGTCAATAGTTCTTCTGATTATTGCAAGCTGCATAAGGAATTGCTGTTTCCGCGCTTCAAGAGCTGGAAGAAAACGCTCATACATTGCCAGTTTTTGTTTTTGCTCTCTTAAAAAAACTTTATTGAGCTTGATCCGTTCTGCCATAAAATTGAACCGTTTATCTTATGCCCTGGGCCAATGTTTGTCAATGAGTTCCTGCTTGATGCCCACCTCGTCGGGGCGAAAACATTCCGCAAGGGTGTACCACCCGAGGTCAAGGGCTTCATCCAGACCCATATTAACCTTCAGATCCATAAACCGTTCATAAAAGAGTTTTCCATAACGCAGGTACCGTTCATCATCCGCCGTCCTTTCAAACCCCATGGCAAGCTTTTGTTCCACTTCCCTGCCCTTGGCAAAAAGGCGTATCATACTGTTCATAATATGCCCATGGTCCTGTCTGGTTACTTTTCCTATCACAAGCTGCTTTAGGCGAGACAGGGAGCCGAAGGGTTCAATAACCCCCTTTTTCAGATAAAACTGCCCTTCAGTAATATAACCGGTATTATCCGGGACTGGATGGGTCACATCATCTCCAGGCATTGTTGTTACCGCAAGGATCGTAATACTCCCGGCGCCTTCAAAATCGACCGCCTTCTCATACCGAGAAGCGAGGTCGCTGTATAATGATCCCGGGTAACCAAGATTTGACGGGACCTGATCCATGGAAATTGCAATTTCCTTCATTGCATCAGCAAAAGCAGTCATATCGGTAAGAAGGACAAGTACCCTTTTCCCCTTTACTCCGAACTGTTCGGCTACGGCAAGGGCAAGGTCAGGAACAAGAAGCCTTTCTACAACAGGATCGGATGCTGTATGCACGAACATGATAGTACGCGACGAAATACCGCTTTCCTCGAAGGCCCGACGGAATTTAAGGTATTCATCATGCTTCAGGCCGATACCCCCGAGAATAACTATGTCCGCATCAGCGCATATACCGATTCGGGCGAGCAATTCATTATAGGGCTCCCCGGCTGCGGCAAAAATGGGCAACTTCTGGCTCTCCACAAGGGGGTTGAACATATCAATCATGGGCACTCTTGTCTCAATAAATCCCCTGGGAATGACACGCATAACAGGGTTCACCGAAGGACCGTTAATTTCGAGACGAGGCAAAACCTTCAGCTCAGGACCACCGTCAATGGGATACCCGGAGCCATTGAAAATTCGCCCCAACAAGGCATCGCCAAAGGGCACCTGCATGGGATGCCCCAGGAACCGTACCTGATCTCCCGTAGCAACTCCGCGAGTGCCTGCAAAAACCTGGAGAAATACCTCATCTCCCCTCAAACGTATCACCTGGGCAAGGGATGTCTTCATGTGGCTCTTGACAACAGCCAGTTCGCTGTACTGAACTCCGGAAGCAATAACCGAGATGATATCCCCCTGAATTTGTGTAATTCGAGAGTATTCAATAATCATTACGCAATTACTCCTTTCTCAGGATGGATTCAATCTCTGTCCGGTATTTCATATATTCCACTCCCTGGAACAAACAATATTTCATCTGAAAAAAAAGATTCTGGAGATGTGTCATTTCCTGTCTTGCTTCCCCTTTGGTTTCAAAATCAAAGCGGTGGTGCACCATTCGAATGAGCAGCGTAAAATCACTGATTTGTCTATCTCTGCCCGTGGCGCGGTCTACTGCATCGTAAGAGTCCTGCTGCAAACAAACGACGTCCACCATTTCCGACTTCAGATAGGTTACAAAGTCATCAATGCCTACCCCTTCCTCTCCAACAACCAGCATCATCTGATGGATCTCATTTCCCTGGATAAACAGATTCTGGGTTTCCTCAACCCACGATACCCATTCAGGGTGACGTTCACACAGAGACTCTTTCATCTGTTTTAAATAGAGACTCCACGAGATGAGGGGATCAATGGCAGGATATCGTCTCCTATCAGACCTCGTCCGTGAAAGGCCATAAAAAGCGCTTACAACTTTAAGGGTATTTTGAGTCACAGGTTCCTCAAAATTTCCTCCTGCCGGAGAGACGTTGCCAATCAGGGTCAGGGAGCCCGTAGAATCATCATAAAGTCTTACTACGCCAGCCCTCTCATAGAGAGCGGCAATCCTGCTCTCAAGATAAGCCGGGAAAGCCTCTTCTCCCGGTATCTCTTCCAATCTCGCCGAAGACTCCCTCAGCGCCTGCGCCCATCGCGAGGTACTGTCTGCAAGTAGAAGAACTTTGAGTCCTATTTGCCGGTAATATTCACCCAGGGTAACGCCGGTGTAGATCGATGCCTCCCGTGCCGCTACCGGCATGGAAGAGGTGTTACAAATGATTACCGTGCGATCCATAAGTGATTTGCCTGTTCGAGGGTCCTCCAGCAATGGCAGTTCCCTGATCGTCTCCACCACCTCCCCTGCACGCTCTCCACATGCTACAATAATTACAATATCCGCCTCAGCGTACCGTGAAACAATCTGTTGCAATACAGTTTTCCCGGCACCGAACGGTCCGGGGATACACGCTGTTCCTCCCTCGGCAAGAGGAAAGAAAATATCGATCAGGCGACACTGAGTAAGCAGTTGCCGGTCAGGCAGCAACCTTTCTTTGTAGGCCCGGACAGGCAATTTTACAGGCCATTGCTGTGCCATCTTTATGGGAACTTCCACACCTTCACGATTCTTCAGGGTAGCAATTCTGTCTGTGACCGTATAGGCTCCTTGTTGGTTTATATCCACCACTTCCCAGGCTCCCTGGAGAGCAAGGGGAGTAAGGATATGATGTTCAAAAATGCCTTCGGGAACGCTTCCGAGATAATATCCTGCCCTCACTGTGTCGCCCGGTTTAACCGAAGGGGTAAATTCCCACCTCCTGTCCTCATTTAAAGAGCTAATATATTGTCCCCTTCTGAGAAAATAACCCTGGTCATTTTCGAGTTTACTCAAAGGGTTCTGAAGCCCGTCATAAATCTGTCCCAATATGCCGGGCCCCAATGAAGCAGATAGCAAGCTGCCTGTAAAATCAACCCGATCTCCCACCTTCAAGCCGACGGTGTTCTCAAACACCTGCATATCCACAAGTCTTCCCCGAATCCGAATAATCTCAGACTTCAAAAACACATCGTTACAAAGCACATAGGCCACTTCGTTCATCATGACCTCCTGCGCCTTGACGGTTTCCACGGTGACCAGCGGTCCATTGACCGCCACAATCCGGCTATCCATTGTGCTTGTCAAATACTCCTCCCTTAAATAGAATCGTCGCATCAGTCATAAAGGGCAAATTCATCTTCTCCCATCTTTCAAAAATACGGGCCTTTTCTATGGTGGAAAGTATCGCATCCACGGAAAAAGGGTCACTCCCCTCGCAATGAAATAATTGTCTCAACCGTTCCTCATCAAGCATCCGTTCAGCCAGAAGAGGGCCCCTTTGATTTCTCAACTGGGCAAGAACAGCAGAAAGGTCATGTGTACCGATATGAGATGCAAGGGTATAATTATCTTCTTCCCGAGTGCTCTCTTTGGCTCGCACCATAACAAGATGGTTTCTTAAACTGATATCCCAGGAGATGTAATCAATCAAAAACCTGCATTCCATCTCTTGACCAAGGGAATAAACATATTCATAATAACGTTCCCATAGGGCATCAAACAGGTATGGGCGATGGACACCCCTTTCTTTCTCGTCAAGAAAACTCTGAATGAAAAGAGGGAGATTTTGTTTGTGTTCAATCTCATCACGGGTAAGCATACCGCCGTCTATAAAAACATCACGGTCCTGGTGTATCGCTTCAAAGTTGGATATATCGATCTTCATAAGCAGCGCCTTTGCAAGGGGAAGGTCCTGAGGTTCGATATTTCGCAGAACAATGCGGGCGATATCAGAAAAAGGGAGGGAAAGTTGGTCACCCAGGGAAACCGGCATAGCGGGGAGTGCGCTGGCCAAAAAAAAATATTTTCCCATCCTTTCCTAACCCATTTTTTCAGTAAAAAAATATTTTCTGAAACGGGGAGCGCAAAAATCCGCGAAAACCTCGACCAAACCTTCACCAAAATTAAAATGAGTTCCGGTCTCTTCAAGCCCCATCTTGAACCCGAAAGACACCTTATCGGTAAAATTAACGTTGATATTGTTGAGGGCTTTCTCGTGAAACTTTTTTATAAACCACCTACCCAACTCTTCCCTTTCCTTTTCCGGCAGCAGTATCTCAATCTTGTTTTCTGTGCCGCCAAGCCTGGTAAACCCCTGGAGAACGACCTCTATGATGTTCTTCAGAAAATCTCCATCCTTTAGCGCCCCCCTGATTTCCTCTTGGACCATCGGGATTGCAATTGCCCCCTCCAATCGTTCTTGCAGGAGGAGAATAAAATCCCTGGCAGCAGTCCTCAGGCCTGTCTCCATTTGTTTAAAAATTTGTTCTGATTCCTGTCTTGCCATATTTTTTATTCCCAATGCATCTTTTTCCGCATCTGCTATAATCTTTGCAGCTTTTGCATGGGCCTCTTGGAGCATTTTTTCGGATTCAAGCTTTGCCGGAGAAAGAACCCTTTCAGTCAGTTCTTGTGTAATATCACCCAGTGTCTTTGTCAAGGCTGATCCTTCCTTTTTTATCAATTATTCTTTTGGAGGGTATGAAATATTGTTTATATTCATAACAAAGTGCTTTATCCTATATTAATTATTTGGGGGCTGTCAAGGGTTAATATCAGGTTTATATACCCTGCTTCTCATGTTTTTCGAAGCCTAATATCAGGGATTACCTGATTAACCCAAAAACTGCATTTACAGTTCCCGCACCTGTAGCGTAAGGCCCTTCAGGGCTTTTCCTCATTTCCGGAGAACGGTGTCTCTCCCGTCGCTTCCCATTTGAGCAGGGAGCACAAAATACTTGTATCGTATGGTCTTGAGACGCTGGGTCTTTTCTTTCTTCCCGAGAAACTCATGTCTGAAGAGCAGAAAGAGGTTATAGACAAGGACTCTCAAGACCATAGCCGCCTCTACTGCATAGAACTTCTTCATCGAAAAGCCTCCGAGGGCAAAATCTTCTTTCAACTCTTTGATGGTATTCTCATCGTTTGCCCGGGGCTTGCACATGGTCCACACCTCATAAGGCAGTTCTTTTGAATTAGTGATCCACGCGCTGAAGCGGTAGTCTCTTATGAAAGTCTCGTTGGCAAACAAAGGCAGTGTTTTCCCCATCGCCTTTCTTCTCCTGGTGATATCCTGCCTGACCACGATGTACCGTCTCTCCTTTCCCCAGAGAGGGTGCATAAAGGAGAACTCTGATACGGAAAGTCCTTTCGCAATTTCCTTCCAGTCGGCAAGAGAGTAGATCCTCCGCTGGAGGGGTCTTATGAGTCTCACCGCAATGATGTAGATGAGATGTTCCTCCTCAAGTCTTTCAATGAACTGCTTCAGGTAGAATCCGCTGTCCGCAATGACGCCGAGTACCCTGATGCGGTCGCGGATGCGGTCATGGGAGTCAGCGAAGAAGGCAACGATATTATTCCAGGAGGCAACGTTGCCGGAGCGGTTCCAGAGGTGGATCACGTACTTACTCCTGTTGAGAAAAGCGAGAAGAGGATTGTGGCTTGGCCTGCCGTGCTTGGCAGGGTTGTATCCCTTTTTCGCACCCTCCTGTTCTCCGTAACGGGTAAGAACGCTGGAGTCGAAGGTGAGCCAGTCTTCCCGAATCGTCTCCCAGGGGATAAGTTGCGTAAGATATGCCCACACGTTGCGGGACAGCACATCTGCCGTTTTGATAGTTTTAAGTTTGTTGAACATCCGGGTAAGGGTCGTGGCAGCATCGGGCAGTCGCTTGACCCCGAATATCTTTGCGAGAACTTCCTTGTTGCCGAGGTATACAAGGTGAGAAAACCGATCAGCCCCAGCATAGACCATGGCAATAAAGGCAATAGCCTTTCCGTATATCCCCATGCCGTTCGGGGAACATTCCGTGATCGGCATCGCCTTCTCAATCATCTCTGCAAAGCCGATCCGCTCAAAGAATGCTGCGATAAGCGCAAAGCCTCCATAGGCAGTCATCTTCTTCTTGGTAAAGGTAATTCTCACTTTGTTTGTATGGGCTGTTGTGGTAGAATTCTTCTGCATTGTTTTGTTCCTCCTTTCGTATGGGGTTGGTTGCCGGCAAGTAATTGATTCTACTGCGAAAGGAGGATTCTTGTTAAGGGTTAATTGAGGGCAACTGCATTATTTGGGTTAACAGTAAAATAGCCCGGGTCCGCACACCTCAGGATTTGATTACTCCAACGACAAAGCACCGGAATTTATGATCTTTTCAGGAATATATCCGGTGCTTATATTGAAGTCAGGGCATCTCCATCACTTATAATATTACATCTTATTTCTACAATGCTTCCATGAGTTGTTCCACGGCCACAATTGAACCATATTTCGCTTTCAGACTTTCCAGACCTTTGCGTTGTTCTTCGTAGATTTCAAACAGTCTTGGAGGTACATTTTCCTCTTTTCTGTAGGCTGCTGTCTGAAGATCAATGCGCCCCAAAATGTTATCCACATATAAAGCGAATTGTTTGTCATACAGCTCTTTCAAATATTCTTTCTCAATACCTGCAAACAGTTTTTTCAGATCCTCATATTTCGGGATAAATCCGATCGGTGTCTCAATGGCTTTTACATCACCATTGGCATACAGTTCCAGCCAGCCAAGCCAGGCCTTCACATCGCGTTTTTCGCCCAACAGTTTGTTGCCTTCGCCGCCGCGCGCTCCCTGTGTCAGAAAGTAATTGATCCCGGCCATAGTCGGCTTTACCTTAATCTTAGGGGAGTTGAAAAAGATAAACTGTGCATCCATATAGTCAGCCAGTGCGCCTGGAATAAACGGTTCATTCGCCCAGGGCTGACGACGCACACCTGACACTCCTATTTCCGTGGCAGTCGCGGCAGACAGGATCGAGGCCCCAATCGCCACACCCTGGTCCGGAGTTTTTGCGACCACAATGGGAGGCATGGTGTCGCTATCTCGGCCGCTGTAGGTGATCACTTTTATTGGTACACCTTTTGGGTCTTCGGCCATTTTCTCATTATAATTCGGCATATTAGCGCTCAATAGTGTACAACGGGCGTTTGGGTTGGACGGCGGAATCGGTTCTCCGTCTTCATCAACCTTGCCTTTCCACCATTCTCCCGTGTAGTTTACGCCTTTTCCGGGAATTTCCTCACCGCAGCCGACCCAATAGGGGACTTTGTTCTCGTCAATCAGGACGTTCGACCAGATCACTTCACAGCCAGGCTCGCGAAGACATTTCATCAGGTAGGGATCACCTTCGCGGTTCACATCTTCCACGATACCGAAAATGCCGCATTCCGGATTGACGGCCCGCACAATACCTTGATCGTCAATCCATATCTGGGCTAAATCATCGCCGATAAAGTCTTCGCCTACCATCGCAGTTGTGGTTTTGCCGCACCCTGACGGCGCAGCGCCGGCAAAATAGATACTCCGTCCACCCGGGCCGCGAAGACCGGTGATAAACATGTGTTCCGAAAGCTGCGATTCTTTCTGGTAGTAGGTTGCTAAATCTACCGCAAACCGATGGTTGCCTTTCTTCATCAACAGGGTGTTTCCGGCATAAGTACAGTGCATCGAAAACGTTGTCAGCCAACTGCGATCCATAAACACGCGCATTTTAGGAAAATCTGCCGGATCACCCGCACCTTCACTGTGAACATTCGTAATTACATACCCTGCCCGCGCCAATTCCGCGTCAAAGTGCGCATAGGCATTGCGATAGAGCAGATTAGCAGAGTGCATAACGTAGGTTGACGTAGTAATTTCAAGGGCCGGCAACGAGGCCTGCGCGCCAATCGGGCCACGGCTGAAGAATCCGATAAGCAGTGTTTTGCCTTGAGCAATGCCGGTCATCTGCTCTTTTATATAGGCATGCCCATCCTGGCGCAAAATCTTTTTGGCCATTACACTCACGTCTTCATCTTCATTGACAATATAGAGCGTCTTGTCCACCACGCGACCCTGTTCTTTGGTGTAATCAAAGTGAATGGTATGATCCGGCATAGTTAGTGGCGTTTCTTCGCCTTTGGCAATGCTCATCTTGCGAATGGCTTGTATGTCAGCCGCTGAGCCGGTATTCACAAACACCGCATCCGGCTGCATCATGGCAATGGCATTGGCAATTTTCAACAAGGCCTCTTGATGCGTGATTTTCTGCAGCTTTGCCAGGTTAGCCTGGTCACATTTCTTCTCGAAAAGCATCAGCGCTTCCTGTACTGTTTTTATCCCGCCCAGATCAGATAAGATGTCAATCCCTTTTTTCAATGTTATCATAGTATTGTCTCCTATTTTTATTCTTGCTTTCACACATCATACAGGACTTAAATTTCCTAAACAATATTTTTATCGCTCCTATTTATTGTATATTCGTTGCTGCAGCCTTTTTCCTGACAGCCCTTCGCATGAAAATCTTGTTAATTTCAGCAGCAACTGAGTCCATAATAATGAAGGGCGCCATCAGGCACCAATCCGTGAAGGTAAGTGAAACAGTGTCAAAAATAGGTTGCAAAAAAGGTACATATATGGCCATAAAAACAATAATTGCTGATCCGATGACTGCCCATGTCATCCATCGGTTTGTAAAGATGCCGATAGAGAAAATGCTATGGCGTTCACTCCTTGCAGTAAAAGCCCTGAGAAGCTCGGATAAACATAGGGTGCCGAAGGCAATTGTCTGGGCATGTTTAGCATCCTGGGGGTACAACTTTATTGCACAATAATAGACAAGCAATACAGCGATGGTCATCACAGTAGCCTGAACAATAGTGCTTCTCTGCATCTCCCAATTTATTACAGGCTGTTTCGTCGGCCGGGGCGGCTGTTTCATAATATCCGGATCACCTTTTTCCATACCGAGAGCCAATGCCGGAGCCCCGTCAGTAACAAGGTTGAGCATCAAGAGCTGCACAGGCTTTAATGGAGAGGGCATGCCAAAGAGCATGGAAAGAAAGATGATGAGAATTTCACCAATATTACAAGAGACAAGATAAAAAACAAATTTGCGGATATTTGCATAGATAATACGGCCTTCTTCTATGGCAGAGACGATACTGGCAAAGTTGTCATCCGTGAGTACCATATCTGCGGTCTCTCTTGTAACATCAGTACCGGTAATACCCATTGCTATACCAATATTTGCCCTTTTCAGGGCAGGGGCGTCATTAACTCCATCTCCGGTCATGGCAACGACATGGCCTCTTGTCTTAAAGGCATCAACAATCTTTGTCTTATGCTGGGGCGATACACGGCAGCATACATCTACCTTATGGATAACCTCGGCAAGCTCTTCGTCAGTCATGGCGTCAAGGTCCCTGCCGGTGAGTACCAACCCTTCACCACTGTGGATCCCTATTTCCCTCGCAATTGCCTCTGCAGTTTCTTTATAGTCACCGGTAATCATGACAGTCTTGAGCCCGGCCCCTTTTGCCAGTCTTACTGCCTCCTTTACTTCAGGGCGCGCAGGGTCCATCATGCCTACAAGGCCCATAAAGGTAAGGCTACACTCTATCTTCTGATATTCATGGGTTGCCGGTTTTTCATTCATGGGCCTGAAGGCAACTGCCAGAACACGGAGGGTCTGACTTGCCATCTCCCTGTTGACTGCAAGGATTTCTGTTCTCTTTTCATCGGTCAGCTCTATGAGCTCCCCCTCAAGCATAATGTACTTGCAGAGGTCAAGAATGATATCGGGCGCGCCTTTGACCAGGGTAATAAATTGCGGGTATTGAACAGATTTAATGGGGAGCATGCTCGGGTCTAAAATTTCATGGATGGTAGACATCCTCTTCCGGTCTGAATCAAAGGGAACTTCCATGATCCTCGGCAAGGCCCCTTCGATATCTTTTCGCCATAACCCAGCCTTTGCCGCTGCAACGATCATTGCCCCTTCTGTGGGATCACCGACAATCCGCCATGTCTTTTCTCCATCCCCTTCCCCGCTCATCTCCAGCTTGGCGTCGTTACAGAGGAGGCCTCCGGCAAGGAGGAATGATATTGAAGGGTCTCCATGGGGATCAGCAGCAACATCGTTTAAAAAAAATTCACCTGTCGGGCTGTACCCCTCACCGGAAACCTTCATTCTTTTGTTGTTAGCCCATAGTTGTACAATAGTCATCTCGTTCTGGGTAAGGGTGCCTGTTTTATCAGAGCAGATGACCGTAGCACACCCAAGGGTCTCCACAGCGGGAAGTTTTCTGATAAGGGCATGACGCTTTATCATCTTCTGCATGCCAAGGGCAAGGCAGATTGTGACAACCGCAGGAAGACCTTCAGGTATCGCGGCAATGGCAAGGCTCACCGCTATCATGAAAAGATCGATAATGTCTTTTTTCTCATTGAGGAAATATGTGGTAATGCCCTCTTTTGCGATAGTTCCAATATGGGTATCCCGTATAAGACCATATATAAATATGATGCCACAGACAGTCAGGCAGACAATGCCGAGCACCTTGGCAAGCTGGTTGAGTTTTCCCTGAAGGGGGGTCTGTTCATCTCCATAGGACTGGAGCATTTCGGCAATCAGACCTATCTGTGTCTCCATGCCTGTTGCCTTTACGATGCCTTTGCCTCTGCCATAGGTTACTATGGTACCCATATATACGGAATTATGCCTGTCCCCCAAGGGGATATCCTCTTCAAGGACAATGGTCGCGTCTTTTTCAACAGGTACTGATTCTCCGGTGAGTGAAGCCTCCTCCACCTTCAGATTATGGCTTTCAACAAGACGCATATCTCCGGGAATATAGTTTCCAGCCTCAAGAAGGACTACATCCCCTGGCACCAGTTCCCGTGAAGGTATGGTAATCTGGTGTCCATCGCGAATTACCTGGGCATTCGGAGCAGACATTTTCTTAAGAGCCTCCAGGGCTGCCTCCGCCTTTGATTCCTGAACAACACCAACAATGGAATTTAGGACAACGATAATAATTATTGCCACAGCATCGACTACCTCACCAAGGAGGAGTGAAATAACCGCTGCAATAATCAGAATGATAACAAGAAAGTTGTTGAACTGACCAGCAAGCATCTTAAGAAAACCAGGGCGAGGGCGTTCAGCTAACTCATTGTATCCTATTTTTTTAAGGCGGTTTTCTGCCTCTGAACTCGAAATACCATTTTCAATATGGGTTTTAAGGTCGTCAGCAGTATGTTCAATCGTCTTATGGTGGTAGGAAGTCATTTCCATCATTTACCTCCGGGGTAATACGGGGGTGATACATTATTCGATTTTTATCCTATACAGTTTACCTGGCAATCAGATTTAGTTAACCGTATGTCCGGCAAAAAGATAGTACAGGATAATCCCTTATGTCAACAGTTTTCGGCATGGAAACACAGTGCAGCGCCCTGTTCATGCACTCTGTCCACCTTAAAAAAATGTGCGCTCTTTAATGAATTCCGGATAGATATGAGTAGAGATTAAGAGAGGAACTTCAGACCCAAATCCGAAGCTCCTCTCTTCTGTGCATCTTTACTTAAAACGGGATTGCCAGTGATAATGTATGGTGCACTCGATCGGCGCTCCGAGGGATAGTTCTTTGGCCTTTTCTTCAATAATTCTGATATCCTCGTTATTATGGACAACAGCGCGCAGTACAAGCCCGTAATCAGTCATACCCTCTTCCTTCGGGAAGACATCGATCTTTGAAACGGACAGAAGGGGATCTATGGAAATCTGCGCCTTTATATCTGCAGCAAGGGCTCTCAAGGCAAGTATCTTTCTATTATCCTCCGTATTAAACTGCTCCCGCCTCATAAGTTCATCACAGATAATATATGCAATATCTTCATAACTCTTAGCGCTTGTATCAAATACAATATCATACTGCTCCGGATCATCCCAGTGACGGCCGTAAATCACATAGACTGCGCCTGCCATCTCTTCGTCCGCTTTTTCTATCAGATATCGGGCATTTTCGCTGTTAATATCTTCCCATTGCATAACATTTTCAATGCGTTTCTCTATTGGCGCTGTTGTACGGACACTGAGGGCAAAGGGGATGCCTTTCAGAAGAAAGCTGCCGCCCCTTCCCATGATGACTACATTATTCTTTAAGGCATTTTTCAGGATATGGCTCTGGTTTAAAGCAACAAAACCCCGGTAAAACCAGTCGTGTCTTTCCCTAATATTCGGCCGGTTTTCATCAAAATATTTTGTCTTCTCTTCCCATTGAGTCCCTACCTTTTTCATCTCTTCGAGGATCTGTTTTCTATCAATATACCGGTATCCCATACGCTCCGCTACAGCCCTTCCTATATCCTTGCCGCCGCTCCCATACTCTCGTGATATCGTCAATATTGACATATGCCCTCCCCATTATTTAGCAAATGGATAAACCCATACAAGCATGGCAGGAATGAAGCAGAAAATAAGTGAAACGATAACATAGGGTACGGTAATACTGAGGAACTCCTTTAAGCCCACTCTCCTCTTGTCCTCCTTTTCGCCGAGGCTTTTTGCAACAAACAATGCAGGTGCACCGGCTACAGTCAGGTTGCTTCCCAGGGTGCCAGCCCATAAGAGCATCCAGTAGAGAGGCCAGGGGTTCATGCCCGTCTCTTTCCCAAGGTCCCTTATGACATAGAGCATGGTGAGGATATAGGCATCATGCTCCACAATACCTACAATCGGGGCTGTGACCCAGTAAAGGGCTGTGGCGCCGACAACAAGGCTCGATTTAATAATGGGGGTAATAACATTGACCACCATCTTGATGACCCCAGCGTGCTCAAGACCTCCCACAAGGGCAAAAAGTGACACATAGAAAAAGATTGCTCTCCAGTCAAGCTCCGCCAGGACATGCTCAACACTGGGCAGCTCCACGGTAAAACGGCTCTTGAAAAGTTCAAAGACAAGGATGATCGCAAGGGCGCCCCAGAGGGCGATAAAACCAAGGGAATATCCAAAAAAGGGCCTGAAGGCCATGCAGGTAATCGTGAGAAGGAAGATCCCACAGGTCACTATTGCAAAGGGTTTATCCTTGATAAGATCACTCGGCTTTTCTCCTGCCATGGAAGCGATATCCATCCGGATAGCTTTATACTTCTTTGAAAATATCCAGTAAAAGTACGAACAGGTAATGATATATGAGATAAGGAGCATAAAGAATGACGATGGTCTTCCAGAATGCCAGATAAAACCGCTGAACTCAATGCCGGAGACACTATGGAGCATCTGGGGAGGCAGGTCGCCAAGGAGCATGGCAGTACCCATGAAGTTTGCGCACAAACCAACAAACAGGAGGGGCGCAAAGGCAGGAAAACCGAAACGCCTGCAGGCATGGAAGATGACAGGGGCAAACATCATGACCACCACCACGTTGTCAATCAACATGGAAACAAATCCTGCGAGCATCCCGATAAAGGTGACGAATACAGCAACATTCCCCTTCGACATCTTGAGGATGACAGCCGCGAGGTAATCAGGCACCCCGGATTTCCCGAAATAGCCAGAAATGATCCAGATAGAAACGAGGATCGCAATGACATTCCAGTCAACGATCTTAAAGGCGTCCACATCGCTGTAGACACCGACTATGATCATCAGGGCAATGCCTATAAGGGCTGCGAGAACACTGTCAATCCACCCGGTGATGACAAAAAATATGCTTACGAGAAAGATCACGCTTGCCGCAATTGGTAAAAACTCCATCCCCGCTACCCCCTATAATTTATATTAGCTGTTATCATAAGTTCTTAACTCCTTGCCGCCACCAGTTTACAAAAATATTCCCCATAAAGGCAAGGGGTTTATAGGGGTAACTCATTAGAAATGCCTGATTCATGGATGACAAAATGCAAACAAAATGCAAACAAAATGCAAACAAAATGCAAACATATTGACGTGCATCCTGGTGTCATGTATCATATATCAGGACAAAGGGGAGTAGCTTACATCGTCATTATCGTCAATACGTCGGCATCATGCCGACCGGTATGCCGGTTAGAATGGGCTAACAAGCGAGACCTTTACCAGATAACAGTGATCCGGTAAAGCTTCTTGCTGCCGGCTCATTGTATAACCGGAAAGGAGATGATAATGACACAGCCACACTGCCATCAGGAAAACATCGAAGACATCTTTAAGCGGCTGAATACGGGCAAAGAGGGCCTCACTGCAGGCGAGGCAGAGAAACGTCTCCAGCAATACGGCCCCAATGAACTGCAGGCGAAGAAAAAGAAGACGCCGGCAATGATGCTCCTTGATCAATTCAAGGACTTCATGATTATCATCCTTATAGCCGCTGCTGTCATTGCCGGTATCATCGGAGAGATGACAGACACCCTAGTCATTATTGCCATCGTCATTGCCAATGCCGTCATCGGATTCATCCAGGAGTACCGCGCGGAGCGCGCCATGGAAGCCCTCAAAAAGATGGCATCATCAGCCGCAACAGTGATACGGGAAGGGACTCCCAAAAAAATCAGCTCCAGTGAGATTGTACTCGGTGATCTCGTAGCCATCGAAGCCGGTGTCATCGTGCCCGCTGATATGCGGCTCGTGGAAGCTTTTCAGGTAAGGGCGGAAGAGGCTGCACTGACAGGCGAATCAGTGCCCGTTGAAAAAATGGAAAAAGCCCTTCAAGACCCGGCACTCTCTATCGGGGACCGTAAGAATATGCTCTATAAAGGCACCATCATTGTGAATGGACGGGGCCTTGGTATTGTTGTCGGAACGGGGATGGCTACAGAACTGGGAAAGATCGCCTCCATGCTCCAGGATGAAGCTGAGACCAGAACTCCTCTCCAGAAAAGGCTTACCACATTTGGAAAAAGGATGGCCGTTGCCGTTCTCATTATCTGTGCTGTTGTCTTCGGTATGGGCCTTTTGCGGGGAGAAAAACCCCTCCTTATGCTCCTTACAGCAATTTCTCTTGCCGTAGCAGCTATTCCAGAGGCGCTCCCGGCGGTCATTACCATCTCGCTGGCCCTTGGGGCAAAGAAGATGGTGAAAATAAATGCCCTCATGCGGAAGCTCCCTGCTGTAGAAACATTGGGTTCTGTCACTTATATCTGTTCAGATAAGACGGGAACCCTTACCTATAACCGCATGACCGTTGAAGAGGTGTACGGCAACGGAAGGCTTCTAAAAAGCAGCGACCAGACCACCCCTGACCTCGTTTATCTGATGGCAGGGATTGCACTCAACAATGATTCTCAAGAGGACGCCGAAGGCGCGGAGATTGGCGATCCTACGGAAATTGCCCTTTATCGTATCGCGAAAGAACACGGTTTCGATAAAAAGAAGCTGGAGAGTGAATTCCCGAGAATTGCCGAGATTCCCTTTGACTCAGACCGGAAGAGCATGACTACTATCCACAAATGGAGCGACGGGGCATTCATCGCATTTACAAAAGGCGCCCCTGAGATGGTCATTGAAAAGGCCAATGCAGCATGGGTAAATGACGGCCCCGGACCCCTCGACAGAGCAGAGCTGTTAAGGGTAAACGAAGAAATGGCTTCTCGCGGCTTACGGGTCCTCTGTATTGCATTAAAAAGATGGGAGGAACTACCTGGCTCCTATACCCCCGAGACGGTTGAACACGACCTTATCATACTTGGTCTTGTGGGCATGATGGACCCTCCGAGAGATGAAGCAAGGGATGCTGTGGCTTTATGTAAGGCCGCCGGCATTATACCGGTGATGATTACCGGAGACCACCCTGTTACAGCCGCTGCAATTGCAAACCGTATCGGCATACTCAATGAAAATGATAACAAGAACGTTATTATAAGCGGGAGGGAACTGGAAGACCTTTCTCTGGAGGAATTCGAGAAAAGGGTTGAGCATATCCGTGTCTATGCCCGCGTTGCTCCGGAACAGAAGCTGAAGATCGTAAAGGCCCTTCAGGACAAGCATCAGTTTGTTGCCATGACCGGTGACGGCGTCAATGACGCGCCAGCGCTGAAAAGGGCTGATATCGGAATTGCCATGGGGATTACCGGCAGTGATGTTTCAAAGGAAGCAGCCCACATGATCCTCCTTGACGATAATTTTTCTACTATCATCAAGGCAGTCCAGGAAGGACGCAAGATTTACGACAACATCAGAAAGTTTATAAAGTATCTTCTTACAACCAATTCCGGGGAAATATGGACGCTCTTTATCGCTCAGCTCGTAGGGCTTCCCGTACCGATTCTTCCCATCCATATCCTCTGGGTCAACCTGGTAACAGACAGTCTCCCCGCGCTGGCCCTTTCCATTGAACCCTCGGAAGGGGACGTCATGCGCAGACCGCCGCGAAACCCGAAGGAGAGTATTTTCGCCCAGGGACTGGGAATTCATGCTTTATGGGTTGGTCTTTTTATGGCGGTCCTTATTCTTGGCGTGCAGTTCTGGGGAATACAAAAGGCCATGCCGGAATGGCAGACAATGGTTTTTATGGTACTTTGCCTCACGCAACTCGGGCATGTTCTTGCAGTGCGCTCTGAAAAGGAATCCCTCTTCCGCCAGGGGTTGTTCTCCAATAAACCCCTCCTTGGGGCAGTAGTCCTTTCTTTTGCCCTCCAGCTTGCCATAACGTATGTGCCCTTCCTCAACTCAATTTTTAAGACACAGCCACTGAGTATGAGCCAGTTACTCCTCTGTATCGGCATCTCGTCACTGGTATTCTTTGCTGTAGAAGCCGAGAAATGGTTAAAACGCCATTGGCAGCGATGATCGGGGAGTCTCACAGAAGATCGGATATGATCATTACTCTGGAATCACATCCGATCTTTATATGGGGTAATTATGTAAAGAATATGGTATATTGGAGGCATGGATCGAGAAACAAAGATTGGCGTAATCTTTATTATTGTCGGTATCTGCATACCCTTGCTGACCCTCCCCTTTTTATCAAGTTATTCAAAGGATAAAGGGTTTTTTGAAAATATCTATAAAATGGGTATCCCCATAAAAAAGGAGAAACCGGAGGATATAAGAGGTCAGGCTGTTGGCATTGATAACGGCAAACCAAAAACCCTCGATTACTCCATACTCATACCCAAGAGAATACCCTTAAGGTTTTTCCTCGTCATTACCCTGATCTTCTGGTATATAGGAATCATCAGGATAGACAAGGCGCGCCGAAAAAGGGCCGGTCAGGATTTAGCGCACGATAAGACAGAAGCTCAAACTGAGTGATATTTTACTTTTTTACTGTACCTGCCGAAAGGTTTTCCCAAGGCGCTCCAGACCTGCAGAGCAGTCACGGTTTGGCAGACAGGCCTCAATAAGCACGAGTTTTTGCTTCTCCTGAGCGGCTATTTCCATGGCCTGCGCCAGCTCTTCCTCTGTGGTCACCCTGATACCGATGGCATGAGACCCATCATCAAATACCTCAGGCAGCCTTGCGTAGTGCCACATCTGAATGTCGTTATAGGGCCCGTCTACATGGAGGAGCCGTTCAACCAGATAGCCGTCATTATTAATGATTATAAACAAAGCCGGGCAGCGTTCCCGGATCATGGTGGAGATCTCCTGCGCCGTCATCTGGAAGGCGCCGTCACCGGTGAGGACTACCGGCCGCTTATCAGGACGCGCCAGGGCAACTCCCAAGGCAGCCGGGGTACAGAAGCCGATGGAGGAGTAATAGATCTGGACGATGAAGTTTTCAGCCTCTTCAATATGAAACTCCGGGGCTGCACAGAAGGCATCACCAGGCTCTGCGAGAAGAACCATCCGGTCATCGAGAAAATGGTTCAGACATTCGTATAGGCGAGGGGCCGTCAAAACAGACGACGTCTCAGGTGTGAATGGTTGCCTGGGCTGATAGGATTCAGCCGGATGGGAGGTCAGGTAGGAACGTGGTTGAACTGCCAAGGCCAGCCGACCGATGAAATCCGCCAATTCTATTTGATGGTAATAATGGCTGCCGATACGGACCTGGCCTCCTCCGGCGGCAATCATCCGACGGTTGTCCAGGTTTACGCTAAACAAACCCGTATCCAGATCGGTTATCCAGACCCCAAGGGACAAGAGGCAGTCGGAATCCTCTACCTGACGGCGAACCACCTCCCGGCTCCAGCCTCCCTGGTAGATCCCGACAAACTGGGGATGAAGCTCGGGCAATACAGACTTGCTGCTTAGCATTGTGGCAAAAGGAACCTCAGCAGTCTCAACAAGATGAAGCGTATCGCCTCCAAGTCCGAAGCGGAGCAGCTCCACACCGGCGAGGATCAGGGGATGATCAGCGCTATTAAACATCTCCGCAGCCTCTGATACGCACTCTGCCAGGCTATCCTTGTCAGAAGGCAACGAATCAATAGCGGGCAGCGCTCCTGGTCGGCGACAAGGGGCATGAGCCATATCGATAGGAAGCTCAAGGTAGACAGGGAGCTTCCGGGTTATGCAATTCCGGATAACGCGGTCAATCTCATCAGGGGCAGTATTGGGATCGGTCAGTATGGCCGCATCAACCGTCATTTTTCTGAAGATATCCAGTTGGAGGTAGTAATTGGAAACAAGGTGATGCACCATGGCGCCCGATTCCCTCCGTCGGGCAGGCGGGGCACCGCTGATGACAATCATGGGCACATGCTCGGCAAAGGCACCGGCTACAGCGTTCAAAATGCTCAGCCCTCCCACACCATAGGTTACAACTGCGGCCCCTGCCCCGTTAATGCGGGCATAGCCGTCAGCTGCGTAACCGGCATTCAACTCATTACAGTTACCTACCCATTGAATGGGACTGGCAATAACCTCGTCCAGGAAATCGAGAACATAATCACCGGGAACACCAAAGAGGTGTTTAATGCCGACTTCCTGCAGGCGGCTGAGGAGGTAGCGGGAAATCGTGTAATTCGTGTTCATAAATCTCTCCTTTATTCCTGAATTCTCTATCGCATCATATTCTTTTTGCCTCTATATGCAGTATCCTGAATAAATGAAACCCCTTCTCTTGAGAAAAGGGGTTTCATTGAAATAATTGTTATTTGTTACAGGTTACATCACTTTGCAGCAGCCTTTTTTGTATCCGGGAAAAATTTCTTCATGCAGAAACTGTTGAGATTAAGGAGAACCCAGAGCACGCAAAGGACAAAAAAGACACCGGCAAACCGTATGATAAGGGTACTGAATACCCATGTCATGTTATCACGGGTAATCTTTACGGTAGTCTTTTCTCCGTCGCCCTTCATGATACCGATGGAATGCCATTTTGCACCACCCAGATCCTCTATGTATATCTGATCCTTCCAATCACGGAATTTTTCATCGCCATAGACCTTCAGGACTTCCTTGTAGAATTCAACCACCTTTTCATGGGGCTGGCTGATTTCATAAAAAGCTGCCGTATCCTCGGTTTTTACGATTTTGCCGCCGGGCATAATGGGCGCTCCGAATTTCTTTTCATAGGGAGTAGCCTCCAATGCAGCTATCCCCTCTTCAGGGGTAATTACCTTTTTCCCTGCAGGGGCGCCGGAAGCCGCAGCAACCATCGGGATAAGGGTTATTCCGAACATTAAACAAATAAGCATCAAATATTTTATCGTCTTCATGTCAATCCCCCTTACTCAAACATGGATATAAGCATACCTGCCGCTGCCGGTGAACCGATGGAGCCGGCAAGACACGCTGCCATCGCATGCATGAGGAGAAAGTTTTTCTTGTCATACTGCTGTCCGATAAGCTGAGAAAGCCTCGGCGCCATAGGAATTGCAGAGACCCCCGAGTTGCCGATAAGGGGGTTGATCTTGTTTGTTGCAAAAATATTAATGATCTTTACGGTGAGGATACCACCCATGGTGCAAACGATAAAATCGACAAGACCAAGGCCGAAAACGAGCATGGGTTTATAGGTGAGGAAAACGTGGGCCTGCATGGAGGCGCCAACGCTGAGGCCGAGAAAGATCGTTACAATATCCATGAGCTGGTTTGAAGCAGTTTCAGTTAACCGCTTTACCACACCGCTCACTCTCATGAGGTTGCCGAACATCAGCATACCCATGAGGGGCATAACTGCCGGGACCATCAAGGCGATAATACCGCCGCAGATGAGGGGAAAGAGCACAAGTTCTGTATGGGAACACCTTCTCCCTATTTTCATCTTGATGAGACGTTCCTTGTCGCTTGTCATCATTCGCATGATCGGTGCCTGAATAACAGGAACAAGGGACATATAGGAGTATGCGGCAAGGGTATTGGCGCTTAACAGATGGGGTGCAAGCTTTGCGGTAATATAAATCGTTGTCGGGCCGTCTGCGCCGCCGATGATACCTACTGATGCGGCTTCTTTAATAGTAAAACCGGCAAGGATCGTACCGGTAAAGGTCACGAAGACGCCGAGCTGTGCCCCGGCACCAATGAGGAGCATCTTCGGGTTGGAAATCAGGGGTTCAAAATCAGTCATTGCCCCGAGACCGAGGAATATAAGGCAGGGAATAACCTCCCAGAGGATACCATATTTGTAGAAAAACATCAGCAGCTCGGGTTGACCGTTCTCAGCAAACCCGAACAATGGTGTATTCGGGAAGTTTACTACAAAGATACCGAAACCGATGGGCAGGAGAAGGAGAGGCTCAAAATCCTTAACTATTGCCAGGTAGAGAAAGAAACAGCCGAAGGCCCACATAATAACATACTTCCAGCCACCTGCAGCAAACAGCATAGGGAAACCGGTAGTCTTGAGTGTGCCGATAAGCAAATCCCAAATTTCGTTTAAACTCATTCATAACCTCCTTGTGTAAGAATTAATGCAGCCTTTTCTATTCTCAAGGGAACGGCAAGCCGGGCATAAAAGGAGTCAAGGATATCATTCCTATGCCGAATTATCAGGCTTAAACCTACCCTTTGCGATGTAATGAAAATTTTCACTTGGCGTTTAATTAAACATTTTTATTTTTGCAATGTCAAGCCTTCTCATAAGCCTTTTGATAATTTTTATAATAGATATTTATTCTTAATAAAACTTCTATGAACCTATAAGTTTACATGTACAGCTTTCTCTTTGATTGTATGTCATTGCCGAAAACCATGTATTGATACCTTGTCCTTCTTTGAATCATTTCTCGGTTTTTAACGGCGCTGACAGTATGATTCGTGCGCTTCGACCACGTTGAGATTTTATCTCCATCTGACCTCCGAGATGGGTAAGCCGTTCCCTTATGCTGAAGAGACCAAAACC
Organism: Syntrophus sp. (in: bacteria); assembly: GCA_013824835.1. GTDB lineage: Bacteria > Desulfobacterota > Syntrophorhabdia > Syntrophorhabdales > Syntrophorhabdaceae > PNOM01. The sequence continues at coordinate 37,633 of PNOM01000003.1, read as the reverse complement.
CTTGTTCTTATCAAGATAAAAGGTTACTTTTGATGTATTAAACCCGATACCGTCATCTGCCACATGAATGGAGATGTTCCGGTCAATTCTTCTGGCAGTCACTTTAACCTTTTGTGCATTGGCATGTTTTGCCACATTCACCAGAAGTTCGCGAACTGCGGTAAAAAGAAAAATACGTATTTCATCACTCACGGGTTTCATGTGCTGATCAGTTTCAAATTCATAGGCAATACCATGTTGCTCATGGGCCTGTTCGCAAAGCCACTCAAGGGCTGCCTCAAGTCCAAGCTCATAAAGGATGGGAGGGCTTAGTTCGGAGGTCAGGGACCGTGTATACTGGATGGCCTGCCCAACAAGGCTACGGACCTCCCGCAAGCTTTCCTCAATGTCACTTTCTTTGGCGCATTCAAGGAGTGCGCCAAGCTTAATCTTTGAAATTGCAAGAATCTGTCCGATATGATCGTGAAGGGTTGTTGCAATACGTCTTCTTTCCCTCTCTTCCGCTAATGACAGATCGGATGCCAATGAACGCAGTTGATTCTGGTAGGAATTAATCTTTTCTTCCGCCTTTTTCTGTTCGCTTATATCTTCAACCGTTCCTTCATAGTAGATCACTGTTCCATCCGGAGCACGTACGGCCTGTGCGTTTTCCCTCACATAGATTGTGGATCCATCAAAACGTTTCCACTTTGCTTCAAACCCTCTTACCCGCCCTTCCCGTTCAAGGCGCTTTTTCATCTTCTTTTTGAGATAGGAAGGCTCATAATCACCATTTTTCAAAGGCGTTGAAGCAAGTTGATTAAAGGAAGAAAACCCGAGCATCCGTACCAGAATAGGATTTGCCATGAGAATACGGCCATCGGGGTTCGTTCTATAAATACCAATCGGAGAATCTTCAAACAAATTCTTATAGCGCTCGGCGCCCTTCCTTAACAAATCCTCAATCTGCTTTCGCCGGTTAAGTTCGTTGATGAGCCGTTCGTTCATTTCTTTTAATTCAATTGTCCTTTCTTCTACACGAAGTTCAAGCTCATCCTTGGTCTTCTGTAACGCTTCTTCGGCCCGTTTCCTTTTCGTTATGTCATTGTTTATCTCCATTATTGCAGCCGGTTTGCCGTCTTTGTTCTTCCTTAAAGCCCACTTACTGTCGACAATAATCTTTGTGCCGTCCGACTTTTGATGTATTACTTCCCCTTCCCATCTACCTTCCCGAAAAAGATCTTCCCGGATTTTATCTATAGACTCGGGGAACTGCGAATTAAGAAGTATCTGAACCTGTTTACCCATGGCATCTTTTTTTGACCAGCCGTACCTTTCCACTGCCCCATGGTTCCAGAAGATGATCGTTCCATCAAGGGTGCCCACGATTATCGCATCCTCTGCAATATCGAGTAATTCAGCCTGATCACGCATTTTATCGGTCTGTATCTGCAGTTCTTTTTCATCACGCATCCTTTCAGACATATTCCTGACATTTACCATGATGACTTTAGAACTGCCGTAGCGAATCAGGGTAGAACTGATCTCAACATCTATAAGGCTGCCATCCTTACAGACATACTGTCTTAAACCAAATAAGTATTGCCTGTCCTGCAGCACCTTCTGAATATTCGCGTCTACAATATTCTTATCAAGGGTCACAATGTCATAGAGACGGAGAGAGGTAATCTCCTCTTCAGTATAGCCGAGCATTCTGAGAAACTGATCGTTCGCTTCGAGAATCCTGCCGGTTTCATGATGAAAAATATAGACACCGTCTGACGATTGCCTGATAAGGGATCTGTATCTTTTCTCGCTTTCCCGTAATGCCCTCTCAACCCTCTTCAGTTCTTCAGCAGACTTTTTCAGAGAGGCAATTATCTCGTTTTTTGATGCAAGCTCTTCAACAAGTTCTTTTATAAGGTGACTTTCATTGTTCATATGCGATGTTAACCCCATTATTATCCCGACGTTAATAAATAATATTCTTCATAATCTACAACAGGTTATACATTTTGTCCATTTGAATGAATGATTCGTGATTGACAACATCTCACACAGATTATACAATTGATGAAACGCCCGCATGAAAAGAAAGAATACAAAAAAGATTAAAATTGGAGACGTATATGTCGGAGGCAATGCACCGATAGTTGTCCAGTCAATGTTGAATACAAACCCCGATAATTTTCAGGAGACGCTGAATCAGTCAAGAGAATTAAAAAAGGCGGGGTGTGAGCTGATACGCATTGCATTACCTGAGCTGGATACCTGCAAGATTATTCCGTTCTTAAAACAGGAATTAGATGTTCCTATTATCGGCGATATCCATTTTAATCATAAAATTGCCATAAAGGCCATGGAATTGGGCATAGACGGGGTCAGGATAAATCCCGGTACAATCAATAATGTACGAAAGGTTAAGGAGATTGCAGTTGTTGCCGCAGATACAAAGACTCCTGTCAGGATCGGGATAAACATAGGTTCCATAGAAAAAAGGCTCTTAAAGGGACAGGTGAAACCAGATGCAAAAACAATGGTTGAAAGCGCCCTTTACTATACGAAACTCTTCGAGGACACGGGCTGGACTGAATTAAAGGTTTCTCTTAAGGCATCAAATATCCACGAAACCATAGATGCATGCAAGAAGTTCTCCAAACAATCGAATTACCCTCTTCATATCGGTATCACTGAGGCGGGCCCCATCTTCTCAGGGGCCATTAAGTCCGCCATAGGCATAGGCATATTGCTCCATGAAGGACTCGGGGACACAATACGGGTCTCTCTCACCGGCAACCCGGTGTATGAAGTTATTGCCGCGTATCATATTCTGAGAGACCTTGGTCTCAGAAAAAGAGGCATCAATATCATTTCGTGCCCCACCTGCGGAAGATGCACAACAAACCTTGCTGAAATAGTGGAAGAGTTTGAAAAGGATATTGCCAGTATCGATGCCTATCTCGATGTTGCCCTTATGGGCTGCGAGGTTAATGGTCCCGGTGAAGCAAAAGGGGCTGATATAGGTATAGCCTTTGGTAAAAATAACGCAGTCTTGTTCTCCAAAGGGAAAATCATAAAAACAAACATCCCGAAGGAAATGGCCAAGGACATCCTGAAAGAGGAGATTTACAACCTTGTGGCAACCTGACAGGACATAATTCTTCTATTAATCTCTCACAGCCCTTTTCACATATATAATTCTTTGAACTACCGTTATGTGGGTAAAGAGGGCAAGAACTATTATTGCATAAGGAAGTATATTGAAGAGAAGACCGCACAGGAGGATAAACAATCTTTCCGGCCTTTCGAGAAGGCCCGTATTGCAGGAAATGCGGGATGCCTCCGCCCTTGCCTTTGCATAAGGCACTAAGGCAATTCCTATGGAAGCAATAAATGCCATAAGGACATTAAACTGATCACCCCTTTTCATAAAATACATTACAACACCGCACATTAAAAACAGATCTGTATATCTGTCAAGAACAGAGTCAAGAAACCCGCCGAAGGTAGTCACGTGATCCGTGTTTCTCGCGATAGCACCATCCATAAGGTCAAAAAGACCTGAAATCATAAGGGCCAGACCGCTCAATATAAGAAAATCCCGCAGGATAAGGATAAAAGCTATGAAACCGAAGAATACGCCCAACAAAGTCAGTACATTGGGGTGCAGAGACTTGCCCATAAAGAGGATGCGATATATTTTAAGAATAAGAGGATCAAGGGAATGGCCGATTCTTGAGCTTATCAATTACGGCACCTACCTCTCTCTGTCCCCTCTGATAAACTCTTCAACCATCTCCCGCGCTACTTCATCGGGAAACTGTTTCAAGGGGTGCTTCATTGTATATGCAGATATGGACTGGAGAACTCCTCCAATCCCTCTGTCCCGTGCAACCTTGCAACATCGTATTGCATCTATCATGGAACCCGCACTATTCGGCGAGTCCTCGACTGATAACCTCAACTCCAGATTAATAGGAACATCTCCAAAAATTCTTCCCTCAATCCTGATGAAGCAGACCTTATTGTCCTCCTGCCAGGGAACGTAATCAGAAGGGCCTATATGAATATTGTCGGGCAGGATCGGGATATCAAGGGTTGATTGAACGGCCTCAGTTTTAGAAATCTTCTTTGATGCAAGCCGTTCTCTATTGAGCATATTCAAAAAGTCGGTGTTCCCCCCTGTATTCAGCTGGTAAGTCCGGTCTATCTTTACCCCCCTGTCATTAAACAATTTCGCAAGGGTTCTGTGGATAATAGTAGCTCCTATCTGGGATTTTACATCATCGCCAACGATAGGTATTCCCTTTACCTCAAAAAGCGCTGCCCATTTAGTCTCAGATGCAATAAACACGGGTATACAGTTAATAAGGCTCACCCCGCATTCAAGACAGCATCGGGCATAAAACTCGCTGGCCTTCTGCGATCCTACAGGCAGGTAGTTTATTAATATCTCGACACCGCTCTCTTTTAATATCCGGACTACATCATCAGGGTCCTCTTCGGATACAAGAAATCTCCTTTCTTCGGAGTAATCAATCATATGGGGCGAGACACCATCGAGTACATTGCCCATAGCTACAGTCACATTGGATGGCAACAAATCCTTTTCAATGATCCTGGTGCAATTCGGCGCTGCAAAGATTGCCTCTCCGAGGGATTTACGTACTTTTCTCCTGTCTATATCGAAGGCGGCTGCTACCTTGATATCCTTCGGCTCATATCCGCAGATGTCGTAATGCATGAGCCCTATTATTTCATCATTTTTCCGGGAGTAGTAACTCAGGCCCTGTACAAGGGAACTTGCGCAGTTACCAACACCCACGATTCCGACACGGACTTCTCCCATATCAACCCCTTATTTTTATTGAAGATAATCTATTTTTTGTACTGTTCAGTGCCTGCCTCATATAAATCTTTTCCTTCTATATCATTAATGACAAATAAAGGGAAATCCTTCACCCCGAGTCGCACCACTGCTTCAGGACCAAGGTCTTCATAGGCAACTGTCTCGAAGGATACAACACTCTTTGAAAGGAGAGCGCCTGCACCGCCTGTAGCTCCGAAGTATATTGCCTTGTGTGTTTGAATGGCCTCTTTAACCGCCTTTGATCTTTTTCCTTTTCCTATCATGCCTTTTAATCCGAGAGAAAGGAGTGTCGGGGTGTAGGTATCCATCCTTGAGCTGGTAGTAGGCCCACAGGCGCCTATAATCTTTCCCGGGGGTGCAGGGGAAGGACCACAGTAGTAAACAATCTGACCCCTTATATCAAAAGGGAGGGGTTTCCCTTCCCTTAATGTTTCCATGAATCTTTTATGGGCCGCATCACGGGCAGTATAAATATGGCCGCTCAGGAAGACCTTTTCACCTGACTTCAAGGACTCTATGACATTTTCTTCCAATGGTGTTTTGATGCGCCTTATCTCCATGAGTTACCTCACCCTTTTTCCAGGTCCTCTTTATATCAAGGCTTCCTTGATTCTATGGGCATGACACTGAATATTTACCGCAACAGGCAAAGATGCAATATGACAGGGCATAATCTTTATGTGAACATCCAGTGCCGTCACCGTGCCTCCATAGCCCTGAGGGCCTATGCCTGTTCTGTTTATTGAGCGGAGGATCTCAAGCTCAAAATCGGCAATAGCAGGATCTTCATTTCTTATGTTCAGGGGAACCATCAGGGCTTCTTTGGAAAGAAGAGCAGACGTCTCAAAATTACCCCCGATGCCTATTCCTACAATAATAGGCGGACACGGGTTGGGCCCTCCCTTCATTACCATGTCGAGCACAAATGCTTGCACCCCTTCTTTCCCCTGGGAGGGCACAAGCATCCTAACCTCCCCATAATTTTCGCTCCCCCCGCCCTTCGGAAGAACGGTAATCTTCACCTGATTTCCCGGGACAATCCTCGTATGGAGAATCGCAGGGGTGTTATCATTGGTGTTGCGTCTTGAAAAAGGATCGCAACATGATTTTCTTAAATAACCATTTTTATAAGCCCTTCTGACCCCTTCATTGACTGCGTCTTCAAGAGCACCTCCATAAAGATGGACATCCTGCCCGATCTCAATAAAAGTAACTGCAAGACCCGTATCCTGACATATTGGTATACGCTCTTCTTTCGCTGTTACCGCGTTTCTCAATAATTCCCTGAAGACTTCTCTGCCTACAGGCGAATCTTCCTTGTCTATTGACTCTTCAAAGGCCCTTATCACGCTTCCGGGCAGATTGATGTTTGCATCAATAAACAGGTTTTCAAGGGTAGATATGATCTCCCCCACATGAAGCTCCCTCATTATGTGGCCCCCGGCAAATTATTATCTATTCCTCAACATATGGTGCGATAATACCTTTTTCCATGAGAATGGCAACTTCATCCCGCGCCCTCTTTATTTTTGTTTCCGCTATAGTGAAAAGTTCTTTTTCTGACAGATGCAGCCTTGCTACACCCTGCTTCATAGCCATCTTCGCAACTGCTACTGCCTCCCGCGGAAAAACCTCCCATTCATCCATGGTGGGTAAAAGATAATCCTCATGCAATCCCTTATCCTCCGCGCACTTTGCAAGCTCATATGCTGCGGCGATGCACATTTCATCTGTAATGGTCCTCGCCATAACATCGAGGGTGCCCCTGAAAATAGCAGGGAATCCAACGGAATTATTTACCTGATTCGGAAAATCACTTCTTCCTGTGGCTACTACCCTTGCCCCCGCCTCTTTTGCCTCCCAGGGCCATATTTCCGGTATCGGATTTGCACATACAAAAACAACCGCATTGTCGGCCATCGCTGAAATCCATTCTTTTTTGATTACATCAGGACCTGGCTTAGAAAGGGCTATAACCACATCCTGCCCCTTCATGGCTTCCTCTATACCTCCATCCCTGTTTTCACCATTTGTCGTCTGGCAGAACTCCATCTTTTCTTTATGGGGCTGCCTTATATCGTCTCTCTTTCTATTGAGTATGCCCTTACTATCCACAACGATGAACTTCTTCGGATCTGCGCCGGCCTTTATTATCATCTTTGTTATGCAGACATTTGCCGCCCCTACCCCGATCATGGTGATCTTTACATCTTCGATTCTTTTTTTCACGACCTTAAGGGCATTAATCAACCCTGCAAGGGTAACTGCTGCGGTCCCCTGCTGGTCATCATGCCATACAGGTATCGTTGCCTCTGCTCTCAATTTTTCAAGGATGTAGAAACATTTAGGATTTGCTATGTCCTCAAGGTTTATGCCTCCGAAAGATGGGGTCAAAAGCTTTACGGTCCTGATGAACTCCTCAGGATCTTTTGTATCAAGACAAATAGGGAACGCATCTACTCCGCCAAGATACTTGAAAAGCAATGCCTTTCCCTCCATGACAGGCATTGCTGCGAGAGGTCCTATATCGCCCAGCCCGAGTACCCTTGTCCCATCGGTAACAATTCCTACCAAATTTGCCCTGTTTGTATATTCAAAGGACTTCTCGGGGTTATTATAGATATCCATACACGGCGCTGCTACCCCCGGGGTATACCAGATCGCAAAGTCCCTTATGTCCCGTATGACACACTTGGGGACTATCTCAATCTTTCCCTTATAAAAGGGATGCATTTTCATCGAATCGTGAGCAGGCTTCTTTGCCTTCTCAATAAGTTCTTCTTTTGTTACCCCGGGCTTTTCCATGTCTCCTCCTTAAGCCGGTTTGCTGAAAAGCTGCCCATGACTTAAAACATTTTTTCGTATTATAAACTGATCAGTAGGATTCTTCCAATAGTTTCTTGTCGGGAACGCTCTTTTGTTGACTGACTATTACAAATATCTTTATAATGGTTGAAAATAATTGATAACCGAAAAAAATAATGGAGGAACTGTTCTTATGTGCATCAAGACGGAAGACCATCGCCCGTGGGGCTATTATCAGGTTCTCTGCGATGAAACATCATATAAGGTCAAGCGAATCATTGTCTACCCGGGTAAACGATTGAGTCTCCAGCGTCACCTCCATCGTAACGAACACTGGTATATCCTGGCCGGAGAGGCATTGGTAAGGTGTAGTGATAGGGAAGTACACCTCAAAAAAGGTGATTCCATCGATATTCCCGAGAAAACCATTCATCGCGTTTTCAATACAGGGTTTGATGAGCTTATGTTTATCGAAGTACAAAGGGGCGATTACTGCGGCGAAGATGATATAGAGCGGATCGAGGATGATTATGGCCGTGTATAAATCCGAGCTGATAAAAACGGAATATACCAAATAAATGTTGAATATTATTTATGTTAAGCAGTATAAAGTATTTACAGGGGTGGTTATCATGAGCATTATCAAAAATTCACATTCAAAGGAGGGTTCTATATGACAAAAGCAGAACTGATTAGCACAATGGCCTCAGGCGCCAAAATATCCAAGGCTGCTGCCGCTAAAGCTCTCGATGCCTTTTTTGATGGCATTAAAACAGCCTTAAAGAAAGACGAAAGAGTAACCCTGGTTGGATTTGGCTCTTTCTCTGTCTCAAAGAGAAAAGCCCGGAAGGGAAGAAATCCGCGAAACGGCAAAGAAATAAATATATCTGCCTGTAAAGTGCCAAAATTTACCGCTGGAAAATCATTTAAGGACGCTATATAGATTCCCACGGACATGAGCCTGAGGGAATCTATATAGCTCGCACGGCCGGGGTACCCGCTTGCGGGTCGAGGGTGAGGGGGCGACGCGAGTCCCTTTGATAGAGACTGGAACAGGCAATAATTTATTACTGTTGCGCTTCATGAATGCCCCTTATGCGATAAGGGGCATTTTTTTGGGTTCTTTCTTATTTAAGTTGCATTTACAGCCTCAAGCAGTTTACCGAACTGGGCAACCGCGTTCCCGAAGTTTTCCTGATTGTAACCGGCCACACCCTGGAATTCGCTGACCACTTTTCCGGGCATGACCACGGAGACGCGCCCTATGCCGGAACTGAAACCGGTAACAATTGCAGTCTTGCCTGAATGAGGTTTGTTCATGGTGTGCCCTCCTTATCTTGATTGTTCCTGAAATACCCTCTCGCTATCTCCACATCCAATGAAATCCGCTTGAGCAACTCATCCACCGAGCCAAATCTCATTTCATCCCTTATTCTCTGGTAGAAATAGAGCGATACCTCCTGACCGTAAAGGTTTCCAGAGAAATCGAGTATAAACGTCTCGATGGTCAAGGTCTTACCATCGAATGTGGGGTTACGGCCGATATTCGTGACCGCGGGGTATTTTACACCCGCCATCTCAATCTGAGTCACATAGACGCCTTCCTTCGGGATAAGATCGAAGTCTGTTTCCAGGTTGATTGTGGGAAATCCAAGGCCGGCGCCCCTTCCAAGGCCCTTTACCACCCTTCCCTCAATCATATGGGGCCTGCCAAGAAAACCGATCAGCCTCTCTGTTTCACCATTCTTTATCATCTTTCTGATCCTGTTGCTCCCGATCTTTTCACCATGGAGGGTAATTACATCCACCACGTCAAAGAAGAACCCAAGCTCGTCAGAGAAACGTCTCAACAAATGGACATCCCCTTTGCCCCCTTTGCCGAACTTGAAGTCATACCCCACGATAAGACCTTTTATGCCCAGTCGTCCCAAAAGAATATCTTTCACAAAGTGCTCGGGATCAATGGCCCGGAACTCCGGGGTAAAGGGGGCCAGTATAAGGACATCGATTCCCGTTTCTTCAATGATCCGTTTCTTTGCGTGGACCGGCGTAATGAGACCGATCTGCTTTTCCGGCGCCAGGAGGCTCATGGGATGGGGATTAAAGGTCATGAGCATAGATGCGCCCCCTATTTCCGCGGCCTTTGCCTTCACCTTTTCGATAATCATCCTGTGACCTGTATGAAGGCCGTCGTAATTGCCGACAGTAAGTACAGGATTCGGAAATTTCTCTGCTATATTGAGAGTTTCAAATATTTTCATAGACTCCTCTTGACATAAACGTAATATCCATATAAGTTAAAGTGGTACGCCGAAGTGGCGGAATAGGCAGACGCGCTAGGTTCAGGGTCTAGTAGGTGCAAGCCTGTGCGGGTTCAAGTCCCGCCTTCGGCATTATTTTATGTTGTATATAATGCGTGATTTTTATGGTTTTATCAATCAAAACCCGTAATGCTTCAATTCTTAAGGCATTAAATCGATTACGTATTAAATTCATTGTGCATTAAATTCATTGACATTTTTGTGTGTTTAGGATAAAAGATTGTGAAATTTGTTTCAAATTGACTTGAAAGGAGAAGCCTATGAAAGAAGCAGTGATAGTGTCTTGCGCACGAACAGCAATCGGTAGTTTCGGCGGTTCTTTGAAAGACGTGCCTGTAGTGCAGTTGGGGGGTCTCGCAATTAAAGAGGCAATAAAACGGGCAGGCATAAGGCCTTCAAGGAATAAGGATAAAGATGTAGCACCGGACATCTTTGGTGGAAAAACAGATACGGATCTTGAAGCAAAATACTATGATTTTGACAGCAGTCTGAAGGAAGTCGAAATTGATGAGGTTATCATGGGTAATGTCCTCCAGGCAGGGCTTGGCCAGAATTCAGGAAGACAGGCCAGCATCTTCGGCGGGGTCCCCAAGGAAACAAATGCCTACACACTCAACAAGGTATGTTCCTCCGGACTGAGGGCCATCATTAACGGCATCCAGTCAATTAATACAGGGGATAACGAAGTAGTGGTCGCCGGAGGCATGGAAAATATGAGCCTTGCACCCTTCTCAGTACCTTCCGCACGGTGGGGCGCACGTATGTTTGACGCCAAGATGGTAGACCTCATGGTCCTTGACGGTATATGGGAAATATTCTACGGATACCATATGGGCGTAACCGCAGAAAATATTGCAGCACTCTACGGCATTACAAGACTGGAACAGGATACATTCGGTCTTGTGAGTCACCAGCGGGCAATGAAGGCTATAAAAGAAGGTCTCTTCAAACCGGAAATCGTTCCCGTTGTAATACCCCAGAAAAAGGGTGATCCTGTTGTTTTCGATACAGACGAGAGACCCATGGATACTACCATTGAAAAAATGGGAAAACTTGGAACAGCCTTCAAGAAAGACGGAACAGTAACCGCAGGGAACGCATCAGGTCTCAATGACGCGGCATCAGCGGTTGTGTTGATGACAAGAGAAAAGGCGCAGGCCTTAGGGATCAAACCCATGGGTAAAATCATCGCCTATGCGGGCGGTGGACTTGATCCACAGTACATGGGCCTTGGTCCGATACCTGCAATCAGAAAGGCTCTGAAAAAAGCCAACATGACCCTTGATCAGATAGACCTGATCGAACTCAATGAGGCCTTCGCATCCCAGGCTATCGCCTGCATGAGAGAGCTTAAGGTAAATCCTGACAAATGTAATATGTTTGGCGGCGGGATATCATTGGGTCACCCCATCGGTTGTACAGGCGCAAGGCTTGTCACTACGGCCCTCTATCAGATGCAGCGGCTTGGCCTCAAGTATGGTCTTGTTTCCATGTGTATCGGCGGCGGACAGGGGTTGGCAGCAATTCTCGAAAGCGAGGCATAATCATATGGATTACAAAAACGTGATCGTTGAGATCAACGATGGTATAGGGGTTTTAAAGATAAACAGACCGAAGGCATTAAATGCCCTCAATTCAGAGACCCTGATAGAAATCATGGATGCAGCAAAAGCCCTCGAAAGCAATCCTGAGGTTCGGGTGGTAATTGTGACCGGTGAAGGAGACAAGGCATTCATCGCCGGGGCTGATATACTCGAGATGAAAGACCTGACTGCACTGGAAGGTATGGCCTTTTCTCAAAGGGGTCACGATGCCTTTGCTGCATTAGAAAACATGCAGAAGCCTGTCATTGCAGCAGTGAACGGCTATGCCCTGGGTGGGGGTTTTGAGGTAGCCCTCGCATGCGACTTCATTTACGCCTCAGAAAAGGCAAAGATTGGCTTCCCTGAAACGACCCTCGGGATTTTTCCCGGGTTCGGGGGAACTCAGAGAACTGCAAAATTAGCCGGCCTCGCTAAAACCAAGGAATTGATATTCACCGGGAAAACCATTGGCGCTCAGGAGGCATATGACATGGGGCTCATCAATAAAGTGGTGCCTCACGATCAGTTGATGAGCGATGTGATGGCGTTGGCGGGGAAAATAAAGGCAAATGGTCCCTTTTCCATAAGGCTTGCAAAACAGTTAATAAACAGAAGTCTTTACATGAGCACTGACGATGCCCTTATGCTTGAGGCCAAAGACTTCGGGCTATGTTTTGCCACAAAGGATCAGAAAGAAGGCATGACCGCATTTGTAGAAAAAAGAAAATCCACCTTTAAAGGTGAATAAAAACAACAAGGAGGAGACTGTGAAGATAGTAGCGTGTATAAAACAGGTTCCCGACACTGAAGCAGAAGTGAAGTGGGACATTCCAAAGGGCGCACTCAACAGAGAAGGGATGGACTCGGTAACGAACCCTTTTGACGAGTTCGCATTAGAAGAAGCCCTGCTTACAAAAGAAAACTATGACGGTGAGATCGTCGCAATTACCATGGGCCCGGACAAAGCAGCAGACGTCTTGAGAAACGCCCTTGCCCTCACGGTAGATTCAGTCTATCAGCTTACCGATGACGCATTTGCCGGCTCCGACACCTATGCAACCGCATCAGTGCTCGCAGCTGCCATTAAGAAGATCGGTGATGTGGATGTAGTCTTTTGTGGTAAACAGTCCACAGACGGCAATACCGGCGTTGTGGGTGCATTTCTTGCTTCAATACTCGACTTCAGCCAGCTTACCTATGTTTCCAAGGTCCGTTCAATCGATGAAGCAGGCAAGAAGATAATAGTGGAAAGGGCAATTGAAGGCGGCACACAGGTTGTTGAGGCAAAACTGCCGGCAGTAGTATCCGTCATTAAAGGCATCAATGAACCCCGTCTTCCCAACCTCATGGGCATCAGAAAGGCCTCAAAGATTGCAATACCCCAGTGGACCGCCGATGACCTCGGATTGGATAAGGGTAAAGTAGGAGCAGCAGGCTCATCTACCAAGGTTGTGGAAATCGCAGTACCACCACCAAGAGGCGCAGGAGAAATCCTGAAAGGCGAGCTCGAAGACATCGCAACTACGGTTGTAGACAAACTTATTGACTTGAAAGTCATAAAATAACCGGGAGGAGGGATAATAATGGCTAACGATGTATGGGTATATATAGAACATAAAGACGGAAATGCATCCCCAATGTCCTTTGAAATCCTGGGCATTGGTAAAACGCTTGCTAAAGACCTGGGCTCAAATGTATGCGCCTTTGTCATAGGAGACAGCGTTGACGGGATCGCAAAAGACGCTATAGCTTATGGCGCTTCAAAGGTATATACAGTAGAAGACGGCGTATTCAAAGGGTTCAGGGCTGATGCATATGTAAAGGCCGCACAGACTCTCATTGAGAAGTACAAACCTGAGATTGCGCTCTTCAGGGGTACAAGTCAGGGTTCCGATATGGCAGCAGCCGCAGCCGCAAAGCTTCAGACAGGTCTCTGTGCTGATACCATCGGTCTCGTAATCGACGGCGGCAAGCTGAAGATGACACGGGCTGCTTTTGGCGGCAACTTCACGGTAACCGTGGTTAATGAGAAGGCACAGACTCAGATTGCTACCGTAAGACCAAAGGCATTTGCCATGCCTGAGAAAGATGCCGCAGCACAGGGCGAGGTTGTAAAAGAATCCGTTTCAGTATCGGAAGATAGCCTTCACACCAAGGTAGTCGAATTTATACCATCCGCAACGTCAGTAAATCTCGTTGAGGCTGATATTATTATTTCAGGCGGCAGAGGCGTAGGTAAGGCAGAAAGCTTTACCATGCTCAAAGAGCTTGCCGATCTCCTGGGCGGCGCAGTGGGTGCATCCCGTGCCGCAGTTGATTCAGACTGGATATCCTATGACCATCAGGTAGGTCAGACAGGAAAGACAGTAAAGCCGAAAATCTACATAGCCTGCGGTATCTCCGGAGCCATCCAGCATCTTGCAGGAATGAGGACATCTGATTGTATCGTGGCCATCAACAAAGATGCCGATGCCCCGATCTTTAAGAATGCCACCATTGGCGTAGTGGGAGATATTAACGTGTTTGTCCCGAAACTTATTGAAAAGTTCAAAGCAAAATTGAACAAATAATTATGCGTTGATGCCTAAAAAAAGGGGGGTTGGTGAATACCCCCCTTTTTTTATTAACACAATATTCACACAATAAAAGACCGGAACAGTGCATTAAGGTGTATCGATGGATGAACAGATAAAACCCCTTAATTCTTCAGCCCTTCAGGTAAATCTGGAGCGTACGGCCGCAAATGTAGCGATACCGGAACAATACAACGGACTTCTTGAGGTCGTGGAAGGACACTACGGTGTTTCCAAGCGTACCCGTGAGTTGCTCCTTGAGCTTAACCACCCCTATGTAAACTGGGAATATGTATTAAAAGAACTCAGAACCCTCTCCATAGGCGATTTCTACGAAATAAACATGCACAGGGATGGGTGCGGTGCCCTCAAAATCATTCTTTCCATCTATTTCGACATCATAAGAGCCGCCTCAAGTGAGGAGATCAGAGAAACATCGATCCGCTACCTTTTTGATTATGTCGCCACAATCGTCTCAAACAGCAGGGAACTCCTTCCCCGGAACCTCGTCCTTTTTCCCTTTCTCGCCGAGTCTTTGAAAAAGGCATATAATGACTATGGCCCTCTTTTCAGGAAAAGTTCCACCTATTTGAAGGCGCTTCTTAAATCTGTCGTTGACCCAGGGTTTGATGTACCTGTAGATTCTTTAAAAATGGTTCTCTACGGTTTTTTTAAGGAAACATATATATTCTGGCTCACCCAGCCTGACCCCGCAGAGTGGTTTAGTCGGGATACAGAAAATAATGAAGGGGCAAGCGTCTTTGAGGCCCTCATAAAACCCTTAAGCCACAGAAATATTGAGTCTCTGCTGGGAAATCTGGAAGGTCTCCATGACCGGATCATGGCCAATGACAATAGCCTTATCGCCACATATCTTACCTTGCCTGATCATGCCCAGATCGTAAACGGATATCTCCTGATTGCGGATGATCTGGAGAGGTCATCCGCGTTTCCAGGGCACCGCCACATGGTAAAACTCGATTTCCTGTTCAATATGATGAATGTCTCCGGTCTTTCCGACATCTACAATAGTGTGCTCCAGGAGATCAACAGATGCCTCCGTGTAGTATTCAAGGAGGAAAACGATGGCGATCTGAACGACTTTGTGAAGAAGCTTTTTGCCCTTTTAAAGCAGAGTGCATCCTATGAACACCGCAGTGTCATAATAGACTGTGTCACTACCATTGCGAGGGAGGTCTTTGCCCAGAAAAACCACCCCCTTGTGGATACCATGATTGAAGAATTAATCCTTTTCGGTTTTCAGCGTCCTGAGATTACAGGCTCAACCGCCGAGTGGCAGGTAAGGGTAAACCCCGCTCATATCATGAATATACGGTCATGGCTTGAGATTATTGCTTTGCGGCCCCGGTGGACCAAAAGGCTCCTGTCAGCCCTCATTATCAATCTGAAAATCGGCGGGGTTTTTGTGCGGGATACAGACCTTCTGCAAAAAGAGATTTCAGGTCTTCTCAACTCAGAGATAACACCGGCATATAATCTCGTGAAACAGCTCCTGCGAATCTTTCCTATCTATTTTAATGAAATCGGCGCGGAGGGCGAGTTACGGGATACATCAACCAGAGTAGATGAGCTTTCCCAAAGGAATGACAAGCTTGTCTACTACCTTCGCAAACAATCCCATGTAGAGAGCAACAGCCTGCTCGTGAGCTTTATTGAAGATATATTTCGTTTCTGGCATTCGGGCAGCAAAATGTATATCAGGGATCACCTTCCCCTCGAGGTGTATGAACAGGTAGCCGACAAAGGCGAGTATTTCGATGGTATGCACAGGGTATTCTCTCTCCTCTTTCCGAAGATACAGAACGAGCCCCATAGTTTTCTTGACTGGGATTCAGCAAAGGCGCACAGGGCAATACAGCAAATTAAAGGCGTTACAGAACGGGACAAAGAGCGGGCAGCGCTCATGATCCGGTTGTACCAGCTTTTATACAAGAAGTATAATTTCCTCCCTATTGATTTACTCAAAGACCTGGAGGCTACAGGAATTTTCAGCACTCCGACAATCCGTACCCTGAGAAGACATATCCATAAGAAGAACTACTATCAAAGTCTCACCATCATTCTCGGGTTTCTCTCAATCCTCAAGGAACGGATTCTTTCTCCCATAAAGACGACCTATTTTGAGAATATCTACTACAAGAGACATATTGCTGCCGGCATTCCGTCCATGTACGGAACATACCAGGAAGAAAAATTCGAGGCCGTTGGGCTTTCGCTCCGTCTCGAACATTTTGCCACCACATTATTTGAAGAATTGATAGTCTCCTTAAACCTCAAATTCATTACAAAAAGCACCCTTATGAATATCCACAAATGTCTCTGGCTATATGTAAAAGCCCTTGATCTGGAGGGCATTACCACAGAAGGCCTTGTCGCCAAGATGAAATACATCACCAGTGCACTCCAGATCAAACAGTTCTCCGTGGATCAATATGTTGATATCTTTCAATTCATCTCCAAGGGCATCAGGGATATTATCAAGGACTACTACATAAATGCCCATAGCGGGAATCTGCCGATCATTATACGGCAAAATTCCCAAAAGGATGGAACAGCAGCGATTGCGAGCCTTGGTCAGGAGGATCAGGAGGTAGTATATCAGGCCTCGGAAAACTTTTGCAGATCCGTCATATCCTCTGCCTTCGGGCTCCAGGTGCTCGATAATTTCATCAACGCCATTATCAGGACCTTGAATGCCGAACTGGAGAAATTCAAGGATAACAAGCAGATCCTGAACCTTGTTATGGCCTACATGCCTGAACTGACAATTTCAACTATTTACAAGAAAAATAAACAGACTGACAACCAGATACTTATCGGAAACAAGGGATATTTTCTAAAGGAACTCGCAGCCCTTAATTTCCCCGTCCCGCCCGGCTTTATCCTTACCACCGAGGTTTTCAGAAAATATGACGCAGTGGTTGGGTACAAGTACATCTTTAATGACGTAAGCCACCGTATATACAACGAGATAATAAAGCTTGAGAAGGCAGAGGGCAAGAAATTCGGTGACCACCATAACCCTTTGCTCCTCTCCGTACGAAGCGGCGCCACTATTTCCCTCCCTGGAATGATGCATTCCTTCCTCAATGTAGGCATCAACGAGGCAATCGCAGAGGGGCTGAGTACAAAGAAGGGATTTGAATGGGCAGCGTGGGACTCCTACAGAAGGTTTCTCCAGATGTGGGGTATGTTCCATAACCTGGACAGGAATTTTTTTGACAGAATTATCAACAATTTCAAATTTAAATATAATATAGACAGAAAGATACTCTTCAATGCGGAACAGATGCGGCAAATTGCCCTTTCTTACAAGAGCGCCATGGAGGAAGGAGGCATTGAAGTTATTGATGACCCCTTTGAACAGCTTCAGCAGTCAATCCTGCGGGTCTTTGCATCCTGGTATTCCGATCAGGCGAATATATACCGTCACGAGATGCACCTTTCTGACGAATGGGGCACCGCAGTCATTGTGCAGGCTATGGTCTTCGGAAACCTGAATGAAGACTCAGGGTCAGGGGTAATATTCACGAGAAACCCGAAGGGGCCGTCCCCTGAGGTTGCATTGTATGGTGATTTCATCTTCGGCGTCCAGGGGGATGACATTGTGTCCGGCCTTGTTGAAACCTATCCTATTTCCGAAAATCAAAGAATTGCGGAACCAAGAGACTCTACCATTTCTCTTGAGATAAAATTCCCTGAAATCTATCATGAGCTTGTCAGGCTTGCCGAAATTCTCATCTATGAAAAGGGTTTCCGTCATCAGGAGATTGAGTTCACCTTTGAAAACTCAACAAGAGATAGCCTCTATATACTTCAAACCCGGGACATGACCCAGACTGAAACAAGGCGCTTGAATATCTTTCGCGATACCCCGGATCTCCAGGTCTCTCTTCTCGGCATAGGGATTGGCGTCAGCGGCGGCGCCCTCTCAGGCAGGGCAGTCTACTCGGAAGATGAGATCAAATATTACCGGGAAAGAGAACCGGATACCCCCCTCATCCTGATCCGCCCCGATACCGTATCAGAAGATGTGGGGATTATTCTCCAGGCTGACGGCCTGCTGACCGCTAAAGGGGGCGGCACCTCCCATGCTGCAGTAACAATCCCCCAGCTCAACAAAGTGGGTGTCGTTGGTTTCAATAAACTGCGGGTCTACGAAATAGAAGGCTACAGCCTCATTGACAGCCGGAAGATTAAGGGGGGAGATTTTATAAGTATTGACGGGTGGAGCGGCACTGTCTATCTTGGAAAACATGAGAGTAAATCTGAAGAACCTTTGAAAATAATGATCTGACAAAAACCTACCCAGGATGCCACTTCCATGAAGCGACATCCTGGGTATTATTCATTATGTTAACTGTTTATGGGCAAAGACCGTTAAATCCCCCATCCTGTTCGTATAGCTCCCATATTCATTGTCGTACCAACCGAATATCTTCGCGTGGACAACCGGCACCCGTAAGGTTTCGTTTTCCATCGCCTTCACCAGTATATCTGGAATATTGGGTATTCGTGAAAGATCAATTGTTTGAAAAGCAGTGCGGGTATGATTAAATTGTCCTTCGATAACAATCGCCGCATCCACGCCAATGAGGTCGGTTGAAACATTCTGCTCCTCCGTGTATATAAGAAGGTGTTCAGGGTCGATCTCTGCCACCTGTTTGTAGATATCATTTATGGTCTTCGTGGTAATCAACGGTGTAGTCCCGTCCTTGCTCATCTGAGGCTGGAAGGTTACATTCAGCACTATCAGAGATTCCGTATTCGTAGGAACCCGTATTGAGTCAGCCATAAAGCCGATCTCCCGCACTGCGGGGATAACCTGCGCCAGCGCATCTGCAGCGTTGGTAGAGGTTAGGATGATGTTATTGAGAATGCTCCTGTTCTTCCTGAGGTCCTTCTCCCCGGCCTTCGGTACATTGTCAAGCACGCTCTGCGTATTTGTTACCGCGTGAACGGTTGACATGGAGGCAGTAAGGATCCTGCTCGTCTCTTTGTTTTCAAGAAGGGGCTTTACCATATGGGCAAGCCCTGTTGTCGTGCAGGATGCGGCTGATATGAGCCTGTGTTTTTTGTAATCAAAGGCATGATGATTGATGCCGTATATGAGGGTCACCGCATCATCAGGCATAGACAAGGCTTTATTCTTGATCTTGAAAGCAGATGAGTTGATTACAATTTTTGCGCCGCCGGCGAAATGCCCTTTTATTGAACCCTTGTCATTATCAAAGGATGCAGTGGGGTCACCAAATTTACCTGTACATTCGGCAACAATCTCGATGCCGAAGTCACGCCACGGGATATCCTTGGGATTCCTTGCCTCCCGCAGGACCGTTACAGGCATTCCGTCGATACGCATTGTCCCCTTCTTCTCATCAATGATCTCAATAACCCGCTCCGCCTTTATCCCATGCAAAAACTTGTGGAGCAGTCCATATGTAGCATCCTTTTCAATAAACTGGGCAATTGACGATAATCCCATACCCACTTCTCTTCCCTGGTTTATTACAATCTCTTTAAAATATTTTCTGGCTATATGATGCCATAACGTCAGCTTCCCGATTCTTCCCAATCCGTTTATCCCAAGGACCGGTGGCCTGTTTTCAAAAACCTGAGCTTTAGCCATTTCAATAACCTCCAATTTAAAAATATCAGCGCATTTTCCATTAAAGAGAGACTTCCTGTGAAAAGCGTGTCCCCCTGATACATCGTGGTACCCTTGTATTCTATTTAATCCGGGAATGTCGGTATGTTACCCCGCCTACAGGGATAATATATGAGAAATGCTTCCTGAAAGAGGGTCTGAACGCCATGTTTTTTGCCTCTTTTACCCCACATTTATCCCTCATAAAAGTTGATGAGCTTATGTTCCGGACAGTGGCAGGCATCTGTAATCCCCTTACGTATACTGTATTTATAACAAAACAGAGGCCTAAAAGTCAACATGTACTTAGAACAAACTCCTTGCAATCGGCATAATATGAGCTATATTTATCTATATAAAGATCACCAAAAAGGAGGTCATCATGATCAACTTTGAAATGAACGAAGACGAGGCAAAACTATTATTGAATGTCCTTGAAAACTACCTGCTCCATCTTGGCGTAGAGATCCATCGAACCCATAGACGCGAGTTTCGTGAAGCATTGAACGAAAGGGAGAGGTCCCTGCAAGCTGTCACCAAACGATTGAAACAGATAACACCGGAAGAAAAAACAGCCTGACAAAGACTGCAATCACCCGCACTGCCCTTGCCAGCCTGTCAGCCGTATGATGTTGCCCGAGACTATCAGTTCCTTGTCTTTATCAGGGATAGACAAGGTGAGGACTTTGGAAAGCTCGGTCTTCATTGTACCGAAAGGGATATCAGAACCAAAGATGACCCTCTCAGGGCCTATAATCTCAACAAATCGGAGAATCGTATCCTGTGACGCAAGGGCGGTATCAAAATAAACCGACTCACAGTTTTTAAGGCTTCTCAAAAAATCAACAGGGTTACCGCCAAGCATGCCGAGGTGGGGAATGATAAGCTTCAACCCATCGGCCATGGCAACAAATTGTTCAGTAAAGGATAATTCTTCCTCGAAGATAACCGGCTTATCGATCTTCCTCAACTTTTCGATCAGCCCTGGGAGGTTCTTGTCATTGAGAATTTTATAATTCGAAGCCGTGTCCTGCCACCCCCTCATCCAGTGCCATTTACCCCCATAATATTCCTCCGGTACAGGGTCAAAACCATCTCTGTCATAGTCTTCTCTTATGTAGTGATAAGGTATGAATGCCTTTTCTTTTTCCGTCTCAGCGAAAAGGCGGGTATTAATGGCGTTGTTTTCAATAGCTGTTGACGGAAACGGCATTACAACCACATGGGTTATGCCTGTCTCTACCTGCTGCCTTTTAATCTCCCCCGTGCTTACATGAGTCCCGAGGGTTATGGAAGGTCCCCAATGGGTATGGCTGTCAATGATATATTCAAAATCCATGGTTGAAGAATTGATACCACAAATGCTATATAAATTCAAGATGGTATTGACCTTGAACAATGAACCTTTCATGGAGCATGTAGAATAAGAAAAATGGATTTAAAAACCCCTCTTTTGACGGTTGATGTAATTATTCAATATCAGCGCGGCATTGTCCTTATTGAGCGGAAAAACTACCCCCCTGGATGGGCCCTGCCCGGCGGTTTTGTTGAGATCGGCGAATCCCTTGAAGATGCTGCGAAAAGGGAGGGAAAAGAAGAGACATCTCTTGATATTACCCTGATTGAACAGTTTCACGCCTATTCCCGGCCTGACCGCGACCCACGGTTCCATACCGCCTCTGTTGTCTTTATTGGAAAAGGATGGGGTGCCTTGAAAGGTCAGGATGATGCGCGGCAGGCACAGGTATTCGGGGAGGAGAATCTGCCGGATATCATAGCTTTTGACCATAGGCAGATCATTTTTGATTTTTTCCAATATATAAAGAACGGCACAAGACCTGAATAGCACCCGGTATTCATCCCACGGCGTTAGTATATCCATTGCCGGCGTTGAGAAGACTGCCCTCATGGTCTACCCTTTTAAAAATGTATGGACATAACCGTTTGTTGCCGATTACAATATATTTAAGGTAAACTGTATATAATTGCATAAGTGTTTGGATAAAAAACATTTCCATACAGGAATACGCGCATGAGCCTTACTAAGTATCTCCATAAAAAGTATGTGGCCGTAAGCTTCGAAAACGATTTGATGAAAATAGCCTATGTGCAGCAAGACGACAAGAATCTGGTTGTTCAGCGCACCAGAACGGTCCCTGATGCCGAGTTTGACGATTTTCTGAAAAATACCCGTGACAAGGAATTTATTGTTGTACACAGTTTTTATACAATGTATCAGGACATTTTTTTGTTGCCCCCGGCAAAAGATGAATACCTCAAGGAACTGGCCAGAATTGAGATAGAAAAGCACTTTACCGGTGTTTCAGGTTTTTCTTTTTTTTACAGCTTCCTCGGAACTGCTGAGAACGAAGGGGTAAAAGCAAAGGAAATCTTTGTCTATGCAGTAAACTATGATGATTTAAACCCTATCATTGAGCGATTCAACCGCTTTGACAAGACGATCATTGCCCTCTACCCGAGCATTGTTCCCTTAGCCGGCATATTAGAATCAGGCGCCCTACCCGATGAGACCCTGTTCTGCATTCTCGATCTGGGTATCCAGAAGACACTTTTTCTTGTAAAAAACGGTAAAATAAGATTTGTCAGGGTAACTCAATCAGAGAATCCCGGAATAAGCGCACCCGATATCGACAATATCAACATGACGGCAAATTATTTTCGTCAGACCCTCAGGATTAATCCGTCGAAAATAGTCTTCGTAGGCACCACTGACTACCCTTACGAGTCGGTCTCCGGTCTTATAGCTCCAGTAACAACATTTCAACAACCCAAGGACATAATAGCCCTTCCTCAGGTTATTGATGAATATTTGCTTCCTATTTCCTCAGTCTTTTTTCACCGTAATGCCCATTGGGGCAACCTTCTGCCGGCGTCATATCAGGCCCTTTGGGTTCAGAAAAAGGTGGTCTCCCTCTCTGTGGCCCTGTTTATCCTTCTCTCTTTGATCAGCATAGGCAGCATTGCCTGGAGAATCCCTGAGTCGTCGCACCTGAAAAGAAACATTGAGGGCTTAAAGAAAGATATATCCCGGAACGAGGTGGTCTTTCATGAGTTTCAGAGTAGCCACAGAGAACTACAGCGGGTTGTGCCTTTTATTATCCATATGAATAAAGTCAATTCTGCTGCTGATATGCAGAAAACCCTTGCAGCCCTCAAATTTCTACCTGTAGAGAATATCAGGGTAGACTCGGTTCATATTCAGATGAAAGAGGAAAAAATAGTGATCCGCCTCCAGGGCATTGTGACTGCAAAAAGCTATACTGATATGGACACCTGCTTCAGCAAGCTGATTGAAGCGATAAAAAGCGCCAGGGATATGGAAATCACAACCCAGACTCTTGACGCAAAAATAAAGAGTTTTGTTGTTGAGGTTAAATGGAAATCATAAAAGAGCAGGTTTTTGTACGAAGTAAACTGAAGCGACTCTTTGCATATTACATTGCAGCGGTGTTCTGCTTCATGATATGCCTTTCATCGTTAATATTTTATGGTAAATATTTAGAATCCCTTCAGGAAACGGTCAATAAACTTTACCGGCTCAAGGCAAACGCTTCAAAGATAGTCATTGCAACCAAAGAAATTACCGCCTCTCTTCCTGATATGAATAGAACAATCCCTCCGGGCATCTATAGTGAGTCTTCTGAGAAATTCATCTTTGTTGGTCTCGACGATCTAAAAAACCGTTTAGGCGAGGCTGATGTAGCCTTTACCACCATTGAAGTAAAAGATAATGAATTACGGCTGCCCGTTGTCATAACTGGTTCAATCAATGACTATTCACAATTTGTTAAGAATGTGGGCTACCTCCAGTCAATGAGGTTTCCCTTTTTTACCTTTACCAGTCTCGCATTATCCCGAAGCGAAAAAGCGGGAGGAGGGATGGTTGCATATGAGATCCAGGGCATATTGAGTATTCTGAAAAACAATAACAGTCCAGGAGAACAGGGTCCAGGAAAGGCGGGGACATAGAAATTGCATATATATAAACATTTGATCATACTTATCGCATCATCTCTTATCCTGACGGCATCACTCTATGCAGGATTGCAACATATAAAAATACAACCCTTATCATTTTCAAGAGAGAAAGAACTAGCCAATTTTTCCTTTGATAAGATCAATATGGCAATGAGGGCGCCAGTCGATACATCAGGTCTAAAATGTCCTGTGGGTATCATTTCAGGCCCTTCAAGGGAATTCCCACGGATCCCTCTTTCCGAAATGGCGCTCGGGCCTCCAATAGAAGAAAAAAGAGTCTCTCTCATCCTCATTAAAAATGGACAGAAGACGGCCCTTATAAATAATCAGTTTGTAAGGGAGGGTGATACCCTCGACAAGGCCAGGGTTTTAAGAATAGAGAAGGACAGGGTGCTCGTCGGCGAAGGGGGAGTAAATAAATGGTTGTCCCTGGGAGCCGAAGAAAGGGGATCGCTTCAAAAGGATAGCAATGCAATACAGCATCCTGTCCCGGACCAGAAAAGCGTCCCCCTTCCAAGCGAGGTTCTCTTAAAAGGGATAAAGGCTGACCAGGAGAAAATCATAAAACAAATAGAGGGCATAAAACAATGATGCGACACAAAACAGATGGGTTCACGCTTCTTTCAGTATGTCTGATCTCTTTATTTTTTCTTGTATCCTGCGGTCCATACCGGCACACCAGGATCGATATAGACCGGGATATCAAGATTCCCAAGGAACCTGAGAAGGCAATGACTGAGTCTCCGACGGCCCCGAAGATACCTGATTTCTCGCCTGTTGCCGAGGATATTACCCCCTTGAAAACAAGAATTGTCAATATTTCGGCCCGGAGCACACCCCTCAGGGAGGTGCTTCATGTTATCGCCGAGGCATCAAGTCTCAATCTGGTCATGGAAAAGGGTGTCGATCCTGAGGCTAAGATAAATCTAACCTTGAAAAACGTCACTGCCGAATATGCCCTTAATACGATTTTTTCTTCCGTTGACTATTTTTATACGGTCAAGGAAAATATGCTTGTCGTGAAGGCAATGGATACCTTTATTTTTGAACTGGGCCACCCTGCCCTCGAACAGAAGTATGCCATTGACGTGGGGGGCGATATCCTTTCAGGGACCTCCTCATCGGGCGGCTCCGGAGGCGGTTCTTCTTCCACCAGCGGCATTAAGGGCAACATCACCCAGAACTTCAAGGCCGATGAAACAGCCTACAAATTCTGGGATACAATCGAGCGTTCTATCGCCAACCTTCTCCGCATAAGCGCCGCAGGCTCTCCTGCTGCGTTGACGGAATCTTCACCGTCATTCACCGTAAACAGGCTTACCGGAATCATTATGGTCACTGCCTCGAAACGCAACATTGAGAAGGTCGAAAGATATATCAACAATGTGAGAATGGTCATCAGCAGACAGGTTCTGGTAGAGGCAAAGATTATAGAGGTCACCCTCACCGATAACCTGAAGTTCGGTATTGACTGGAGTTATATTGCGGGCAAGGTCAATCTGGGCACAACAAATTTTGCAGGTGTTGTGCCTTCATCCGGTTCCATGGTGAAAATAGCGGCAACATGGAGCAACTTCTCCCCTGTGCTTCAGGCCCTGGAGGAGCAAGGGGAAGTGAGGATTCTTTCGAATCCGAGGATTAATATCATGAATGGACAGACCGCCCTTTTAAGCGTGGGCAGGAATCAATCATATATCTCCAAGGTTGATTCCACCACGACTACAGGGGTCACCCCTATTCAAACCTATTCAATTCAGACAGGTAGCGTACTCTCCGGCATTATGATCGGCATTGTTCCCTATATAAATGAGAATGGCGAGATATCCCTGACTATTACACCAATCATTTCCAATCTTGTTAAGATGACGCCAAGCGTTATCGGTGCTACCATAACAAGCAGTCAGGTAACCATGCAACTTCCTACCATTGACCTCAGGGAATTAAGCACTACGGTAAAGGTCTGGAACGGACAGATGATCATAATCGGCGGCCTTATCGATAAAACCGAAAGCCTTCAGGATAGTCAGGTGCCCTTTTTAGGGAATATACCTGTATTGGGGTATCTTTTTAAGAGCAGGAGCAAAGAGCAGTTTAAAAGGGAGCTTGTTGTGCTGTTACAGCCGTTCCTGGTATCAAAATAGGGCATTTAAAATTAACCATTTATAAAGAGGCAGGGTTTATATGGCAACAATAAAGCTTGGCGACATTTTAATCGAAAAAGGAATGATCACTGACAAGCAGCTTCAGATTGCGCTCATTCAGCAGCGGGTAACCGGTGATCTCCTCGGCGATGTGCTTGTGAAGCTCGGATTTATATCCTCCAAAGAACGAACCCAGATACTCGCCGAGCAATCGGGTGTAGAGTTCTATGACCTGGGCAGCCAAAATTTAATGCTTGATGATGCGCTGAAAGTCATACCCAAGGCAATAGCGGAAAAAAATGAATTTATACCTATCGAAATGGAAAACGGGAGATTGAGCATCGGCATTACTAATCCCGGCAATATACTGGCCATCGATACGGTTTCAAGAATCACCAAAAACCAGCCTAAAGTCTATCTCGTTGACAGCGACGCCTACAATGAAGCAGTTGACCGGTCCTACTTCTTCCTTGAAAACCCTGTACAGCAGAGGATAGACAGCGTCATCAAAGAGGTGCAGCGAACAGGCACCCTTGGAGGAAATGATGTAGTCTCTCTTGCAGACACAATCATTATGGATGGTATCAGAAAAAATACTACTGACATTCATATAAACCCCGCCGAAAACGTGGTCCAGATATTCTTTCGAATAGACGGGGTACTGCAGTTTGCCCACTGTCTGCCTAAGGTTGTTCAGAGCGGTGTTGTATCGAGGATAAAGATCCTCTCGCAGCTCAATATTGCAGAAACACGACTGCCCCAGGACGGTGCTTTTACGTACAATTTTCTGAACAGGGGCTATGACATCCGTATCTCCACGGCGCCCACTATTTACGGCGAAAATGTGGTCATGAGGATCCTTACCGGAAAAGCATCTTTCCTGCGCCTTGAGAATCTTGGCTTTGATTCTGTAAACACGGAGAAAGTAAAAAACCTCTTTCAGAAACCCTATGGGATCATCCTCGTCACAGGTCCCACAGGGAGCGGAAAAACAACAACCCTCTATGCTGCCTTGAGGGAAATTAACATACTCGAAAGGAACGTGCTTACTGTTGAAGATCCCGTGGAATACAAGTTGAGTTTTGTGAAACAGACCCAGGTGAATGAAAAAGCAGGCTATGACTTCGCCCTCGCAGGAAGGACCTTTATGAGACAGGATCCTGATGTGATTCTCCTGGGTGAGATCAGGGATGAGGAAACCGCCAGGCTTGCCATACGGGCATCAGTTACGGGGCACCTCGTGATAAGCACCCTACACACAAATGATGCCCTGACTGCAGTACCCCGCCTCATAGACCTTGATGTCGACAGATACATGCTCTCCGCATCACTTCTTGCCATCATAGCCCAGAGATTAATACGCAAGACATGTGTACACTGCAAAACAGAGTATGACCTGAATGACATGGAGATATCCATTCTCAGGGAATATGAAATAAACGCAACAAAGGGGTTCCGGGGCAAGGGCTGTCCGAAGTGCAACCTTACAGGATATTCGGGAAGAACAATGATTGGTGAAATTCTTGTGGTAAATGATGAGATGCGCGAGCTGATCTATTCCGCTGCATCGATCACCACAATGAAAGGGAACGCAATCAAGGGGGGCATGCGCTTGCTGAAAGTGGACGCTTTAATGAAGGCTGTCCAGGGGATCACTACCATCGAAGAAGCATTGAGGGTCGCCGGATAAATCTATGGGGCTTTTCGCATATAAGGGCATAGATATACATGGGGGTCTCACAAAGGGCTTCGTTCAAGCCGAGGAATTGAATGAAGCCCAGAAGGACCTCGTATCAAAAGGATTAAGCATTCTTACAATCAAGGCTGCAGGCAGCGCGAGCAAGCTCCGCAAAAGATCAGGCAAGGTAAAACGGCGTGATGTCATAGAATTCGTAAGAAGCACAAGTATGGTCCTCAAGGCAGGCATTCCTATTCTTGATGCCCTTGACGATCTGGGACAAACAACGGACAACAAGGATCTCAAAGCAGCCATCCTCGACATCAAGGAACGGATTACATCAGGGTCCACCATGTCGGACGCCTTTAAGGCCAATGGACATGTTTTTCCTGACATCCTCATGAGAATTGTAAAGATAGGAGAAGAGACCGGGCGGCTGGAACTCAGCCTTATGGATGTAGCGAATCACCTCCAGAGACTGGAAGATCTGTCGGAAGCTGTAAAACGGGCCCTCATGTACCCCATCTTCGTTCTGATTACTACAGGGGGCGCCTTACTCTTCTGGGTTGTCTATGTAATGCCGAAGCTTTTTGTCGTTATTAAAGAAATGGGGGTACCACTTCCCTTTTTGACCAGGATGCTGCTTTTTGTGAGTAACTTAACCCAGTCCCACTGGTATATAATCCCTATCATTCCCGTCGTCCTTATATTCATGATAAAGGCAGCGAAAAAAAGGGAGAACACCCGTTATTATCTCGACCTGTTCATAATGAAGCTGCCCATAGTCAAGCTCTTCATCCATAATAAACTCCTTGCCTTTTTTTCCGAACAGATGCGGATTATGGTGATTGCCGGCCTCACCTTTGACAGGTCATTCTCCATAGTCGCCGCTTCCATGGATTCAGAGGTGTTCAAGAGGGCATTGACCGGCATAAGGGAAAAGATACTGACAGGCAGCCGCATATCCGATGCCTTGAGAGGATACCCGATCTTTCCCCCCATGGTGATAAGACTCTTTGATATCGGTGAATCGAGCGGAAATCTGGATGAACAGCTTGCGTTCCTCTCAGATATCTACTTTAAAAAACTGGACGCACTCTCCGATAAGTTGAGCAAGATGATAGAACCAATATTGATGACCGTAGTTGGTGTTATATTTGCAGTAATGATCATGGCAATACTGCTTCCTATCTATGATGTGGTATCAAAATTCAAATAGTACATGGTAAGGATCTGACTGAATATGGACTATCTCGCCTTTTTTAATTTATCAGAAGACCCTTTCAGGTTAACCCCTGACCCCTTCTTTTTCTACCCCTCAAAAGAACATAATGACGTGCTCTCTTCACTCAACTATGCAATCGAACAAAAAGAGGGCTTCTCCCTCATAGTGGGAGAACCGGGGACAGGGAAAACCACTATTTTGCGTATATTCATGGAAAAATGGAACAAACACGCAGAAATAGCCCTTATTATGACGCCAAGACTTTCCCCTGAAGAATTTTTGCAGGCCCTTCTGGAAGACCTTAACATTAACGTTGATAAAGGCAATAAAAACGAAATGATCAAGACCTTCAGGGATACCCTTATTGCCCATTCCCTGTCCGATAAACGGGTAATAATCATTGTCGATGAAGCCCAGAACCTGCCCTTTGAAACTCTCGAAGAACTGCGATTGCTTTCAAACCTTGAAACAGATAAGGAAAAGCTTCTCCAGATTATACTTATCGGTCAACCGGAACTCAGAAAGAGACTATCCACCGAAGAACTGAAACAATTGAGCCAGAGGATAGCTGTCCAGGCAACCTTAAGACCCTTAAACGCCGTTGAGACCTATGACTACATCAGCTTCAGGCTTGCAAAGGCAGGGAAAGGTCAAACAGACTTCACGGATGAGGCGAAAAAACATATCTACAGACTTTCCAGGGGCATCCCCCGGTTAATTAATCTTATATCGTCCCGATCACTTATGGCCGCCTATATTGAAGGCAGCCTGTCAATTAAGAGAAAACATGTAGAATATGCACAACAACACCTTTCAGGTGATAATGTCAAAAGAAGCATTAGCCCCAGGCTTACGATTTATGGGGCTCTCGGACTGACTCTCTTCTTTGTTATAGTGATAATAGGCATCATCAAAATAACAGAGTACAAGGCTCAGACCAGAGCGAGACTGGCCAGCAATGCTGCTGTTGCGCAGAACATGCCCCTTAAGCCTCCCCCTCCACCTCCCCCTGACCGTCATGAGGTCCGAAAGATCATTACCGTCACCATGGATGCACACGTAAGGTCCGGCCCGTCCATAAGGGATGAGAAGGTCGCATGGGTATCAAAGGGAAAAGTTCTTGTTTCCCTTGATGAACTGACGGACACAGGCGGGATAAAATGGCATAAGGTGAAGTTACCAAACCATAACGATGCCTGGATTTCAGATAGGGTTGTCATGATGCAGGAGAGCTGAACTACCCCGCGGCAAGCTTCGGGGTATGAACCCGCAGGGTAATAAATAACTATGATTATCTGTTCTCCAGGACCGCCAGCCTATCCATCACCAGGTTTCTTGTTTTTATATCAATGCCCCCCTTCGTGAGCATATCTCTGTAGATCCTTTTCGCCTCTTCCCCCTTGCCTGATTTCTCAGCAAGTCTCGCAATGCCCAGATTACCCTGTATATTGTCCAGCTCTTTGAGCTTTCCGTACAGTTTTTGCGCTTCATTAAAATCCTTCTCCTTCTCAAAGAAGATGGCAAGGTTTAAGAGAACATAATTATTTGAAGGCTCCAGGGTCAGGGCCTTTAAAAGGGTGTTTTTCCCCTCTGTTATTCTCCCTGATTTCAGATAGGATATACCAAGGTTTACAAGGGAAGGGACATGATCTTTCTTTATGACAAGGGCTTCTCCGGAATACTTCATTGCCTCTGCAAAATTGCCTGCACTGATCATAATCCGGGCAATATTATTCATTATCACATAGTTTCTGCCATCCATTTCCAATGCCTTTTTGTAATAATCAAGGGCCTGCGAATTATCCCCAAGGGCTTCATAGCTCTTTGCTGTATAAAGAAAACTATCCCTTTCCTGTCTTGATTGATCAGTCCGCGCCTTTGGCGCTTTTACAGATAACGTGTTATCGTTCTTTGCAGCAGTGTTACGGGATGGAACATACTCATTTTTCACGTGTACTTGCGTCTTGGAGGCAGGCAATGATGATACCGCCTTTTTTGGTTCTTCCCCCCCTTTATCTTTAGGTTCAATCGGTTCAATCGGTTCAATCGGTTTTACTTCTGCCGGCTGCACCGGTTGAGGAGGATTGAGTTCCCTGAGTGGTGCCTTTGCCTGTATATTCACGCTGCCTTGCGCAGCCTTGGTTGTCAGCTGAGGTCCTGAAAGGGCTTCTATATAGTAGATTATGCCGAATCCTGCAAGGATGATTACTATTCCAATCATACCTATTACCGCAAACTTTCGCCTCGCAACCTTCTTGTTTCCAGAATCTGTAACAGCCTGCACGAGGGTCGGGGGAACCCCGCTTTCCTTTTTATCATGTTTATCATGGGTTACTTTTGAAAGCAGTTCATTAAGAAGACTCATTGTCATCTATCCCTGTCAAAAGAATCCCTCACTTCAAAAACAAGAGATGGCTTTGATGTGGTATCCGTATCATGGTTTCTGCTATTCCTATAATTATCCCTTTTCATCATATTGAACACCTTCCAGGCATAGGTAATCTTCCTGTCTTTGCCCGTAGCATTGTAACAACCAACAGCTTCCCAAGAATAACCAAACCTGTCAATGCATGTTCTCAGAATACTTGCCCCAACCATAACATTATAGCATGGATTTGAAAGAAGCTCCTCTTTGCGAAGGCTGAGCGTCCTGATCCAGAAGGAATTTATCTGCATAAGTCCCATATCGGAAGAACCATTGGTATTCACATTAATTGCCCGGGGGTTCAAATTTGATTCCACTCTCGCAATATTCTCAAGAAGACGATTGTGTATGCCGTATTGGGCGCCTGCATTTTCAAAACAAAATGCGAGCAGCGCTGAAGGCTGTATGATTACAATAAACATAATTATTAATTTCATTCTAAAGAACTTCTTTCTTTTTTCTCTTCAACCTCACGCAATCGGAGTTCAAGGAGGGCATAGCTCTGGATCAGTTCCTTATTCACTTCTTTAATCTTTGATATCACAATAGAATAATGCATCAATAGAAAAATAAGGAATACAAAGATGATCACCAGAACTGCGGTAATATAATAGAACCCGCTGATACGGCTGAGCGTATCTACCATTCCCGGCCAGAGACTCAGGACTGCAATGACTGAAGATGTAAGGAGCCACAAGATGGCATATTCTTCTCTGAGATATCTTTTTCTTATGAGTTCAAAGGTAACGATAAAGAAAATAACGCTTATAATACCAACGAACACCTGCATCTGGAGCATAACGCTACCCCCTACAATTTCTTAAAAAGATCTATAAACATTGCAAGTAATACCTTCCCCATATAGTACACAGCAAGGAGAGGGGTAATTGAGGATATGCCGAACATCCGGTTCTTCATCTCTATGGGCACTTCCAGTACCTTAAAATGACTTTTATAGGCAAATACAAGTGATTCAGGCTCAGGATAATCCTGGGGATACTGGAGGGCAAAAAGCTGAATGGCCTTTTTGTTTATTGCCCTGAATCCGCTTGTGGGGTCCTTCACTACCATGCCTGTAGTAATCTTTAGAAAAAAGGATATTATCCTGATCCCCAGGCTTCTCATTAAAGAAATTTCGTAATCCGTATCCGCGACAAACCGGGAGCCGATAACCATATCATATCCATCTTCGAATAAGGGTTTAAGTAATTGGGGAATGCCCTGTGCCGGATGTTGACCATCGCCATCCACCTGGACGCACGCATCGTAACCATTCATAAAAGCATATTTATATCCGGTCTGGACTGCCCCACCTATGCCCAGATTGCAGGGAAGCTCAATGACCGTCGCGCCTGCCTCTGAAGCCTTCCCGGATGTCCTGTCATTTGAATTATCATTAATTACAATAGCATCGTATCCCTCACCCAGGGCTTTAATGGCCTTCACTACATCGCCTATTGTATACTCCTCATTATATGCAGGAACAATGACCGCAGTACGCATGCTCACGTGTCTGATACCTCATACATAGAAATGGGCTCCTTGATTACACCATTAACAAATTGGTTGTTTATTGCCCCCAATTATACCACGGAAGGTATATTTATCAATAATATTGTGCAAAACAACTTGCATTCTCAAGGTTCCCCCTCGGCTTGCAATGGATTCTCATCACTGCTGTACCACTTTACGACTCTTCCCTTTTCGAAATCAATATAGGAGAACCCGTAGTTCCATCTGTTGCCGGATATCTGCGTGGGGGTTCCCTGTGAAGCGAGCACATCGTCTTTTGAAGACCCAATGGTAAAAAACTCTTTACCCCCTTCGTGTCCCCTGGAGGGCATCATTCTTACCCGCAGGGGGTCCAGAGTGCTGCTGTACCACTTTACGACTTTTCCCTTTTCGAAATCAATATAGGAGAACCCGTAGTTCCATCTGTTGCCGGATATCTGCGTGGGGGTTCCCTGTGAAGCGAGCACATCGTCTTTTGAAGACCCAAAGTTAAAGAATTCCTTTTTTGGTGGCAGATGTGTTGCTGGAGAAGCATCCCCTTGCTTTTCTGAAGGTTTTATTGGGGCCGAAGGTTTTTTTAATAACAGCCCCTTGTCAACAAGCTCAGCAGGCAATACCGGACCAGGCGTTAAAACAGGAGTAGCATTATTCAAATCTGCCTTCTTTTTCTTGAAGTCCATATGTATCATTATTGCGCCAGCCAGAATAATCAGCCCACACACTATCAGCATTCCTGTCGCAAATATATATTTTTTCGAGGCAGCGTCCTTCTTATCCGCAGATGCCGGAGATTCTACTTCCGAATAGCTCTCTGCCGGAGGAGGCTCTTTCGGCAGATCTTCGCGGGGGCAGTCAGGACTGTCATGGGAACGGACATCCCGTTGAAAATATTTTATCAATTCTTCGTAGGCGATGTTTATTTCCGCAAGGTTTTCTGTAGCCTTTTTCTGTATCCGGGGATCGCCTGGAAAACGGTCCGGATGCCAGACTTTAGCAAGGTCTCTATGGGCCTGCTTCACCTCTTCATGGGTGGCATGCGTGGAGACCCCGAGTACTCGAAAATACTTATCAATTAATGTATTCAATTG
Source organism: Syntrophus sp. (in: bacteria) (assembly GCA_013824835.1). GTDB lineage: Bacteria > Desulfobacterota > Syntrophorhabdia > Syntrophorhabdales > Syntrophorhabdaceae > PNOM01. The sequence goes on along the minus strand of PNOM01000003.1, from coordinate 3,766 downwards.
TCAGCCGTTTATCTCCTGCATCTTTTTTACGGCACACTCTTCGCACCTGAAACATGGTTCATCTGCCTTTTCCTGCATGTCACAACATTTCGCTCCCGCAATTCTGTAACACTTTCCAACCCGTCCACAGTCTGCACATACGGCCCTTGGCTTTATTTCCCAAGGCACAGGAACAGCCCCTGATGAAAAAATAAGTCTGTCAAGAAAATAGACCATGCCCCCCATCAATGCCTGGCTTATCACCATGGCTGCATATACGTTCTCAATTCCGGATAGTTCCCTCACCTTGTTAAAAAAGAGTGCGCCAGGAACCGCAAGGACAGTCCAGCGCAGAACGTACAAAACATACTTAACCATTTTCACTCCTCAAGATTGCCTTTGCAAAGCAGAACCCAGCCAACTCCTTTATATAATTACCACCTCTCTAAAAAGTCAAGGAGTTTTCATTTAAAGGGGCTCACGTCGCCCCCTCCAAGAGTAAAACTCTTGGAGCCACCCCCTCGCGCCCGCCGTGCGGGCTAAACGACGCTTTAACCAAAAAGGGGCTCAAGCCTGCCCCGTACTTGATACGGGGTCGCCTCCTCCACAACTTCATGTTCAAGGTTCAACGCTGAACATAGAACATTGAACGTAGAACAGGGTTTCATGCCACCCTCTCTCGCTCGCCGTGCGAGCTGAATAGATGCCGCTCAATTACTTTCGCGATGAATCGTTCCCCGCAGATGTGAGCCCATGGGAATCTATAGCTCGAACGAATCGATGGTATCTTTTTAGACCTTATGCCTCTCCCATGGTTATTTGCAAGACCCAATCCACATAAAACGACAATTATGTCGAATATAAATAGGTCATTCGACGTTTGTTACCTGAAACCAGGAAATTGAGCCACTCTATGGACAACAACAACTGAAGATATTACATATACTTCTGCATTCTTTACTAATAGGCACAGATATTGCTACAATAAGGCAGAAAGAGGCCAACACCAGCGAATCTGTTACATAGCGCCCTTCTATAATATGTGTTTATAAAACCCAAGGGAGGTGGTCACGCAGCAAGAAATGATCTGGCATTCTAATTATTTAGATGTGTTTAATAATGTCCCAGCAAACTGGGTCATACACTTAATTAAAAGGAGGTATTACAGTGAAAAAAATGTTTTGCATTATCTGTGTAATGGTTTTTGTGTGTGCCATGGCTATCACTGCAGTCTGGGCTCAGGATAAAAAACCTGATGCAACAAAACAGGCAGCGGCAATGCCGGATGCAAAAGACAGTGCTGAATTCTCAAAAAAGGCTGATCTTTTTATTCAGATCGCCTCCTATGGTGAGGCCAACAAGGACCCCTTGATCCTCATAAGTGCAGTAAAGCTGCTGGATAGCCTGCCCTTCGACGGGATCTCAAAACCAGGCCAGGATGGAAAAAGCGGTGCCAAGTATGATCGCGTAGCGCTGTTGGGGCAGGCAAAACAATATGCAGCCGGTGACGAGGAACTGCTTGCAGTCATCGCAAAAGTCCAGGAGCCACCTGAAAAAACAGCGGTTCGTGGTCATGGTGGTCATGGTGGTCATCATTACGGTTATTATGACCGACCCCATCACCGAAGACATTTCGACTGTACCTGGTTTCGTGTATGCCATCACCATGGGGGCTGCAACATGGTCTGCCGTTAATAACACGTTACTGCTATAGGAAGTGAACAATCCCTTAGTTTTGTAACAACATACCCTCCTCCCCTCTTCGCGAAGAGGGGAGGAGGGTATGGAATCTTTATCGGCCCCGGCATTTCAAAGGCCGGTACTTCAGATCCACTGAACCGGTGTCGCAGGTCCAGTCAAACTTTTCATCAGAGATTCGAGGAACAAAGATAAGTGTCTTTCCGGACAGGGGCCTTTGGTCTGGCGAAAACGTCACCGTGAGGACGCCGTTCGATATATGAACCCTGTAGGATAATTTTCCTCTCTCTTCAAAAGCAGTAAGATAGGGTGTAGATTCTCTACCGGGAAGGCGTAGCGCATCATTATCGGATGGCAGCATTTTACGTTCTATGTAATAATTTTCTATTATGTCCTGTATTTCTTTGGCCTTAGTCATGACAAGAACAACTTTAATACGTCCTTCCTTCTCCCTCATTCCTTCAAAAAATATCCATACAATACCACCAATGAGGAGCAGTGCCATGGCAAGGGCACACAGCTTTAGCAATTTTTTCCCGTTTCTCCGTTGATCTGCCATAATTACACCCTTCCTTTTTTCAATTCATCATGTCATACAGTATCTCAAGAAGTGAACGTGCAAATTCAGGGTCGTTTATATGGTATGGCAGAAGGTGTAATGGCATGTTAGATGAAAGCCCGCTCTTCAGGGGCTTAATAAAGGCGTCTACTCCATCGGGATCATAGAAAGGCCCGTCTTTTTTGTCCCACACAGAAAACCCCTGTACAGGCACAACAACTGATACCGCACCTTTTGCCCTACTACAAAACCCTGCAATCTTAATCCCGATGAACTCCATCTCCTCCTTTTTTGTTCGCACCGTTGTAATTGCGGCATTGTGGGTATGATAGAGCCGTCCGGGAAAACGTTCTTTCGCTGTGTTCAGAGGACCAGTAACGAGGAAATCGATATTTCCCGGCACAAGAATCGTAGGTACACCTTTCTCCAGGGCAGCCACGCCACGCTCAGGGCCTGCATCATAATCTCCCCCGAAATAATGGTCCATCAGTTCGTGAAGAGATAGATCGATTAATGCCTCCACGTTTTCCTCCCGGATAAATTCTTCCATTGCCTCTCCGCCAGATCCTACTGTATGGAAAACAACGACTTCCTTCCCCATGTCCTCCAGGGCCTGCTTCACCATCTTGGCACACCCTTCGGTGGTTCCCAAGGTTGATAGAACTATAAGAGGTTTTTCGGGTAAGGAAAAACCGGCAGTATCTTTTACTAAGCCCGCAATAGCAAAGGCTCCATTCCGGAGTATCTTTCCGGTAATGCGGTTAATCCCTGATAAATCGCACACTGAGTGAAGCATCATGATGTCCTTGGTACCTACAAATGAGCGGGTGTTGCGGGAAGCCATAGTTGATACCATTACCTTCGGGAACCCCACGGGAAATGCCCTCATTACCCCTGTGCCGAGGGTAGTGCCCATAGAGCCCCCGATGCCTATAATCCCCTTGATCTTTCCCTTCAGATAAAGGTCTTTTGCATATTTTATTGCTCCTTGTATCATAACATCAAGGGCATCCCCTTCGCTGCCGAGACTTCTAACGTCAGCCAGAGTCATCCCGCCGGCCAGCGCAACTTCTTCCCGGGTAATCGTTACCGGGAATGGGGACTCACCCATAATCCCGGCATCCAGCAAAACAACTGGTGTGCCGCACTCCTTGAAACACTCCCCCAGATAGAGTATCTCTCTGCTTTTAGTATCCATGGTTGCGATGATAAGAACAGCACCTGCATCTCCCATATTACCCCCATTGTATTATATTTTATCAAGCGTAGAACAAGCTCATTAATCCCAATATTCGTGTTCGACGAAAGGAAGAACGCTGAAAGGCACTTATAGATAATGCATGATGAACTGAGACACATATTTTTATCGAATATCACAGCGAAGGAGTCTTTGCAAGTTATAATAAAAGGGAAACTGTTTTTCAACCAGGAATATCCGTTTCAATCAATAGATTCCTCGAAGCTCTGCTTCGGGGTAACCATATTCCCTCGCCCCTCGCGGGAGAGGGTAGGGTGAGGGGGCGTAATCAT
>PNOM01000002.1 GCA_013824835.1 Syntrophus sp. (in: bacteria) | reverse complement strand
CCCTTTCGCAATTTTGTCTTCTTTGTTCATATTAAATGACCCCTAAACCTTTACTATTATTGATTTTGTGTTCGAAAAATGTCGCTTTTTAAGGAATTCGCATAATAAACGAGGGTAAAAAAGGAATAAAAATAAAAAAGGGACCAGCCCCATAGTGGCAAATCCCCGGTTTGTTTCATAGCACCTTTATTGGAGGCGCCAGTTCGCCGCCTTGATTGCGTCCAAATTGTCTTCATAATCTTCGAGGTATGGCCCTACCGGTAATAGTCGTACCACTTCCCTTGCGGTCGCTACATATTTGGCATCAAGGCAGGATGAGGAGGCTGCACCTCCTACGATAAGTCTTAAATGTGCTGCCTGTTCTTTAGTCAAAATTAAATGGACAATCTTCATGATTTCTCCTTATCGGTATGATTTTTAAGGGCGACTCCAGCTTTTAGAACTTGAGAAAGTTCGGGTTCTTTATGTTTGATTTTCTTCACGACCGCCTTAAATTCTTCAGAGAATAACACACCGTTCCCCTTGTTATTCTTTTTCATGCTATCGCCTCTATAAAGCTTCGTATTTCTACTCCAAGCTTGCTATTGGATTTCTGAAAAGTCTCTTGATATCCGTCTATGATCCTCTTAACTTGTTGAGGTGTGAAGCTCTTTGCTGCCCGAGTCTTGACACTTCTATTTACCAGTTCCCGACAGATATCAGAAAGGCGCATACCCTGAGAATACATACCATTCACAATCTTTACAGTGGCATGTTCTTGAAGATCCACGACAAGGCTGTCACCTTCTCGCCTGTATCCGAACGGAATGGCACCTACAACGGCCCCCTGGCCTTTCTTGAATTCCATGGCCCGCTTAGTCCGGAACTTCACCTGTCGGCGCTCCATCTCTCCCAGGAAGGCTTTCATAGCAAAGTTGAGCCAACCATCAGGAGTAGAGGTATTCACCTGCCCTTCCACGGTGTGGAGCTCAATGTCTCTCTCATCAAGAAGCCTTTCCAGGGAAAGAAGCGTAAGCATGTCCCTACTGATACGCTCCAGGCTGTAAAGTACGATAACCTGTACATCCCCGGCTTCAATCCGGTCAAGGAGATCTATGAACCCGGCACGTGCTTTATTCTTGCCACCTGAGATACCAGCATCTTCGATAACTGCGACAAGATCAAAGTTGGTATACTGACAGTATGCCTCGATACGTTGTCGCTGTACCTCTAAAGAAACCCCGCCTTCAATGGCTGTCTGTGAAGTTGTTGAACATCTCAAATAAGCAATTGCCTTCATAACTATTTCCCCATTCTTATCAAAGCCAAAATTAAAAACATAACACCGAGCTCTATCATAATAATTACCTCCTCTAAGTATTATATATCACTACCATGTGTATATTATATAAAAACGGTACAATAATGTCAATAAAAATAGCATAAATAATTAAAATAATTGTTGACAAATACCTTGTAATTACAATACATTTATATGGTACATGCTAACACACGGTATGGTCACTACAGTGAACTGGAGGATACATGAAAAAGATCATAAATCTGAAAGAACTCAGTAACATAACCCATCGCGACAGGAGTCGATTGTACCGCCTCATATCCGAAGGGAGATTGAAGGCACAATACCAAGATTCAGAAGGTCACTACTACTGGAGTATCAAAAAAGCCGATGAAATAGCTGCAGTCATCAAAGAGCAGAGCGCGACCAGGAAGCCTGGACGCGGGGGGAAGATAACCTTTGATAAGGTAAACAACGAGAATGAGGAGAGCGCGGAGTAACCCCCCCCTCACCCGTATGGATTATGAACATATGTTCATAACCGGGGACGGAGAGTCCGCTCCAAATTATGAGAATTTTTTTCATGAACGTGCCTTCCTTAAAAAATACTAAGGATGGGTTGACAGCTTAATCCAGCAGATGTATAAAGGAAATAAGACATGGCATAATGCAATTCCATATGAATACGCACGTTATGGGAACGGATACGGCAACGAAAATGGAAAAAGGACAAGGGCAAAAGGCAACATACCATCAGGGAAGATATGATAACGAAGCCCTGTCTATTGTCAATTGCCTGGACTCTGACAGCGCCATTCTCAAAAAAAGCAGCTTCAAACCCTTAAAGACATTTGCCAAAAGAAAACAGGACTTAGATTTTAGCTATTTTCAGGAAACTATTATATGGCCTGAAAAAGCGCGTAGGACGGATATCCTCTTGAATAAACTTCATAGTCTTTGCACGAGGAAGCAAGCAGCATATGGAAGAGAGAAGCCCCGTGAAGGCCAAATAATAAAGGATATTAACGCAATTCTAATGAATTACGCTGGACATAACATATTCATCCTACCCGACCGGTGGAAACTTGTGAGAAGGCTATTTACCATCGTCCCAAAGTGCTCTCCCAGGATCACGAAGGAAGTTGTGGCATGGTTGGATGAAATGGGCGTCACAGCCAAAGACTACGAACAGATCAATAAAAGCGAATGGTTCAACAGTCTGATTCTTGACCTCATAACATGCTTCAAGAAAATATCGCACCCTACAAAGTGTTTAGACCCTTCCTGTCGTGCTACCCACTTCGAAACCTATGAATTGGTGCACCTTGTATTGGATATTTATTATCCTTGCTTTAGTCCCAGTACAGAAGCCATTAAAAAACGTGAAGTAAATTGCTTTTAATAATCAGATAATTACCTATATTACCCAATCTTCCTATGACAAAAAGTTAGAGTCAATTTTTCCTCCGATATTTTAAATATTGTAAAATCAGGTTTTACTCTTACCAACAAATACGGGAAAGGAGAACGAGCATGGCCTACCACCGAATTACACTATATGACATTCACGATGTGGCTTTCTTAAAACTCAAAGGGATTGAAATAGGGCTTGTCTTACAGGGGACAAGGGTACTTTTTGAGGCACCGGATACTGAAGAGGTCAAAAAGCTACTTCAAGCCTTCAACGAGAACCCCCCTGTTCCTATACTCAACTTTATAAGGACTCTTAAGCGCCTTCGAGCTCAAATGTTGGATCTGAGGGATTCCAGGGCGTAAAGGTAATGACCGAGCACGAGAAAGGAGAGTATAACAAAAATGGAAAAGGGAAACTGGATACCGATTGACAAAAGAGCGGTGTTTTTCCTGCCAAAGGACCGGCCATATACTCCTCTTGAGGCGCTTTACAGTCTAACCGTCGACGTTGACAACGGAAAAGAGGGCACGCTCAAGGGATACGCTTCTCTATGGCAATGGGATCGGAGCAAGGTGAGACGATTTGTCAAAGAGCTTTCGAATGGACTTCAACACTATCCCGACAGGAAGGCAACACAGGAACGACACCCTATCCGTTTTGTATTCAATAACTTACATCTACGAAACAACATCAATTCAACAGGCAAGCAACACTCAAGCAACACTACTATAGATCCTAATCCTATATCCTCTAAAAAAGGATGTAAAGGATATAAGGGCGTTTCTGGAGTAAGGCCCCCTCCAGAAACGCGGTGTCCTCTTTCTTTCGAGCAATACAAAAAGAATTTTAAGCCCGACAACAAAGAAGCGGTGAAGGTGATTGACTATTTTCTGTCTGAACGAAAGAAGCTTGAATCTACGAAAGGCTTACGTGATCATCTCCCACTTAAGCCGGAAATGTGGGAAGAAATCTTAAGCGAAATTCTGTCAGCAGGTGATCAAGATATTTCTTTTAAGGACCACGAAATCATAATTCCACAATACTTTAAGACAGAATTTCAACCTGGCTGTGATTACAGCATTGTGCATTTTAATAGTGGGAGCGTAAAAGCTAACCGTTACTATGAGACTGTTTACTAAGATTAAAGAAAGGAGAAAAAACCATGTGCACACAAGATGAAAAGCTTTGCCGGCAAGCCCTTAAAGATTTATTGGAGGATTACGGAATTAGAGGGGCACCGGAAGAGATTGACAGCCAGCTTCAAATCTTAGGTATTAAAATTATGGAGACCACAGACAGCAGGCCTGGACTCCTAATCTTCCAGAAATCAACCCCCATAGCTATCATAGAACTGAAAATAAATAAGGATGGAAGGGTCATTGTAGAGGTTTCGAAGCTTGAGGCTCCATGGACGTAGTAGAAAGCCCAAAGGGTACAATCGCACAATATATGAAGGAGGAATAGACACATGAAGAAGAAAAATGAAGAAGGTGCTGCAATAAATCCTGAAGTCAGCAAAGAGTTCAAAAACTTACCCCTTAACTATCGGCAAGACGAAACCATGGCCTTACCAGTCGGCGCCCGACTGACTCCGAGGCCCCCCGCTCCGATGGGGATGGAAAACTTCAATGGGATTAAACCCGCTCTTAACGCATTCTTTGCCCATCTGGGGGTCATTTTCATGAGTTATGAGACTGTTAATGATAAGGACTTTCGTGAAAAAGTAGTCTTACCTACAGTTTTTAGCTGCTCAAATTGTGGGCAATTTAAGTCTGCAAGCATCTGTGTCGCTGATAAGCCCGGTAACGCGGTGATCTTCGGGAATCAAAGATGCATTGATCAGTTTAGGCCAAAGATCCAGCCATGGGAAAAAGGCGGTGATCCATTCGAAGTATTGGTCAAGAAAATCCGATCTGTAGATCTTAGGTAGAGATGGTCAAGAAAGAGTCCGAAGAAGAAGTACAATATAAATTCAGTTACAGGAGAAAAAAGATATGAAAAACGCTCGCTTTCTGCGGCTGCCTCAAGTTCTTGAAAAAATTCCGGTTTCTAAAAGTACGTGGTGGGCCGGTATTCGTAAGGGTATATTTCCCAAACCGGTCAAACTGACTACCCGGACGTCGGCATGGCGTGAGGCTGACATTGAATGTCTGTGTGAGACTCTCTGTAGCGAGAGCCAAAGCAAGGACTGAATCCTTTGATTAATTTATACTTGAAAATAAACTTGACATAAAGGACAATGATTCTAAGGTTGGGAGTCAATTAAACATAACAGGCAAAATAATCAAAATGTATATTTAAAGGTAAAGTCTCAATAGCCAGCTCTATATTCAAGGTCATGCTTGGAGGAGGGGAAAAGATGGTAAGGCAAGTAATCACGTTCTTATGTCTATTGTTATTTATGGCCGGTTGTGATCCAATACAGGATGCAGCAACTCCTTTGGCCCTGCAGAACGAAGTAGCACGTAGAAATGCAAAAGCCTATGCCGATAAGTTCAAAGCCATGTCACCGACCGAACACTTGAAACAGGCGCAGGCGCTTTCAATTCGAGATCCGGAAACTATAAGGCATTTGAAGGCAATTCCAAACGACGCCCCCGAAAGGCTCGAAGCTGATAAGATAGTGGCTCAGATTAAGAAAGGTGAGGATGAGGACAGAAAGGAGGAAGCAAAAAGAAAGAGAGAGCAAGCCGTACGAGATAAAAACGCACCTATTTTGGAGAGGCAGAGATTTGCAAAAGAATATGAACATGGTTTGCTTAAACAAATGATGGACGTGCATGTATCTACAACAGGCAAGGAGCATAATGTCCTCAAAATCAGATACGTCCTGATGAATAGACCTCTTGTATATAATCTATGGAACAATGAGGACTACAAAACTAAACTCATAATGATGGGGTTTGAAAAACTTATTTGCACCGACGGCTATGATAACACATGGTCTATTAAATTAAAATAATTACCACAATAAAACAGTAAGGGGAAATATTATGGGGGTATTTTTGGGGATATCCGTAAAATATCGATATTGACAATATAAAGTAAATCAATGTGTTATCTCATTAATTTGATGGACGCCGCCCCATTTAAGAATACGAGACAGTGCAACAAAGTGCAAAAACCCGTTAGAAATAGCGGGTTTTTTGTTGTAGTTTATCCATAGCACTCTTAAAAGAATTTCAATAAACTCTATGCCGAAGATATTAATAATTGCATTTAGTAGCACTGTCTGATATTGTTATAGACATATGGTAAATAGAACCTTCTGGCTGAACAAGATTGATGAATCCTGGCAAGAAAAGTCTATTATATGGCTATCCGGGGTTAGGAGGGTAGGAAAAACCTTTCTTTGCAGGGCCCTCCCTGATATTGAATATTTTGATTGCGAGCTTCCCCGTGTGAGAAAGCTTATGGATGATCCGGAATCATTTCTCGATAATTTTCATGGAAAAAGGATTGTACTGGATGAGGTACACCGGCTTATGAACCCTTCCGAGATCCTGAAGATTGCCGCTGACCATTATCCCGATGTGAAGGTAATAGCTACAGGATCGTCTATGCTTGGCGCATCATCAAAATTCAGAGATACCCTTACAGGCAGAAAAGCGGAGCTCTGGCTTACCCCCATGGGTCTGCAGGACCTTATTGATTTTGGCAATGTTGATCTGCCGCACCGTTTTCTTCATGGCGGGTTGCCTCCATACTTTCTCAAAAAGACAATCCCTGAAAAGGATATACAGGAATGGATGGATGCCTACTGGGCAAAGGACATTCAGGAACTCTTCCGCCTTGAGAGGCGCTATTCCTTTATGAAATTTGCTGAGATTCTTTTTGCCCAGAGCGGCAGCATATTTGAGGCAACGCGATTTACCCGTCCCTGTGAAGTGAGCAGGACGACAATAGCGAACTACCTCTCTGTGCTTGAGGCAACCTTTGTGGTCCATATCATACGACCCTTCAGTTCTCACCGCCCCACAGAGATTGTTTCCGCGCCAAAGGTGTACGCCTTCGATACAGGCTTTGTCTGTGCGCACCGGGGATGGACTGAGTTGAGACAGGAAGATAAAGGGATTCTCTGGGAGCATTTCGTGCTCAACGAAATGCAGGCTCATCTTCAGACAAGGAAGGTTCTTTACTGGAGAGACAAACGTGGTCACGAAGTTGACTTTGTGATGCTTAGCCAACAAAAAACACCCTTTGCCATTGAATGCAAGTGGAGTCAGTCAGACTTTGATGCCGGAAATCTCATATCTTTTCGAAAGCAATACCCGGAAGGGGAAAATCTTGTTGTTACATCCGACAGCAACCGTCCCTTTGCCAGGCGTTATAAGGATATTACCGTTCAATTTGTAGGCTTAAAAGAGTTGAGCAAGATTCTGACTTAAAGAAACATCGTTTTCGCCTATCACAGGGGAAAAAGGGGGAAGCATGAGAGTTTCTTCTGACATACATATGGATAACGGTGTCAGCCTTAACCAACTCGAATCGCATCTTTGGGAAGCGGCCAACATCCTGCGTGGGCCAGTGGATGCAGCGGACTTCAAGACTTACGTCTTCCCGCTGCTGTTTTTTAAGCGCATCTCGGATGTTCACGACGAAGAGTATCGGACCGCCATGGAAGAGTCAGACGGCGATGAGGAATACGCTCAGTTCCCCCAGAACTATCGTTTCCAGGTGCCGGACGATTGTCACTGGAACTATGCACGCGCGGTTACGACCAACGTAGGACAGGCGATGCAAAAGGCCATGCGCGGTATTGAGAAGGCAAATCCGGAAACGCTCTACGGTATTTTCGGTGACGCCCAGTGGACCAACAAGGACCGGCTATCGGATTCTCTGCTGCGCGACCTTATCGAGCACTTTTCCCGCATCAACCTCGGCAACCAGGCGACACAGGCGGACATTCTCGGCCAGTCCTACGAATACCTGATCAAAAAATTCGCTGACGCCACCAATAAGAAGGCCGGCGAGTTCTACACTCCGCGCTCAGTGGTACGGTTGATGGTGAATATCCTTGATCCGAAGGAAGGCGAATCCATCTACGACCCGGCTTGCGGCACGGGCGGCATGTTGCTGGAGGCCATCCATCATGTGAAGGAAAACCACGGCGATGACCGCACGCTTTGGGGAAAACTCTTCGCGCAGGAGAAAAACCTCACCACATCCGCCATCGCCCGCATGAATCTCTTCCTGCATGGCGCATCAGATTTTCAGGTTGTGCGCGGTGACACACTCCGCAGCCCGGCATTTTTCTTCGGCGACAATCTTGCTACCTTCGACTGCGTCATCGCAAATCCGCCCTTTTCACTGGAAAAATGGGGCGAAGAAGTCTGGGGTAGCGATCCCTATGGCCGCGGTTTCGCCGGAATGCCGCCGGGCAAGACCGGTGACTACGCCTGGGTGCAGCACATGATCAAGTCTATGGCACCCAAGACCGGCCGCATGGCAGTGGTGCTGCCCCATGGTGCGCTCTTCCGCATGGGTGCCGAGGGTAAGATCCGTCAGAAGATACTCCGAATGGATTTACTCGAAGCTGTCATCGGCCTCGGCCCGAATCTTTTCTACGGTACCAGTCTCGCCGCCTGCATCCTCGTTTTTCGCCAGCGCAAGTCCCGGGATCGCAGGAACAAGGTGCTCATCCTCGACGCCTCGAAGGAGTTTAAGACGGGCCGAGCCCAGAATGAACTGCTGCCCGGGCACGTCGAACGCATCTACGGTTGGTATCGGGATTTCAAGGACGTGGAAGGCGTCGCCCGCGTGGTCAAGCTGGAGGAAATAGCGACCAATAACTACAACCTGAACATCCCGCGCTATGTCGAGCCGAAGATTGAGGAGAAGACGCTTTCGGTCGATCAGGCCATGAAGCGACTTAAAGAAAGTGCCGAATCTGCATTCGCTGCCGAAGAACGACTGATTGGGATTCTGATACGTGAAGATCTCTTGAAGGCTTTAACCACGGATAACACGAATGGTCACGGATAAAATAATTCATAGGGAATTAAGCGAGTCTATTGTGGGAGCGGCGATGAAGGTTTTGAACACTCTCAAGCCGGGCCTGAGCGAGAAAGCCTACGAGAATGCTCTGGTAATTGAATTGTCGAAACGAGGGCACACGGTTGAACAGCAGCGACGATTCGAGGTGCGTTACGAAGGTGCGCTGGTTGATATCCTTGTTCCTGATCTTATCGTAGATAATGTTGTCATTGCCGATCCCAAGGTCGTTTCAGAATTCAACGAAACTCATGTTGCGCAGATGATCGGCTATCTTGCCATTACGGATCTGCGGCTGGCCCTTCTGCTCAATTTCAAGTATAAAGATTTGCGATGGAAGCGCGTGGTGCGTTGATGAAGACCAAAGACCAATCCGTGCCATTTGTGAAATCCGTGGTTTCCCGCATCTCCCAGCAGCAACTCGAATCATACCTGTGGGGTGCGGCGGTGCTCCTGCGCGGGACTATTGATGCCGGTGATTACAAGCAGTTCATCTTCCCGTTGCTTTTCTATAAGCGGCTCTGCGATGTCTTTGATGAAGAGACACAAACCGCTTTGGCGGAATCGGGCGGAGACAAGGATTTCGCTACCTACCCGGAAAACCACCGCTTTCAGATTCCGCCGGTAGCCCATTGGTGCGAGGTGCGGCAGGCCGCTTCGAATGTCGGGCGCGCCCTCCAGAACGCCATGCGCGCCATCGAGACTACCAATCCAGATAAGCTCTACGGTATTTTCGGTGACGCCCAGTGGACCAACAAGGACCGGCTATCGGATGCCATGCTGCGCGATCTGGTCGAGCATTTCAGTACACTGGAGCTGACAATCACCAATCTGCCCGAAGATGAACTGGGACAGGGCTACGAATACCTGATCAAGAAATTTGCCGACGATGCGGGCCATACCGCCGCGGAATTCTACACGAACCGCACGGTTGTCCATTTGATGGCCGAGATGCTACAGCCGCAGCCCGGCGAGAGCATCTACGACCCCACCTGTGGCTCCGGTGGCATGCTGCTCTCCTGCATCACGCATCTGCGACGGCAGGGCAAGGAATGGCGCAATGTCCGGCTATACGGACAGGAGCGCAACCTGATGACCTCCTCCATTGCCCGCATGAACTGTTTCCTCCACGGCATCGAGGACTTTCGCATCGAGCGCGGCGACACCCTCAGCGAACCCAAGCTTGTCCAGGGTGACCGGCTCATGCAGTTTGACATGGTACTGGCCAATCCGCCCTATTCGATCAAGCAATGGGACCGTGCAGCCTTTGCCGCCGACCCGTGGGGCCGCAACCTCTACGGCACCCCGCCTCAGGGCAGAGCCGATTATGCTTTCTGGCAGCACATCCTCCAAAGCCTCGCGCCCAAGACAGGCCGTTGCGCAATCCTTTTTCCACACGGTGTACTTTTTCGCCAGGAAGAAGGTGAGATGCGGCGCAAGCTCATCGGGGCCGACCTTATCGAGTGCGTCCTCGGCCTTGGGCCAAACCTCTTTTACAACTCGCCCATGGAGGCCTGCGTGGTCATCTGCCGGGCAACTAAACCCAAAGCGCGCCGTGGTAAAATCCTTTTAATCAACGCCGTAAATGAGGTTACCCGCGAACGCGCCCAGAGCTTTCTCACCGATGACCACATCGAGCGCATCGTGAAAGCTTACGAGAGCTTCAATGACGAACCCGGCTTTACCTGCGTCGCCTCTCGCGAGGAAATCCGTGCCAAGGATAGCAACCTCAGCATCCCGCTTTACGTGACCAATCCGTCATCGGCAATGGAAGTTCGTGACGCACCTTCAATTTATAGCGTGAATGGTAAGAGCACACCAGAACCTTTAAACGGAAAGGATAGACTGACAGAGGCTTTGAAGAACTGGCTTGAAAGCTCGCACGAGGTCAGAAAGGCATTGAATTCCATGCTGGAGGGGCGCCAATGACCGAAAAACTCCTGATATTCGTGAGTTCAGTCCAGAAGGAGTTTGCCGAGGAGCGCAAGGCTCTGAGGGAGTTCTTGCGGGGAGATCCTCTTCTCCGCCGGTTCTTCGAGATTTTCCTCTTTGAAGACGTGCCCGCCATTGACAGACGGGCCGACGAGGTCTATCTCCACGAAGTTGAACGATGCCATATCTACGTGGGGCTTTTCGGGAAGGAATACGGAAAGGAGGACGAGAAAGGGTATTCACCTACCCACCGGGAATTCGATCTTGCGACACGGCTCGGTAAACACCGTCTTATTTTCGTCAAAGGCGCCGGTGACGACGGCAAGGCACCCCGGATGCAGGCACTTATCAAGGCTGCGGGCGACCAGGTGGTGAGGCGGCGCTTTGTCAGTGCTTCAGAGCTCGTTGCCGCCCTGTATGGAAGCCTCGTTCAGTATCTTGAGGAACACGAACTGATACGCTCGGGCCCCTTTGACGCATCCTTCTGTAGAAACGCGACCATTGGCGATCTGGATGAAGATAAGATACATGCCTTTTTGAATCAGGCCCGACGGGCCAGAGGCTTGCCGCTGCCTGAAGAATCCACGACCATGGAGGTCCTTACCCACCTGAACCTCCTTGATAAAGAAAGGCCGAGCAACGCAGCGGTATTGCTTTTTGGTAAACAACCTCAGCGCTTCCTTATTTCCTCCGAGGTCAAGTGCGCCCATTTTCATGGCGTTGAGGTAACCAAACCTATCCCTTTCTACCGAGTCTACAAGGGAACGGTCTTTGAACTGGTAGATCAGGCCGTTGATTTTGTACTCTCCAAGATCGACCTTGCCGTTGGAACCCGAGCTCACAGTGTCCAAGCGCCTGTGGCCTATGAGATACCTCCTGAAGTAATCCGTGAGGCAATTGTAAATGCGGTGGCCCATCGGGACTATACGAGCAATGGCAGTGTACAGGTAATGCTCTTCGCAGACCGGCTGGAGGTCTGGAATCCCGGAACCCTTTCGCCGCCCTTGACCCTTGCAAAACTGCGAAAGCCCCACGGCTCAGTGCCCTTTAATCCCTTGTTGGCCGAGCCGCTCTATCTTACCAAGTACATCGAAAGGATGGGTACAGGAACAGGCGACATGATCAGGCGCTGCCGGAACGTCGGCCTTGACGAGCCGGAGTTTGCTCTGACAGACGGCTTTGTGGTTACCATTCGAAGAAAGCCTGACCTGGCCTTCAAGGCCGTCGGTGGGATAACCGGGGAAGTCACCGCACAAGTCGCAGGTGAAGTCGCAGGTGAAGTCGCAGGTGAAGTCACGGGTGAAGTAGCAGGCGAGGTTTTAAGATTGCTGGAGATTCTCACCACTCCTATGACCAGGGCAGAAATGCAATTTGCGCTGGGATTGAAAGGACAGGCCAATTTCCGAGATCGTTATCTCCAACCGGCGGTAGTTATTGGTTTTATCGAGATGATTCGACCTGACAAACCCACTAGCCGCCTCCAGAAATACCGTCTCACTGCCAAAGGCAGGGCATGGCTTGCAGGGAGGAAATCTTGACGTTCTCACTTCCGTCGCTCGGCTGTTTCCAGCCTAATCCAGACTGGGCAAAGCTACCACTTTTTGACCACTCCAAATGGCAGGGCGTGAAATTTGGGGATGTCGTTGCGAATGTCAACGAGACCGAGCGTGATCCGAACGCGGTGGGCATCGAGCGTTTTATTGGGCTGGAACATCTCGAACCTGGTTCACTGCATATTCGGACATGGGGCAACGTGGCGGACGGCACCACGTTCACGCGACGCTGCAAACCAGGACAGGTGCTTTTCGGCAAGCGGCGGGCCTATCAGCGCAAGGTGGCTGTGGCATAGTTCGACGCGGTGGTGTCCGGTGACATCTACGTGCTGGCACCGAAGAATGACCACCTACTGCCGGAACTCCTGCCGTTCCTCTGTGTGTCTGAGCGATTCTTTCAACATGCAGTCGGGACCTCTGCGGGCTCACTCTCGCCGCGCACCAACTGGAGCAGTCTCTCCAACTTTGAGTTCGCCCTCCCACCCCTCGAACAGCAGCGCCGCATCGCAGAAATCTTGTGGGCTGTGGATGAGGTGGAGCAAAGAAATGTTGTTCTCATTGCCTCAATCGCGGCAGCACGGGAAGCGTGGCTTGAGGATGCACTTATTACCGGAGACGCTGTGTACCAAACCCGAATTGATAATCTCGGCCAAATCATCACCGGCACGACGCCAAAGACATCGGAGGCGCGGTATTACGAGCCTGCAGAATGTCTTTTTGTCTCGCCAGCCGACATCTCTGGTTCTCGTTATGTAACTGCGACAGAAAAGCGCATTTCTCGCGATGGCCTTGACACGGGGCGGCCAATTCCCCGCGATGCGGTCATGGTTGTCTGTATTGGTTCAACGATTGGAAAAGTAGCGATGGCGAGTGAACGGTGCCTGACGAATCAACAAATAAACTCGGTCGTTTGCAAGCCGGAGCAAAATCCTTTGGTCGTGTTTTACTCTCTATGTCGTCAACAGAAGCTCTTCCGTCAAGCTTCTTCTTGTACAGCCGTTCCGATTCTCAACAAGAGCAATTTCTCAGCACTATCCATTCCTATCCCGGAAAACGGAGTTCAAGATAATGTTGCTGCACGATTGCTGGAGTTTGAGCAAGCAGAGGTCTATGCCAAGGAGGCGGTTCTTTCTTCGAAAAACCTGAACGCAACCTTGCTGAACGAGGTAATGCGATGACCTACACCGAATTCAACATCGCCGAGCAGATGATTCTCGATGTTTCAATATCTTCGAAATGGAGACCAAACATATGAACAAAAGGCTATCGCCCGTGTTTATTGAGCTGACCCAGGATGCCATTTTGAAAGCGTTCTGGTATAAGCCGTCTCTTCGATTTTTTCTCCAGCAACACAGGATTAAGGATTCAGCGTTGGCTCAATGGCACACTGACCAAACCAAACGCGATTTCGTGGCGTGGCTCTGGCCGCAGTTAGTGAAAAGTGATCATGGTCACGACGCCATCCTTAACATGGCTCAGTCGCTGGCGGACATGCGGCACTTTCCTGATTTGGAGAGGAAAGAAGATACAAAGATACGGATTCCAGAAGCAAAACAAGCAGTCGCTCGGCTCAGGGAACAGGTGGAGAGAATCAATGAGACGATTCGTGAGACGATGGATACCAAAAATAGGCGCAAGGCCGCATTAGAAGAGATGTCTACGCGGTTGGCTGCCCAGCAATCTATTGAAAAACTCCAGAGTCAGCTTGAAAATATAACACCTCAGCTGGGGACGCAGGAAGGCGGATACACCTTCGAGAGGTGGTTTTACGACCTCGCTATCTTCTTCGAGTTGGATGCACGCACCGGTTACAAGTCAGATGGTCGCCAAATCGATGGAGCGATCACCATAGAAGGCACGACGTTTTTACTTGAAACAAAGTTCACGAACGAACCCGTTGGATCTCCTGACATCGACACATTCATGGCCAAGATCGAATCAAAGGCGGATAATACAATGGGACTGTTCATTTCGATGTCTGGTTTTAGTGAGGGGGCCAAGCGCACCGCCTCAAAGCAAAGGACGCCCATGCTATTACTCGATTACGGCCATATTTACAATTTGATACTACGGGGGGTTATGACATTGCCTCAGGTTGTTTCCCGGATAAAGCGTCATGCATCGCAGACGGGCTCGTCATACTTGGGGGCTTCGGAATTTTGAGGATGAGTACCAACCAAAATCTAAAGGATGAACGATGAAAATATCTACAATTCTTGAAAAGATTGACGAGAATCAACTCTTTATTCCGGCATTCCAGCGGGAATACGTATGGAAGCGGGATGATGCAAAACAATTGATCGATTCGCTGATCAAAGAATACCCGACGGGCACAATGCTGACATGGGAGACGGCAAATCCACCAGAATTGAAAGGACCTCACAAATACGACCAAAAGCAGGGTGCTGTTCGGGTATTGTTGGATGGGCAGCAACGCATTACTACACTCTATATGCTGATGCGCGGTCAGATTCCGCCTTACTATACCACCCCTGAAATCATGAACGACACTCGTGGGCTTTATGTGAATATAGAAACGCTCGAACTTTCCTACTACATGAAGACCAAAATGGAGAATAACCCTCTGTGGCAGAACATTTCCGACGTATTCCAGGGAAAAATTAGCGCTTTTGATCTGCAATCCAAGTTCGCCGAAATCGGAAAGAACATCACCATGGATGAACTTAAACGCCTTAATGAGAATATTAATGCGATAACGCGGATCAGGGATCGCGATTTCCCCGAACAAACGGTTCCCGTTAGGGCCAGCATTCGGGAGGCCATTTATATTTTTTACAAGGTCAACGCAAGCGGTGTTGCACTGACAGATGCTGAACTGGCTTTGGCGCAGATATCCGGCTATTGGCCGCAGGCACGAGACCGGTTCAAGGCAAAATTAGCTGCACTAGAGCAAGAGGGATTTGTTTTCAAACTCGATTTCATTGTCTATGTGCTCCTCGGTTGTCTTTACCATCTGGGTTCGGACATGCGGAAGTTGCACGGGGAGGATAACAACGAGAAAATACGTTCCACATGGGAGCGTTTGGACAAACAGGTGCTCGACTATGTCGTCAACCTAATGAGATCGAACGCTTACGTGGATCACACGCACGAGATCAGTTCGCCCTACGCGCTGGTGCCAATCATTGTCTTTTGCTTTGATAAGAATGGAAAGCATCTCACAGACACGGAAATCCGCAAGATGATGAAGTGGTTCTACTATTCGCAAGTCAGGTCGCGTTATGTCAGCCAGCTCCCACAGAAGCTTGATCGAGATTTGCGCACGGTAGCCGAGTCGGAGCAACCCTTCGATGACTTACTTCGTGTGATTGCCGAGGAAAGCCGGCTGGAGATCATGCCTTTTGAATTTGTCGGGAGAGCCATCCAGCATCCACTTTTCAGCTTGGTTCGCTGGTATCTGAAGAGCCAGGGAGCGTTTTGCTTTACAACAGGTATTAGCCTCAGAAAGAACATGGGCAGCAAATACCAACTGGAAAATGACCACATCTTTCCCTACTCTAAATTGAAAGATGCCGGATATGGATTTGGAAACCGGGTGAAATATGCCCTTGCCCAGGAACTGACTAATCGAGCAATATTAACGCAGGTAGCTAACCGAACAAAGTCGGACACAAATGCCGCGGACTATCTCGCCGCAGTAAAGAGTAAGTTTCCTAAGGCACTTGACCTGCAATGCATTCCGCAAGAAGAAAGTCTTTGGCAGATTGAAAACTATGAGCAATTCCTTGAAGAACGGCGTAAAATATTAGCGGATCACCTCAACGCTTTTCTGGAAAACATAACCGCGACCGAGGAATCGGTCGCACCTGTGACATTGGAGGAAATGATTACCGAGGGTGAAAGCGACGAATTGGAGTTCAAGTCAACGCTACGCTGGGATATTAATGCAGGTGAGGTCAACAAAAAGATCGAGGAAGTAATCCTGAAAACTGTTGCAGCATTCGCCAATTCGAGAGGCGGCACTCTGCTTATCGGTGTGGATGATGAAGGGGGCGTGCTTGGCCTTGAGCATGATTACTTTTCACTAGGTGATGTGGATCGGGACAAGTTTGAACTACATCTTCGCAATCTGCTGAACCAGCAATTTGGAGCAGTATTTATTACAAGTAAAATACAGATTGTGTTTCACGAGGTAGGGGATAAGGAGGTCTGCCAGATCGATGTGGCGCCTGCCAAAGATCCTCTGATACTGAAACTTAGGGACAAGAACGGCCAACTGATTGAAAAGTTCTACGCCAGGAGTGGCAATTCCTCACAGGAAATACCACTGAGCGAAATGAATGCCTACATAAAGGAGCGTTTTCCCTCATGACTATGTTCACCCAATCCAACACCACCAAGCAAATGATTCTCGATGTCGTCGCCAGACGCGGCGACACGGAGGTGCCCACATGAACGTATCAGAACTGCAAGCCCAAATCACTCTCGGCGAAGACAGTCACCGCCAGTTCAAACGGGATGTCACGAATGCGGACTCGCTCACTGCGGAGATGGCAGCCTTTGCCATTTCCAATATCCGCAACCCGATCCTGGTTTCCTATGTGGCCAAAGGCATTCTGCCTTATAAAGGGTTAGGCTCGGGGATCAAGCGCGCTTTGGAGGATTGGCCGGATATCAGCTTTACAGATGACCGTGAAGGCTGCCTGTTCACGGCTACGGTTCACCGGAAAGAAGTGAAAGGTTCGGTGAAAATCGCCGGGGAAGAGGTAGATGCGGAAGGGATGACGGGGAAAATGACGGGGAAAAGTTCACCGATAAGTTCACAGAAAAGTTCACAGAAAATCATAGATTTTATGCGAGGTAATCCCAACGTCACTATAGCAGAGCTGACGGAGAGCGTGGGAGTTACAGATCGGGCCATCAAGAAACAAATTGAAAAATTGAAGGTCGAAGGCCGAATACAACGTATTGGACCAGACAAGGGTGGACACTGGGGGGGTGGTCGAATGACCTTTACCGAATTCAACACAGTCGAACAGATGATTATTGCCGCCGTTTGTGGCGGGCGGCAACCCTCACCCCCATCCCTCTCCCAGGGGGAGAGGGGGCAAAAAGAGTGGGCTTCTTCTTCGGCTAAGGAGTTGGAATCATGGAAGATCCGCGAAAAACCTCCAGCCTATGGTGATTCTCTCGGTGATGAACTGCGCCCGGCCCATTGGACCTATGTTCCTGTCGGCGAGGTGCCGCGTAAGGCCGGTGACGTGATGGTTGAGCCGTGGCTGCGCGAAGCGCTTATCCGTCTCAACCAGGAAATAGCCGCCCAGCCTGATCGTGCCGATGAAGTCATCTATAATCTGCGGGCCAACGAGAACTTTATGGCCTGGCTTCGCGGCGAAAAGACCATGCCTTTCGGCAAGAACGGCGAGCATGTACCCGTGCGCATGATGGACGCCTTCGACCCGACAGAGAACCATCTCATTGTCACCAACCAGTGGACGTATCAGGCAGGGGCGGTGGAGAAACGCTTCGACGTGGTTTTTGTGGTCAACGGTCTGCCATTAGTTATCGGCGAGGCCAAAACCCCAACTCGCAGCGCAGTGACGTGGTTCGACGGCGCCTTCCAGATCAACCAGATTTATGAGAAGGAAATCCCGGCCATGTTTGTGCCGAACGTTTTTTCTTTTGCCACCGAAGGCAAACTCTTCCGCTATGGCTCCATCCGCATGCCCATCGAAATGTGGGGACCGTGGCGCGACGAGGAACATCAGGAGGAGGGGCAACTTCACCATGTGAAGGCTACGGTTGAGAAAATGCTCCGGCCCGAAGTGGTTCTGGATATTGCGCTGAACTTTACCCTCTTTGCCACTGACAAGAAACACCGCCGCATCAAGATTATCTGCCGGTATCAGCAATACGAGACCACCAATCAGATTGTTGCCCGCGTGGTCAAGGGCTACCCCAAGAAGGGGCTCATCTGGCATTTCCAGGGCAGCGGCAAGTCGTTACTGATGGTCTTTGCAGCGCAAAAGCTGCGAATGCACCCGAAGCTGGGCAATCCCACGGTTATGATTGTGGTGGACCGGATTGACCTCGACACGCAGATCACCGCCACCTTCAATGCCGCCGATGTACCGAATATGGTTGGCTGCGCTACGCGGCAGGAGTTACAGACACTTCTTTCCCAGGATGTGCGTAAGGTACTCATCACCACCATCCACAAGTTTGCAGAGGCAGGTGGCAGGCTCAACGAACGCCCCAACATCATCGTCATGGTTGACGAGGCACACCGCACCCAGGAAGGCGACCTTGGCCGCAAGATGCGCGAGGCACTTCCGAATGCTTTCCTCTTTGGCCTGACGGGTACGCCCATCAACCGCGCCGACCGCAACACATACTGGGCTTTCGGGGCAGATGAGGATGAGAAGGGTTATATGAGCCGCTACTCCTTCCAGGATTCCATTCGCGACAAGGCCACTTTGCCGCTCCATTTTGAAGCGCCGGAAGTAAGGCTCAAGATTGATAAAGCCGCCATTGACGAAGCCTACAAGCAGATTACCGGCAACCTGAGCGAGCAGGACCGAGACGACCTGGCCAAGCGCGCCGCCAAGATGGCAGTGCTGGTCAAGAATCCCGAGCGTATCCGGGCTGTGGTGCAACATATCGTTACACACTTTCAGCAGAAGGTAGAGCCGAACGGGTTCAAGGCGCAGGTGGTGGTCTTTGACCGCGAGTGCTGTGTACTATATAAACAGGTGATGGATGAGATGATCGAACCGGAAGTCAGCGCTGTCGTAATGACCTCCGCTCAGGGTGATCCGCCTGAGTGGAAACAGCATATCCGTGACAAGGATGGCGAAGAGAAGCTGCTCGACCGTTTCCGCGATCCTGCCGACCCGCTCCAGTTTGTCATCGTTACCAGCAAGCTGCTGACCGGTTTCGATGCACCCATTCTGCAGGTGATGTATCTCGATAAGCCGATGAAGGACCATAACCTGCTGCAAGCCATCTGCCGGACGAACCGCACCTTCGGCCAGATCAAAACACACGGCCTGATCGTGGACTATATAGGCATCTTCGATGATGTGGCGCGGGCGCTGGACTTCGACGAGAAAGCTGTACAGCAGGTGGTGAGCAATATCGATGAACTGCGTAAAGCCCTGCCTGTGCAAGTACAGAGATGTATAGCCTTTTTTGCCGGTGTAGATCGCACCGTGGGTGGCTACGAGGGCCTCAGTGCGGCTCAACAACGCCTTCCCAACAACGAGACACGGGACAAATTCGCTGCTGAATATATTGTGCTGGGAACCATTTGGGAAGCGCTCTCACCGGACCCCTGCCTCGGTCCCTATGAGAATGACTACCGATGGCTGACCCAGGTCTATGAATCCGTCAAACCACCCAGCGGAAATGGTAAACTGCTCTGGCATGCCCTGGGGGCCAAGACGGTGGATCTCATCAACCAAAATGTTCATGTCGAGTCGGTGCGTGACGACATAGAAACCCTTGTGCTGGATGCTCAAATGTTGAACGACATCCTGAAAGATGCTGATCCGACGAAAAAGGGCCGCGAAATTGAGATCATGCTGGTTGCCCGACTGCGCAAGCACCTGGGTAATGCCAAGTTCATGGCCCTCGGCGAACGACTGGAAAAGGTAAAAGAACGCCATGAACAGGGTTTTCTGACCAGTCTGGAGTTTCTCAAGCAAATTCTCGAAATTGCCAAGGAGGTTCTGGAGGCCGAGAAGGAGACCGAGCCTGAAGAGGACCGGGACCGGGCCAAGGAGGCGCTCACTGAGCTGTTCAGTGAGGCCAAGGGTCAGAACACCCACATCATCGTCGAACGTATCGTGGCAGACATCGACAACATCGTGAAGAAGGTCCGCTTTCCCGACTGGCAGCACACGAGCCAGGGCGAACGCCTCGTCCAGAAGGAACTGCGAAGGACGCTCTTGAAGTACAAACTCCATACCGACCAGGAGCTTTTTGACCGGGCGTATGGGTACATAAAGCAGTACTATTAGTTCAGTTTTTTACTGTGGGTATATTCTTGCTTCCCTATGCTGTTGTGTTCTTTTTCTTGACATATTACATCATAATTACTATCTTATAATAACTATACTATAATATGAGGATACACTATGAAAAATCCATTTGTATTTAAAGAGTTGCCTATAGATGCTCCGTTCTGCGACAGAGAAAAAGAGCTGAAAGACCTTGTATCGCATGCTGCTAACAATTCAAACGTTGTGCTCTTCTCTCCACGGAGATACGGGAAAACATCGCTCACAAAACGGGTACAAGCCCAACTTGTTCAAAATGGATTTATTGCTGTATATATTGATTTCTTCGGGGTTGATTCAACGGAGGACGTGGCCGCAAGGCTTGCATCCCAACTCTATGCTTTTTGTCACAAAAACGAATCGATGTTCCAAAAGGCTATGCGGCTTATGTCTTCCTGGCGCCCCGTCATCAAGCCGGATTCATATGATGGATTATCCATATCCGTAGAGCCTGTTGGTCACAAAAAAGGTATGGACGTTCTCGACGAAACCCTTTCCCAGTTTGGAAAGCTTGTCGCGGAAAGCGATATACAGTTTCATGTCGTCTTTGATGAGTTTCAGGAGATTACGGAATTGCCCGATTCCATCAAAGTTGAAGGGTTAATGCGTTCTCACATGCAGACCCACCAGAATGTGTCATATTTTTTTGTAGGAAGCAGGAGAAGAATCCTGGTCGACATTTTCAATGAAAAGAAAAGACCCTTTTATAAAAGTGCTATCAGTTGCAGACTTCCCCCGTTGCCAAAAGACGAAGCTACAGTATTCATTATTGAACGGTTTTCTTCAGGAGGGAAGAAATGTCCGGAAGATATAGCAGAGATGATTTTTAATTCTGTTAACGGATACCCGTACTATATTCAACGGATACCCTATTCCATATACGAGGTTTCTGAAAAAGAGACAATAACTCGGGATGATTACGTCAGGGGCGCCCTACAAACAATGGAAGACGAAAAAACCATATATGAGGCGTTAATCGGGTCCCTGTCGATACAACACATCAAGCTGTTTTCTGCACTTTCCAGGGAGTCAACAGCCAGTCCTTTTTCAGCAAATTATATGGCAAGGCACGGGCTGGGTTCGGTGGGAGGCGTTCAGGGGGCATTAAAAAAACTGATAAACCTCGATTATATCGAGAAAGGGGAAGATGGGGTTTTTTGTGTTGTCGATCCAATGTTCGCGTTATGGTTGAACCATTTAAAGAAGGTTTAGTAAAACACCAATTTTCAAAAAAGCATCATCACGTCTCGATTACGGGCAGTTCAATGATAAAACGCGCGCCCTGAGGCATATTGTCTTCAACGTATATCTTGCCGTGGTGTTCAAGGATAATGGAATGGACAATGGCAAGGCCGAGGCCGGTGCCGTCCGTATCTTTTGTAAAATAGGGGTCGAAGACTCTTCCTTTATCCTCATCAGGGATACCCTTCCCTGTATCAGCAATCTCTATGACGCTCATCCTGTTGGTTTTGTCGTATCTGGTAGTAACGGCAATTACCCCTTCTCTGTTGGCAAGGGCCTTGAGAGAGTTGGTAATCAGGTTGATGAGCGCCCGCTTCATACCGTCCCGGTCAAGTTTGTGCTGGGGCACTGCCCCTTTCGTAACCTCAAAAGAGATGTTCTGGTAGAGGTCCTTGTAAAGGGTGAGCGTCTCATCTACTATGGAGTTAATATCCTCCATTGTCTTTATCTGTGAGCTGTGGGTCAGCTTGGTCAACTCATTGACAATGCCCTTGATATCCTCTACGGATCGTATAATCACTGATGTCGTCTCATCGAGAACAGCCCTTTCTTTCTCGCCCGCAAGGGGGAGCAACCTTCTTCTGATTCGTTCTGCCGAGAGCATAATGGGTGTAAGAGGGTTCTTGATTTCATGGGTCAGCTTCCTTGCCACTTCCCGCCATGTTGCAAGCTTTTCAGCCCTCACCGTATGGGTAATATCATCAAAGGCAATGATGAAACCCCCGGGTTTGTCTGTCTCGTCTTTCAAGGCAGTCAGGGATGCCCTGATATAGGTAACATCTTTTTTCAGATTCAGCTTCATCTCCTGGGTTACGCTCCTGCCCCCGGCCTCTCTGATTTCCCTCAGGAAAGACTTGAGCATGGGCTTATATTCGTCGCCGAAAATCACCCTTAAAGAGGTTCCTGTCTCTACATCCTGTTCGATTCCAAGGATGTTTTTTGCCGCCCTGTTTAAAAGGAGTATATTTCCCTTTTTATCCGTTGATATGATACCCGTTGCCACGTTATCGAGTATTACCTCTATATACTTCCTTTTCTCTTCAATCTCCTCTTTTGTTATTTTCAATTCCCGGGCCATGGTGTTAAAAGCCGTCACAAGGGTGCTTATCTCATCCTTGCCCCTGTCTTCGAGGTTTATGTCAAACTTTCCCTTTGCGATAATGGATGCCCCTTCCCTTACCTTTTCAATGGGGACTGTGATCTCTGTCGCCATCTTCATACCCACCCAGACAGAGAAGAATATGGTCATTATGGTAATAAGAGACAAAGGTACGATGAACCCCCATTTTACAATCTTTTTAAGGGGTCTCGATTCCTTGAATTCTTTGTAGGCAGAGGCAATTTCCTGTATCCTTTCCGTTCCGTGGACCCTGATGATCTCCCCTGTAAGGAGAATGGCCCTTGCGTTGCCGTTCTCATCCATGATCTTTCTGCCCACCACGATCAGATCCCCCTCATCCAGGGCAATAATCGTCCTCAAGGAGGTATCCTTTGGAAAGTGCTTTGCCTTTTCCGAGAGCTTCTGTTCCATTGCCTCCTTGAAGGTGCCGCTTCCTCTTATCTTCTCCCCTGACAGATCATAGATAGAGACATAACCGGGAAGGTAGGTCTTGAGACTCCTCTTGAGATAGAGATTCAATTCTTTACTATTATCGAGGAGTTTCCTCCTTGTGATGTCCCCTGCAATGAGAGAACCCGTTCTGTCGTACCGGTTGAACAGGTCATCATAGTAGAATTGGGAGAGTTCAAGGGCGCTGGCCACCGTATCTTCGATCTTCTGACTGAACCATTTGTCCATACTCGTATTAAAAAAACCGGTAGCAAGGATAAAGAGGGTGAAAGAGGGAATAATTGAAACAAAAAGCATGGTAAGGGTCAGTTTTGTTTTAAGCCCTGCACCCCATATGCCCCGTTTTTTTTCTATGAAGGTTTTTATTATTGCCCTGGTAACAAGAAAAAGAAAGAGGAGGATGAGGAGGAGGTTGATATTAAGGACAATGATGATGAGCTTGTTTTCCCCTACAGGAATAAACTTTCTGAAAACAGGAAGCTGGGTTTCAAGATAGATAAGCAGTCCGAAGGTAAAGGCGATGAGGGCCGTGAACAAGAGTTCTTTTCTATAGTTCTTCATACTTTCACATTATACCCCTATCATCGCAGAGAGACAAAGTTTATCTGCCGCTTGTCTCTATCTCCCCTCCGGTATGAGTGAAAAAGCTCCCCGGTACAGTATGTGCAAAGGCCGATATCGTATATTTCTTCTATGCCTTCAGCCTTCAAGGCCTCAATGTTTGCCTTCTTTATGTCAAGGAAGAGAGAGCCTTTACGAGAATACACAATCTCCTCCGAAAACCCTTCTTTCCTGAAAATATCCTGGACATCCTCTTGTATTTCATAGCAGCACGGTCCTATGGCAGGCCCCAGGAGGGCGATTATCCTTTTTCTTGCAGCCCCTGATGCTACCATCTGTTGTATGGCTTTCCCTGCGATCCTTTGCACAGTACCCCGCCATCCCGCATGAACCACCGCAGCCACAGGAAGATCAGGGTCTACTAATATGACAGGCAGGCAATCCGCTGTTTTTATGATGCCTGCCACACCCTTTTCCATAACAATGATGCCGTCCCCTGACAGGGGTCTTTCCCCGTTTTGTACAATATGCACCCTGTCCCCGTGTTCCTGGTCCATAATAACAAGGTCTTTAAGACTGAAGGCATCAAGGAATCTCTGCCTCTCATCGCCCTTTACAAGGTGCGAAGGCGAAAGGCCCGTAAAAAAGCCATGGACAATACCCTTTTCCTCCAGAATAGGGATGGAGAAGTATGACCAGCCGGCAATGTTCTTCTGCTCAAACTTCATGATCGGAAACAAACTCCTTTATATCCAAAGGTATGGGGGCATTGATAGTAACCTCTCCTCCCTTTACAGGATGGGGAAATGTGATGGCGTATGCATGAAGAAGGGGCCTTCCTGCCGCTTTTTTGGCCTTCTTCCCGTAGGCATCATCGCCGACAACAGGATGACCTATATGAGCCAAATGGACTCTTATCTGGTGAGTCCGCCCTGTCTTCGGATATGCCTCCACATAGGTGAACCCATTCAGTCGTTTAATCACCTTGTATCCGGTCAGGGCATCCCTCCCCCTTTCTTTTACCACCGCCATCTTTTTCCGCTCCACAGGGTGTCTCCCGATACTCCCCTCAATAACCCCTTTATCCTTTTCCATAACCCCTTCAACTATTGCCCTGTAGGTCTTGCGGACTGTCCGGTCCTTAAAGGAGGCAGAGAGCATCTCCTGTGTTTTCGTATCCTTCGCGATAAGGATCACCCCGGTGGTGCCCTTATCCAACCTGTGAACAATACCGGGACGAGGCCAGACCGGGGAGGCGATGTGAACATCGCCTCCCCGGTGTTCAACGTTCAACGTTCTATGTTCTATGTTTGAGGCAACCACCGGGGCAAGGCCTTCGGCAGGGCATGCCGTGTTTTGTGTTTTCAACGTTGAACCTTGAACATTGAACATTGAACTTTTTTCTGCCAGGTATGCAAGGATCGCATTTACGAGGGTGCCTTGCCTGTGGCCGAAGGAGGGGTGGACTACCATATTGTCCGGTTTATTGACTGCAAGGATATACTCGTCCTCAAAGAGGATATCAAGGGGGATAGACTCCGGGGTGAGGGTCAGGGGTTCCTCTGCAGGTATCTCCCCTTCCAGCTTCATGCCCTTTTTCAGTTTTGAAGAGGGTTTCAGGGGCTTGCCGTCGAGGCGCACATGACCACCCTCGATCATGGATTTCACCTTTGTCCGCGTAAGGGAGAGTTTTTCGGAGAGGAAGAGGTCGAGTCTTTTGTCTTCCTCCTGGGAGATGATACGGAATCTATTTTCCATCCATCAGGGCATGCTGAATGCCGGAAATGAGGGGTACCTCGTCTTCTTTGAGTATGGTTCTCATATCAAGGAGCAGGTTATCCTTCTCGATGCGCCCTATTATGGGTATGGTGAGGCCCCGCAATCGCTCTTCAAGGCGCTGGGCGCTCATTGATTCCGGTTTCAGGGCAATACCGAAGGAGGGGATAAACACATCGGGCAGGGTGCCGCCGCCAACCTCTGAGGACAATCGGGCTATTGAAACTGAGCACCCGGGGCATTTGTCTTTCAAAATTTTAACTATCCTTGTGGCCCTTTTCTTCAGGATTTCCGTATCTTCATAGATCATCCGCAGGGTCGGTATAGACCTCTTCGCCTTTTCCATATCAAGATAGAGGAGGAGCGTACTTTCTATCCCGGCAAGGGTAAATTTGTCGGAACGGAATGCCCGCGCCATGGGATTTCTCTTCATTGCATCAATGTATATCTTTTTCCCCACGATGATGCCTGCCTGGGGGGCGCCGGGGAGTTTGTCGCCGCTAAAAGATATGATATCAATGCCTTTTGCCAGCTCTTCCATAATAAGGGGTTCATCCTGGATACCCATTTCTTTAAGGGGAAAGAGGAGACCGCTCCCTGCATCAAGATAGGTGGGGATGTTATGCCTCTGACCGAGAGATACAAGTTCTTCAGTCTCAATCTCCCGGGCAAAGCCTTTAATCTTGAAATTACTCGTATGGGCCTTCATGAGGAGCGCTGTCTCTTCATAAATCACGTGCTCAAAGTCTTCCTTGTAGGTCCTGTTGGTGGTGCCTACCTCTCTCAGGATCACCCCGCTTTTCTTCATTACATCGGGAATCCTGAATGACCCCCCTATTTCAATAAGCTCTCCCCGTGAAATAATCACCTCTTTTCCCTCTGCAAGGGTATTGAGAATGAGAAAAACCGCTGCGGCATTATTGTTGACAACAAGGGTGCTTTCTGCGTTGGTAAGCCTTTTCAGAATAGATGAGCAGTGCTCGTACCTGTCGCCCCTTGCCCCCTTCCCGAGATCATATTCAAGGTTTGTGTAGTGCCTTGCCGCCATTGTCATTGCCTCGATTGCCGCGTCGGGGAGCAGGGACCTTCCGAGGTTTGTATGGATAATGACCCCTGTACCGTTAATCACCCTTTTGAGATGGGGCGACATGAGGCGTGCCACATCAGTACGCACCCCCTCAAAGATCGTCTCTATGGCCGGCATTGCAGTAATGGCGCCGTCCTTTATCCCTGCCCTGAGCTGGTCAAGATGGGCGCGGAGCGTATCCTTTGCAACCCCTTCCGGGTAGATATCGACGATCTCTCTCCATGCCGGTTCCCTCAAGAGGTCATCGACCCTGGGTATCATTCGAAGCAGCTCATTCATACAGATAAACCCCTTATATTTGTTGATTAATTTGTATCACACAAAAAACGGATAATCAAACCTTTTACCTGAATCTATGTTAGTGCCCTATATTCTTGCATCGTTGACAGTTTTATGGGAGATTAACCTTTCATACACCTTATTCAGCATCCACTTTTTGACAATTTCCCCGAACTCCTTGTCATCAAGAATCTTTTCAAATATCCCCTGATTGTCTTCCATCCGCTCTATCAGCTTTGCCAGGAATGCCTCATCAAATCCATATTTGAAATTGTCAATTGTATTACTTTTTGCCTGCATCTGAAGCTTTACGTCACTGACAAGTTCTTCTTCAATTTGGTCAAAAAACAACTTGTCAGCATTGTCGAAGTCTGTTCCAAAACGTTCATTCAGAATGTGGATGATCTCGGACAGGGCTGCTTTTTCTTCTTTTGCCCGTTGAATTCCGGCCTCGGTGATGTTCGGAACACCTACTTCTCCCTGGATTTCAAGGGTTATGGCCCCTTCTGATACCTTTTGGAGCCGATAATACTCCAAGGCAACCTCATCAGTCAGCTTCAGCCGTTCAGCTAAATCTGTTTTAGGTAGCTTGGCAAGGAGCAATCTCCCATAGGCAAAGAACTTTTCCAACCCCACATCCTGAAATGGCATGACCTGCGAGAGATAGGAATAGATGTTTGTCCAGGTCCTCAAGCCCTTCTTAAACTCATTTTGGCTATTTCCATCTAACGCCTTATAACGATCAATAGCAGGGTCAATAAAAGCGTTCAGCCTACCCTGCTCTTTCGGATTCAGCATATTTTTCGACATAAAATAGACTTTAGCAAGGCTATCAATTTCAGATTGCCAGTAGACCTGTTTTTCATCGAGCTTGTTTTTAAGATCATAAAGGTGATTGGGGTCAGTGGGCTGTTCCACGGTGGTCAGTTCATAGAATGGCTGGAATGCCTTTAATATAGTATCGCGGTCGTTAACAAAGTCCAGTATAAAGGTGTCCTCTTTTCCGGCATGGATGCGGTTAAGCCTCGAAAGGGTCTGCACGGCCTTTACACCGGAAAGCGGTTTGTCAACAAACATGGTATGCAAAAGTGGCTGATCAAACCCGGTTTGATACTTTTCGGCCACCAGTAAGATTCTGTAATCATCTTTTTCAAATACCCCTGGCAATTCTTTTTCGCCGAAGCCAGTTAATTGAGGTTCTGATATACCATCAGGGGCATCATCATCCTTCACGCTACCGGAAAACGCTACCAGCACTTTAATCCAGTCGTAGCCTTTTTCTTTTATGTATTTCTTGAATTCGAAAAAATAACGCTTTGCATGGAGGCGCGAGCTTGTCACCACCATCGCTTTTGCCTTCCCGCCGATCTTTTTGGAGGTAATCTGCCGGAAATGCTCAATCATTACTTCTGTCTTCTGAGCAAGATTGTGGGGATGAAGGGAAACAAAGCGGGCAATGGCTTTGACGGCCTTGCGCTTGTCAAGCTCCGGGTCTTCCTCAATCGCTTTAGTCAGGCGGTAATAGGTTTCGTAATTGGTATAGTTCTTCAGGACGTCAAGTATGAAACTTTCATCGATTGCCTGCCTCATGGAATAAAGATGAAATGGACGGGGTTTTCCGTCATCACCCTTAATACCGAAAACCTCCAGCGTTTTTGCCTTGGGGGTTGCCGTAAAGGCAAAGAAACTCAAGTTAGGCTGGGGTCCTCGGGTCTCAAGAACCTTTCTTATTTCATCTTCCCCGTCCTCGAACTCCTGTCCGTCTTCCTCCATCGCCTCATCCAGATTCTTTGCGGAGAGCACTTCTTTCATTTTTCGTGTTGCCTCGCCCCCCTGTGAGCTATGTGCCTCATCCACGATAACCGCGTATCTACGATTGGGCAGATTACCCACCTTTTCGACCACGAAAGGAAATTTCTGAAGCGTAGTGATGATGATGTTCTTGCCGGAGGCTAAGGCATATGCCAGTTGGTTGCTGTCCTTGTCAATCTTCTGCACCACGCCCTGCTTATGCTCAAACTGATAAATCGTGTTCTGCAACTGTTGGTCCAGCACAAGGCGGTCGGTAATGACGATAACGCTGTCAAAGACCCGCTCATCGGCAGCATTGTGAAGACTTGATAAACGATAGGCCAGCCAGGCAATGGAATTACTCTTTCCTGATCCGGCAGAATGTTGAATCAGGTAGTGGTGGCCTGCGCCTTCCTCCTTCGCATGTCGGGACAGTTTGCGTACCACATCCAGTTGATGGTATCGCGGAAAGATCATCGTTTCTTTCGGATATTTCCTGCCGGTAGATTTATCTTCAATCTCCTCTGCCTGCAAATGCAGGAATCGCCCGATGATGTCCATCCATGAGTCCCTGGTCCATACGTATTCCCACAAATATGCCGTTTTGTAGCCATCAGGATTGGGTGGATTCCCGGCCCCTTTATTATATCCAAGATTAAAAGGCAGGTATCTTGTCCGTTTGCCGTCAATCCTGGTAGTCATGTAGACTTCATCGGTATCCACCGTGAAATGGACAAGCGCCCGTTTCTTGAACTGGAAAAGCAATTCCTTTGGATCACGATCCTCGATATATTGCCATTTGGCGTTCTGAATATTCTGGCCGGTAAACTGATTTTTCAGTTCCACCGTTGCTACCGGCAGGCCGTTCAGGCCCAGGACCAGATCAACAGAGTGTTCGCTTTGCGTGCTATAATGGATCTGACGGGTCACAGTAAGGCGATTCTTGTCGTAGAGGGCCTTCGTCTCGGGATTGAGTTTTGATTCCGGCTTGAAATATGCCATATCGAACCGTACGCCGTAATCTGTAATGCCGTTGCGCAACACATCCAGTGTGCCCCGCAGATCCAGCTCTTTGAACAAACGTTGAAGAATGCGGTTTTCGATATCTGCACCATGGACGGTTGCCAGCTTCTCCCAGCGGACCGGTTGCGTATCTTTGAGGAAGGCAATAACCTGGCGCCTGTCCAGCGACAATTCTCTGCTGAAATCAGCGTTGCCGGTCTCTACATAGCCACCCTGCTCAACCAGAGACTGGATGATAGCGGATTCAAAGGTTGCTTCAGTATGGATTGAGCTCATCATGTTTATCTAAAGTTTATCTAAAGTTTATCTAAAGTTTATCTAAAGTTTATCTTACCCGGACCCATTTTGGACGTCTGTTAGTTCCCATATTTATAATGGTTTTATCTCTTTTCGACATAGCATAGACCAGATTACGTGTCTTGTTTTTGCGTTGTTTTATATCTAAAACACCGGGGAGTATATCCAACAAGAGCTTGTCAATCTCTTCTTTGGACGCCTTACCATATTTATCCAAGTACTCAAGGATCAGTTTCTTAAAGTGGTCATCTTTCAAACCCCGCGTCCTGATGTATTCAGCTTTCAAACCAGTCTTTTCTGCAACATCAGAAGAAATGTGAAAGCTGGGTTTTCTGCCTTCTATGAGCCCTTTTCCTTTCAGGTGATTAATTTCAGCTTCGGAAAGTCCTTTTTTCTTTTGAACCTTGTCGAGCATCATGATCTCTTCCAGGCCCAAATTTCGCTTTTTTGCAAGTACCCGTGCAAAATCCAAATCCAGAACCTTGCCAATAACCGTCACTTTTACCTTGCCGCCTGAAAGATCATATTCCGGCATGGGGAAAAATCTTGCCCGCTGGTAATTGAACATCTTCCTTATGCCCCCTCCGGCCGTATCAACCATCTTCAGGTTAAACATAGCGGTGGCAAGAAATCTGTTCCGGTAATGCTCCTCAGGGGCATCTTCTATTACTACCTTTTCCACAGATCCGGGGATGAAACTGCCCAAGTTGGTAAACACCAGCAGATCATCCATTTCCACTACATTGATACGTCCACCCAACGTATAATCCTGGTGGGCAATGCAATTATTGATGGCTTCACGGATTACAAAAGGTTCGTACTGGTCTACCTCGTCAGGGAAGAGAGTGCCATCTTTCATATAACGGTATTTCAGGTTGCGGATTCTGGCATATATCCTGTCCACAGCCAGAAGCAAAGGACAGCCTTCAATTCGGTAGTCCTTGTCGTTACCGCCGGCATCTTTTAACAACCACCGAATCTTGGCTTCTGACGGACTTATAAAACGTTCAGACTCTTCTCTGCCAAGCAAAACAATTGCAGTTCGTGTGATTTTCCCCTTGAAGGTAATCCGGGCCTTGTTTAGGAAGGTAATGGTATCCCAACCATCTAGTTCGGCAACCTTTTCAGGAAATTTGCTTCTGAAGTTTTCCCGTGCCTTTTCAATTGCTGCCGGGTCAAGATCATCAATAGTGGCGTCGGGCACGATAGCAGCGCTCCAATCTTCGATAAGCGCCCGCGACCTGATTCGTTCAATTTCTTCCAGATTTAACGGTGACAGCTCCTCCCCGTCTCTACCATAGTAATGACCTTCAAAGGCAATCGGTATCCCCTTTGGTGCAGCAGGGATTTGCAGCATAAGCACACGTCCCTCCGGCAGATAGATCTCATAGATTTCAATAAAGGTGATCCGGTTTGTTGTTTTTTTCGCTATCTCTCCTTTTAGACTATCCAAATCTTTACGGCTTGGTCGAAACCGGCTGCCGACTATCGTTCTTCCTTTGTCCTTGATTCCGAAGATCAGCCACGCATGGGTTTTGCCCTTAAGATTGGCCTCGTTTGACAAGGCAGAGAAGTACTTACCCAGTTTGGGAAAGTCATAACTGTTCTTGGCCTCTTTAAATTCAAACACCTCTGTCTCGGCGGGGAGATGACGCAATTCATTCAGCTTGGCGAGTAATTCTTTGTTTGTCATATAATCTAAATTATACCCGTTACCACCTTATAAACCAAGGTTTTATCGTTCATATGCTGATTATCCTATCCTTCCTGTCTTTCCTGAAGATAGGCGCCGGTCAGTGCTTTTTTTAAGTCATTGATAAACTCACGGTAAGAATGGGCTTGAAATGTTGCGAGCAAACGGTCTCGTTCTCTTTCACTCAAGTCATCTTTTAAGGTACCATCCGGATAACAGTCCTTTATGAAAACGAAATCTTCGAGCGCACTCAAGGCATCCAGATTACCGATGTACTCGGGAAGCTGTTCTTCCATGACCTCAAAAGTATCAGGGTCGAAGTAGCGCACCCCCGGTTTGTCGAAATGCTTAAACTCCTGCCCCTGCAAACAAGGTAAGCCGGCTACCGACGGCCAGTAGACGCCAAAAAACTCCGATGTGCCGGACCGATAAACCTTGGCAACCTGCAATGAACCATCCACTTCTCGTATTGCTTTGTCTCTGGCCAGATTTCGCAAAACAATTATGGGCTCCATGTCCAGTTTTCGATCAAAGTCCCCCTCAATCATCAGTTTTTTGTAAGCATCCCGGGCGAGTTCGCCCACAATAGGCTCAGGATCTCCCAGAAACGATGCGATTCGAGACTTTTCGGACGCAGAATGTTCTTTGTAAATAAAGCCCTCGATAACTTTCTCATAATACAATTCCCAAATCCTGAATCGGTTCTCTTGCCAACTCCAGCCCCCAAAGAGAAACTTTGCGCCGCTGCGCAGTTCATGGATATCTTCACCAGCTATCTCGGAAATGACTCCTTTTACGAGATTGGTAAACAGTTCAGATAGGTACTCCAGGACATACACGATGTCTGTGTGGGGGTTTTGCAGCCCGGCATTAAATCGAATGGAAGAAATCAGATGGAGGACCAGCGGATAGGCCCGGAAGGTGCTCCCGGCAAAGCAGAGCAGGCAGTCTTTGCGGGGCAGTTCAAAAAGCTTGATGCCGCTATTCCACTTCTCGCCGCCAGTGAGGGCACTGTCTGTTGCAAAAACCAATTCCTCATTGTTATCTGCCTGACGAACCCATGCGACACAGAGCGTCATATCAGTTAGCTCCCCTTACGTCTATCTTGCCTGTCACTGCCTCGCTGATCAGGGCCATGCGGTATTCCTGGAGGAGGGAGATTTCCACTTTAATTTTTGAAATCGTACTCCTTATACTAGTTGTCTTTTGGTCAATGTAATCGACTATTTTGCGTTGCTCTCCAACAAAAGGGAGCCCAAGAACGAACTCCTCCAGAAAAGATGTTGGAACTCTTTTCTGCCCCGCAGCACCATACATCAAAGCTTCGCCCATGCTCTTAAATATCTTCGTCCTCGTTAAATAAAATAGGAATCTTGGCAAAACTCCCTTCTTGGCTCTCAATACATGAAATTCTGTAGAACCAAATCCAATTTTGCTACCAAGATTTTCTAACAGGGCACCCTTTCCATTCTCAAAACAAGGTGTTATTTTTGCTACGATTACATCACCTTCCTCAAAATATGTGAATCCAGTCCATAGCTCAGAGATGGTCTTTCTGATAGAGTTGTCAAAACTACAGTCTTCGAAGACTCTTTCCATTGGAAGAAAGGTTACAAACTCTTCGGAATCTTTTTCATAATCCGACATGTTCCTGGATGGGTTAATCATCGAAATCCATTTTAGTCGTACTACCTCCCATTGCATGGGTATGTTCCCCAGCCACGGGATACCGCTGTCTTTCATGGGTACGTCGGGATTGAGACCCTTTGTGACCGCATGGTTGATAATGGCCGTCTTTTCTTCATTGAGCAGGTCAATCAACCGGTGTTTTTTGGCAATAAGGTCATCAATTTCAGCGGTCTTACGGTCAAGGTAGGATGTGATGGCGGATTGAGCTGATTTGGGGGGAAACGCTACGGTTTCATCATGAATATAATTCCTGTTCAGTGTTCCTACCGCCGTCCCTGAGCTTAAGGATGCTAAATCCATGCTCCTTAAGTAGTAGAAAATGTATTTCCAATCATTGTCAGTGTTTTCCTCAACATATAGACAAGTATTGTGTGGCCAGAAATCGGATTCAACGTAGTTTACTTCGCCTACGCTTCCAGAGCGCCCCACGATGATCCCTGGACCTTTTGCCTTAAGTTCGTTATGATAACCTATAATTCCGTTAGAACCATATACCGGATATCCCCCTTGAATAAAATCTGATGATGGTAAATCAAAACCTCTACTAAGCCGAAAAAACCATTTCAGTTTCTTCAATTCCCAATGCTCCGGTATATCCCCGATCCACGCAATTCCTGATGGTCTATATTTCCCGTACCGTTTCATATAAATTTTGTCCTTGTCGTAGAGACGCAAAATCTTGCGTCTCTACCTGCCCCGTCTCGAAACATATTTCTGTATCCCGATTTACGGAAACCTTATTCTTGGGATTATTCACATCCATATCCCATTTTAACGGGTTTTCATTAATATATTGTCTGATATTATTGAGGTCTTTTTCTGAACGGACAATATGTTCATAAAACCTAGCCTGCCATGCAAATGCGATGCTGTGGGTAGTAGCATATTTTTTTACTGCTGCCTTATAACCCCTGATAATCGAACCAAGGTTTTGTGATTGCGGACCAAACTTGTTTTTTCTTTTTTCGCCAAGATCAGGCTTGTCAATAGATATAACTCCGTGAATATGGTTGGGCATAACCACAAATGCGTCCAATTCCACAAAAGGAAAATGGAGAGGAATTTCAAGCCAATACTGGCACGCAATACCCCCAATTTCAGAGGGTTGCAGAGACACGAGACGTAGAGACGCAAAATCTTGCGTCTCTACCATGGGGGACTGTATATCTATTTCACCAAAATGATTTGCTCTGTTGTGCGTACAAATCGTTACAAAATACAGACCACGTGCGCCGTAATCCCAGCCTTTAAGACGACTGGAAGATATTTTAAACGTATTCTTGAATTTGTCCATCATTCTTCGATAACCTTCCTGATCATGCCTTCCGTCTCTTTTTCCAATGCCAGTATGTTTCTTCTTATCTCTTCCAGGCTCCGCAATGGTTTAAACTCATAGAAATATTTTGTAAAGTTTATCTCATAGCCCACTTTGGTTTTGCTTTCGTCAATCCAGGCATCCGGTACATGAGGTTTGACCTCACGCTCAAAATACTCCTCTATGGTCTGTTTAACCAACTTGCCTTTTTGTTCTCTCAAAAACGGAATATTCTCATAGTCCCGTAAGCTGCTATCCGCCTTTGATCTGCCGTTTTTGTCGGTTTCGATTGTTCCTTTCTCGTCCCGTAATGGCCTCTCTACTGTTACCCGCCAATAGGCAAAGTACTCATTTGGGAAAATTTTGCAGAATGGGCCTTCCTGGAAGTCACCATAAATCTGTGTAATATAACTGATCTGGTCAGGCTTGCTGTTTTTGCCATCGCCGATTTCCTTACGCTTGTTGCCGAGGCTTTTCATCTTGAGCCAAAACCGGTTGGGACTGCCTTCCTCCGCATCTTTTTGCCCAGTGGCGTTGATAAGTTGTATCTTTCCTTTTCGTTGGGCACTCTTCCGGTTCGTGACAATCCAGATGTAGGTTGATATGCCGGTGTTATAGAAGAGCTGGTCAGGCATGGCCACTATTGCTTCGAGCATGTCGTTCTCAATAATCCATTTACGAATTTCGCTTTCTCCGCTACCTGCCCCGCCGGTGAAAAGAGGTGAACCGTTGAATACAATACCGATACGGGAGCCGCCATTCGCAGGCTTCATCTTGGAGATCATGTGCTGCAGAAAGAGAAAGGACCCATCGTTGATGCGGGGGAGCCCTGCGCCGAACCGTCCGGCAAAACCCTTCTTGTCGTATTCGCCTTTTATGATCTTCTCCGCCTTGCGCCACTCAACCCCGAAGGGAGGGTTGGAAAGCATATAGTCAAACTTCTCGTATTCCAGACCATCTACCGTGAAAGTGTTGCCGAATTTGATGTTGGCTGGATTTTGCCCTTTTATGAGCATATCTGATTTGCAGATGGCATAGGATTCCGGGTTGATCTCCTGACCGAAGACCTCCAGACGGGCTTCCGGGTTCAATTCCTGCAGATATTCTTCAGCTATAGAGAGCATACCGCCCGTGCCGCTCGTAGGGTCATAGAGGGTCTTGACAATGCCTTTTTTAGTCAGGATTTCCCGATCATTCAGAAAGAGCAGGTTAACCATGAGACGGATTACTTCCCTGGGGGTAAAGTGCTCTCCTGCTGTCTCATTGGAAAGTTCTGCAAACCGCCGGATAAGTTCTTCAAAGACATACCCCATCTCAATGGATGTCATGTTGTTCAGATCAATCTCTTCAAAGCGCTTGACCACCAGAAAAAGGAGGTTTGTCCTGGGATCGTCTATCCGCGTAATGTGATCATCAAAGCTGAAATACTCGATGATCTCACGGGCACTTGCCGAAAAACCGTTGATGAAATTGCGCAAATTGGCGGCAATATGGTTCGGCTCTTCCGTCAGTTTTTTGAAATTAAACCTGCTCCGGTTATGAAAATTGAACCCGGCAACCTTATTAAGTGTCACATCGATTGCCGCCTCGGACATCTTTGCAACCTTGGGGAGAAAATCAAGCACCTTCTGTTTTGTGGGCTCCAGAACAGAGTCCAGGCGCCGAAGCACCGTCATGGGTAAAATTACTTTGCCGTAATCGGCCTGTTTGTAATCGCCGCGCAACAGATCGGCAACAGCCCAGATAAGATTTGCCTTTTCCTTAAAATCAATCATGTATTTCCCTTTTGTCTTTTCCCTTTGCCGGTATAGTCAACGGCTATTGTTTCTTTAATAGCCCTTCTGCCTGAAAACTGAAATGTTTGTCCTTCCCGATAATAATATGATCAAAAACATCTATGCCAACGATTTTTGCCACTTCAGACAGCCTCTCGGTTATGGCAAAGTCCTCTTCGCTTGGGTCTGTATTGCCGGAGGGGTGATTATGAACAAAAATAATCCCCGCCGCCCTGTCCTGTATGGCATCTGCAAATACCTCCCGGGGATGAACAATACTCTTGTTGAGGGTACCGATAAAAACCGTTCTCTTTTGTATGAGGCGGGAGGCCCCATCCAGTGTAAGGGTAAGAAAATATTCCTGTTTTTTATCCTTCAATTCACCTGTCAATGCCAGTACATCACGTACGCCCTTGATTTCAATATTGTCCCGCATCAATAATCTTTTAGAGTACTCAATGGCCGCCATTAACTGACAGGCCTTTGCACGGCCAACGCCTTCAATGTTCCTCAAGGTTTCAAAGTTTATAGAGGCAACATTGTCTTGTGTTGCT
The DNA here is from genome assembly GCA_013824835.1 of Syntrophus sp. (in: bacteria). Lineage (GTDB taxonomy): Bacteria > Desulfobacterota > Syntrophorhabdia > Syntrophorhabdales > Syntrophorhabdaceae > PNOM01. The sequence goes on along the minus strand of PNOM01000002.1, from coordinate 61,391 downwards.
TTCAGAATGTCCCTTGCCACTTCAAATACGTCTTTACCTTTAATGCCGCTACCCAGCAACACAGCCAGCAACTCAAGATTTGAAAGGGCCTTTGGCCCCTTTTGTTCCATCTTCTCACGGGGCCTGTCAAATTCAGGTAGACTCTTCAGTCTTTTTATCATCGCGATAATTTTACCAACAATTCATTAAATTGGTGTGCTGTTTCCCTCTTGTGACACAATAAACAATCCTTTACTTTTCTTCAACAAAATTATTGAGCAGTGCCCCCCCTACTTCCTAAGAAGCTGTGAAAAAAATCGGAACAGCCCCTCTTTCGTCATACCGGCAAAAGCCTGTATCCAGTAATATCTGTCTGTTACAGCACCTCTGGACTCCAGTTCGCGTGCCCTTTAGGGTATTCACTGGAGTGACGGCAAAACAGATTATTTCACAGCTTCTGCGTCCTCACCCTATCCGCTATCCGCTGCCTTTATAATGCCTTCACGTCCCACATCCGAAGGAGCGTAGCGACTGTACGTACTACGTCCCACGGGAAGCAGACGTCTCCCCCTTGCCCGGTAATCCCTACCCCTCCTTCGTCTTTCCCCGACCCTGTCACCCCTTTTTCTCCCCATGATTTCAGTGAAATGGCACCAGGGAATCAGGGATCTCCCGATTGTCGGCAGTTTTTGCAGGGTCTATACTTTCATCAGATAAGATAGTTCAACATAATGGAGGTTTTTGCAGTCATGGATTTTACCCACATGCTTAATGTTCCCTTTCTTTTTGCCCTCCTTAATATCATCTTTATCAACATTATCCTTTCCGGAGATAATGCAATCGTCATTGCCATGGCAGTCCGCACCCTTCCGCCAAAACAAAGGCGGAACGGCATTCTGCTGGGAACCATAGGAGCAATAGTGCTCAGAATAGGTCTTACCTTCGTGGCTGCCAAGCTTCTTGAGGTGCCCTTTGTTAAGCTTCTTGGTGGTTTTCTGATCCTCTGGATCGCATTCAGGCTCCTGATGGGTGCATCCGGCGAGGATGAGGGGAAAGAGGTCAACGGTCTCCGTCAGGCAATCATTACCATTCTCATGGCCGATCTTGTGATGAGCCTCGACAATGTACTTGGAGTGGCCGGCGCTGCGAACGGGAACCTCATCCTTCTCTTTATCGGTCTTGCCACAAGCATCCCCATAGTGGTATTTGCGAGCAAAATGATTATAGGGCTCATGAACAGGTTTCCTGTCATTGTAGTCCTTGGCGCTGCGGTCCTTGGAAAAGTAGCAGGAGAGATGGTCGTAAGCGACCCCTTCGTGGTCCGGGCCTTCAATCACCCCGGACACCTTGCCGCATACTCCGTGCAGGCCATGCTTGCTGTCGGGGTAGTCGTGGCAGCCAAGGTCTGGGTAAAATACATGGCGCCCCTTGAGCCTGTTGCAGCCGTAGAACGGGTGAGAAGCCCCTTGAGAAACCCCTTTATGGTGGAAGACTGGGATCTCATGTAAGCCTTTAATATTTGCCATCACATTTTTTCATCCCACGGCAAAACCATGCCCTTCCCGGTTATGCCGGCAGCGCGGAAGGGCTTGAATAAACTCAGGAAAAATCAGTAATTCAATTCATTGAAAAATCATCCATTTTCCTTTATACTCACGAGAGTATAATCGGAGGGAACACAATGATAAAAACAAGATTTGCGCCAAGCCCTACAGGGAATCTTCATATCGGTGGAGCGAGAACCGCTCTCTTTAACTGGCTCTATGCGCGACACATGAAGGGCGTTTTTGTGCTGAGGATAGAAGATACGGATGTGGAAAGATCAAAGGACGAGTATACAAAGGCCATTCTCGACGGCCTTGAGTGGCTTGGTATAGATTGGGATGAAGGTCCTTTTTTTCAGGCGGACCGGATGGATATATACCGGGAACATGCCTTCAGACTCCTTGAGACAGGCCATGCCTATAAATGTTACTGCTCAGCAGAAACCCTGGAAGAAAAGAGGGGCATTGCAGTCAAGGAAGGAAGGAAGCCTGCCTATGACAGGACATGCAGAAATGCAATCCCCGCGGCAGACAGGGACGGCAGGCCCTTTGTGATACGCTTTAAAACACCTATTTCCGGGGCCGTTGCCTTTGACGATATGGTACGGGGCAGGATCACCTTCCAATGTGAAGAGCTTGATGATCTTGTGATCCTGAGGAGCGATACTACCCCGACTTACAATTTCACCGTTGTAATCGACGACGCCCTTATGGGCATTACCCACATTATAAGGGGCGATGATCATATTAATAATACCCCCCGGCAGATCGTGATCTATGAAGCCCTCGGGTATCCCATGCCCCTCTTTGCCCATGTCCCCCTTATTCATGGTAAGGACAAGGCCCGTCTGAGCAAGAGGCACGGGGCAACATCCCTCATTGAATACAAGAATGACGGGTTTCACCCCGAGGCATTCATGAACTACCTTGCGAGGCTCGGCTGGGCTCATGGAGACCAGGAGGTCTTCTCACGGGAAGAGTTGATAGACCATTTTGATCTGGCAAATGTGGGGAAATCACCCGCGATCTTTGATATAGACAAGCTTACCTGGCTCAATGGCCATTACATGAAGACCCTCCCTGAATCGATCGTTGCTGAGAGGCTGGCCCCTTTTCTTCAGGAGATGGGGCACGGTACACTGGCCATCGACAAATTGATACCTATTGTGGCAATATTGAAGGAGAGGGCAAAGACGCTTCTCGAAATGGCCCGGATGGCCGCTTTCTTTTTTGGCGATGAGGTTCCCTATGAGGAAGCGGCACGGACAAAATTTCTGACCCCTGATACAAAGCCTGTGCTCGAACGTTTTCTTGCAGGGTTCAAGGCATTGCCCTCCCTTGATGAGGAGGAGCAGAAGGCCCTTGTAGAGCAGATTACTGAGGAGATCCAGAAAAAGCTTGTGGCAGTAGCCCAGCCTGTCAGGGTTGCCCTTACAGGGAGGACCGTGAGTCCCGGCATCTTTGAGGTGATCACCATCCTCGGAAGGGAACAGGTGGAAAAACGCCTGAAAAGGGCAATCGAATCGATTAACTAAATGAAGCTCTCAAAGCTCGAAATCTTCGGATTCAAATCCTTTCTCAATCGAACGGTGTTCCAGTTCGACGAGGGCGTTACGTCCATTGTGGGGCCCAACGGGTGCGGCAAGAGCAACGTCGTTGACGCGATTATCTGGGCCCTCGGTGAGAGGGGCACCAAATCCTTACGGGTAAAGGACATGGGGGACGTGATATTCCACGGGAGCAACGGTAAACGGCCTGTGAATATCGCTGAGGTTGCTATTCAATTCCTTGACGGAAACGGGGTAGAAACTGCAATAAAGAGGCGCATCTACCGGGACGGCTCAAACGATTATATTCTAAACGGGAAATCGGTGCGCCTCAAGGACATACAGGACAATCTTATGGGAACAGGCATCGGGATGAATTCCTATGCCATCATCGAGCAGGGAAAGATTGAGTATTTTATCCAGATGAAATCCCAGGAGAGAAAGGTCGTCATAGAGGAGACGAGCGGGGTTACGCGATTCGAAGAGAAGAAGAGAGAGGCCACGGGCAGGCTGGAAGAAGTACGCACGAATCTGGAGAGAATAGAGGATATTTACCGGGAGGTCATTAAGTCCTTTGAAAAGACCGAGCAGGAATGGCAGCGGTGGAAGGAACACAAGGTACTTGCCGACCAATTGAGCGAGGTGGATAAATGGATCCTCCTGGACGGCCATTCACGACTCCTGAAGAGGATTGTAAAGGTCAGGGAACGGGCAGCAGATCTTGAGCAAGAGATGGCGTTAAAGGAGGAGGAACGGCAGAGGCTCCGGGAGGAGAAGGAAACAAAGGAGAAGGAATTCAGCCTCATTGATACGGCAACAAGGCAGATCGAGGTTGACATAAAGGGACAAGAGAAGGACATGGAGAGCAGGCTCCTTGAAATAGAGTATCTGGAGGAAGAGGGGGCACGGCTTGAGAAAGAGTTCCTTTCTCTCATGAAACAGCAGGAGGACCTGGAGAGGAGGGCCTTGCAGGCCCGGGAAGAGGTAAAAGACCTTGAATCAAGGAGGCACGAGGAGACGATCCTCCTCGCGAGGGAAGAGACGGAAGATGCCCGTATAAAGGCGCTCCTCGCAGGGGTGAAGGGGGAGATTGAGGCCCATGGGGCTGGGGTCGAAGAGGAAAGGGTTACCCTCTTTGTCTCAATGAGCAGGCTTACAGAGATAAAAAACCGCCTTGCAGAGATAGAGAGGATCAAAGGGGAACAGCAGAAAAGAGCGGAAAGACGGCGGGCGGAACAGGAAAGGCTTCAGGAAAAGCTTGTTGGTCTTGAAGATAAACACGGTACTTTTAAAGAGGTACTTAAGAAGGAGCGGGCGGATGAGGCGCAGATTGCCCTCGAAGAGCAGACGGCCCAAAAAGAAAAAGAGGTCCTTTCCAGGACAGTCCAGGAGAAAAGGAGCAGTATTGGGCAACTCCGGGGTGCAAAAAAGGGTAAGGAAGAGTTTGTAAAGCAGATGCGGAGCCTCCAGGGTGTAGGGGAGGCAAATCCCCTGAACAGAAAGAAGCTCATCGACATCGTGCGGGTTGCAGAGGAGGCTGAAAAGGCGGTAGAACGGTTCTTCTTCAAGGAGATGGAGTACTATGTACTCCACGAAAAGGATATGACCGTTGTTGCGGACACCATAAAGGCCCATGAGGGGAATTATATCTTTTTCCCTGAGAAGGGTATGTTCAGACCCAATGGTCATGACGATGTTGCCATGGAAGTAAAGTGGATTTCCACCATAGAAGATGCCCTTTTACGTATAGGACAGGGGGAAGAAGGGGTATTTATCAATGATTCCGTGTGTATTGATTCCAGAGGTTTTGTCTTAAGGGAAAAGGAAGGGAAGAGGGTTGACCTGAAGAGTTACCGGGAGCGGGTCAAGGCGGAAAAGGAGCTCCGCGAGATTGCCGCTACCCTCGAGGAAGAGACCGCTGCCCTTAAAGAGACAGAGGCACAGTATTTCAAAAGTGAAAGCCTCTTGAGGGACCTGAAAGGCAGGAAAGAGGGAAAGGGAAAGAGGATCATCGGCCTTGACCGAGAGGCGATTGCCGTAGAAACCGAGCTCCGGACTATACGGGAGAGGCTCTATGAGCTGGAAACAAAGGCGGAGCTTTTTGAACATATAGAGGATACTGAGATCGCTGCCCTCCTCGCAGAGAAGGTCATTCAAGAAAAGGAGAAGGAAACAATTGAGGCAAGGATGACTGCACTCAAGGAACAGGTGGAGTCTGTAAAAAAGGTCCACGATGAAACCCTTGCAAAGTGGCACCAGGCAACCCTCGTCATTGAGAGAAAGAAGAACCTTATTGTAACCCTCCATGAAGACATGGAAAGGAAGACCGCCCTTGCAGGGGCCCTGGGCGAAGATGCAAGGCAGGCCCTGGAGAAGAGGGGGGAGATAGAGAAGGAGCGTACCCTCAGGGCAACAAAACAGGCTGCCCTCGAACAGAGCTATGACGAGCTAAAAAAGGCCTGCGAAAGACAGATAGAGCGATACGAGGCATTAAAGATCTCTTCAGGGAACATCCACATGGAACGCCATGCCCTTCAGGAGAAGGGGGAGGGTCTCCAGAAGGAGCAGGATCGGATACGGAGCAGGCGGGAGGGCGTAGAGAAAGAACTGGTGGTGCTTCTGGAAAAGCAGGATACCATCAAGGAGCGCCTTGTGACCATCTACGCCATAGAAGACCCTGCGGCCATTGCTGTGCCTGCTGCCAAAGACTTTGATGGAGAGAGGGAACGGATCACCCAGGCGATTTCATCGGTGGGAGAGGTCAATTTCCGGGCTGAAAAGGAGTATGCGGAGCTGAAGGAAAGGGTGACCTTCCTTGAACAGCAGAAAGAGGATCTGAAAAACGCCGCTGATTCCCTCAGGAAGACTATCGCAAAGATAGAGAATGTTACAAAGGAGATATTCCTCGAGACCTTTGAAACCGTCAACAAGGCATTCATGAGGTTTACGGAAATGCTCTTCAAGGGGGGCAAGGGATACCTTGTCTTTAATCAGGAGACCATGGGTATCGACATGTTTGTTCAGCCCCCGGGAAAAAAGGTGGCCCGGATGGAGCAGCTCTCCGGAGGGGAAAAGGCCCTCATCTGCCTCTCCTTTCTCCTTGCCCTCATTGACACAAAGCCGAGCCCCTTTGTGCTCATGGACGAGATCGACGCGCCCCTCGATGATGCAAACCTCTTCTCCCTTATGGAGATTATCTCAGATATGAGCAGGAAGACCCAGATCGTCTTTGTCACCCACAACAGGATCACCATGGAGTCTTCCAACACCATCTACGGCGTGACCATGGAAGAGGAGGGTATCTCCAAAACCATAGCAGTGAGGCTGTAGGGGGGCAAGGAATCCCGTTCTACGTTCAATGTTCTATGTTCAACGTTGAACCCCGAACCTTGAACATGAAGTTGAGGAGGGAGCGACGCAAGCCCCTTTGATAGATGCCAAGAGTGTCCCCCATAAAGCTGTTGAAGGGACAGAAAAAAACCGAAGAGGGAGGATAGAATGAACACACTTATTCTCGCAGTTATTATTATTTCCCTGGTCACCATCTTTTCCATCCAGAATGCGACACCAATGGCAATCACCTTCTTATTCTGGAAATTTCAGGCATCCGTTGCCATAGCGATCTTTCTCTCAACCCTCTGCGGCGTTGTGACAGGGGCCATCGTGATGTATGTAATTATGAAAAAGGGCTCGGGAACAAAGAAAGAGGACCGGCCCAAGGCATAATATCGTTTTTTATTGATATCAGGTATGTAAGAAAGGTTAAAAGTCGAGGATAATATCGTCCAGGAGGCGCTTTGGTACATGATGTACCTCCTCTGCATCACGCCAGTAACGTACATCCCCATCCTTCATCTCTTCTAAAACCACTGTTTCTTTAGGAGCGCCAAGGGCAATGACGAGGAGGACCTCGTATCTGCCCGGCAGCCGGAAGAGGGCGCGGAGCCTTTCTCTCTGAACAGTGCCGATGATGCATCCCCCGAGACCCATTTCCGCTGCACCGATCATGATGCTCTGGGCAACAATGCCGTGGTTGCAGCCGAAGTTTTCTGTGATCTCCTTGTCTCCGAGGATCATAATATAGGCAGTTGGTCTTTCACCTTCCCGGGGTCCGTCCCAGTCCTTCAGATAGCTGGCCCATGTGATGAAGGGGAAGATCATTGCATTCTGTTCCGGCGCACAGGAGATCAGATACTTGAGGGGCTGAAGGTTCCCTGATGAAGGGGAAAGCCGTGCGAGCTCAACGAGAGCCTTGAGCTGATCAAGGGTTATTGCCTTATCCTGATAGAAGCGCCGGTAACTTCTGCTTTTCTTTATCACGTCATATATCATGAATCTGTTATACCATAGTTTGGATAAGGGGGCAAAGAGAATTCTGGCGGATTGCCGGAATGGAGACGATTAAACGCCCAGTGCAGATTCGAGACGCCGGTAGAGCTTCTCCTTCCCCGTTCGTCCCTTGATGAAGTCCCATGGGAGGAGCTCATCCCCCGCCTTTTCCCTCAGGATGTAGAAATTGAGGTTGACTGGGCTTTCCCGCATCACCTTGGTGAGGTTTTCCCCGGATGAGAGCCTGAGGATTGCCTCAGTGATCCTCCGGTCTCCCATTGCGAGGATACCCTGGAGAAGGCTGTATTTTATTGATTCATGGGTAAAGAAGGTATTATCCACCTTTCCAAAGGCCTTCTTCAGCCTTGTGAGCTTGTTCTTCAGGGAGGCCGTCTCTTCCATGGGGAGCCACTGGAAGGGGGTAGAGGGTTTGGGTACAAAAGGACTTGCGTGAACGGTGATGGTCCCGAGAACGCCCCTCTTTGCCCCCTTTTTAAGCATGATATGTTTCAGATGTTTTACGAGGTCGACAATAGCGTCTATGTCCTCCATAGTCTCTCCATAGAGACCGACCATGAAATAGAGCTTCAGGTTAAAAGGTTTTATGGCAAGAATGGCCTCTATTGTCTCAAGAATAGCCCGGTCTGACAAGGGTTTGCCGATAAATCTGCGGAGCCTCTCTGTTCCTGCTTCAACACCGAAGGTGAGGGTTTTTATATCATCCTTCATCAACTCTATAACGGAAAGAGGAACTTCATCTATTCTAAGGGAGGGAAGGTGGGGGGTCTTCCCTTTCACTTTAAGACCTGTCAAAAGCTCAACGAGATGAGGATGGAAGGAAACCCCTCCCCCGATAAGTCCTATATGCTCCTCATCGGTGTCAAGGGATGTGATATCGTCGTGGACAAAGGCATAACTGTTCCCGAGGAGGCAGAAGGGACATCGGGAAGGACAGCCCCGGGTGCCCTCAATAAGAAACATATTGGAGAACTCAGTGCCATCTGAGATAACTGCCGAGGAACCGAGGGTTTTTCCCTTGTATCTTTTGATATTTACGGAAAATTGAGGGGGGGTAAAGGAATCAATAACCCCGTCTTCCCTGTAGGAGACCGAGAGCTTCTCAGGGTTATAGGCAAAATCGAAGGTGCTCAGTCCATTAATGACCTCATCCCTCGGGCAGCCCCGAAGCCTTCTGTAGGTATCCATAAAATCCGTAATAATGGCCTCAATATCACCGAGGAGAAAGAGATCGATGAAAAGGTGCAGGGGTTCGGGGTTTGCCATGAGGCAGATACCCCCTGCTGCGATGACCGGCACCCCCTCGCCTCTTTCCTGGGCAAAAAGGGGTATTGAAGCACGATTCAGGATACGGGGTATGTTGATGTAGTCAAGTTCAAAAGAAACGGTGATGAAAACGACCTCAAAAGCGGAAAGGGGTCTCCCGCTTTCCATGGAGAGAACCTTACCGTCCTCTCCGAAAAAACACCTCTCACACACTACATCGGGTATGGCGTTCAGCATCCTGTAGAGGATATGAACGGCGAGGTTTGACATCCCGATATAGTATGCATTGGGATAGACAATGCATACGGGAATCTTGTCGCGCCATTTCTTTACTATAGCACCCCGCTCCCGGGGTAACGGCTTTAACGGACCCCGCATGAGCGCGCCCTTCCGCAGGTCCTCCTTACGAACCTCACATGCCTATACCAATTCGCCTTCATTCATATAACTTTGTTGCCTTCGTTGTCAGCTCCTCGACGTAACAAAATGTACGCCTCCGTCGCCTCTTCCTTGTCGCCTCGTTCTATCCTTAAATCCAAATTGGTATTAATCTGCCTGCTTCCTCAGAAAAGTAGGGACATCATATCTGTCGTCGTCAATATCAAGGTTGTCGCTCTTTGCCTTTATCTCTTTATAATCCACGGCAACCTTCTTCTTCATAAAAGGCGGCACTTCTGTTTCTTCATTGAAGAGCCCGCTGTTCCTCCTTTTAAGGGGTTCAACCTTCGGATCCTCCATCTGTATCTGCTCTTCAAAACCCGTGGCAATAACCGTGATCCGGATATTGTCATTCATGGTATCGTCGAACACGAGCCCCCAGATTACCTTTGCGTCTTCATGGGCCTGCTCCTGGATAAGGGTTGAGGCTTCATGGACTTCATGGAGTTTTATATCTGAGCTGCCCGTTACGTTGATCAGGACCCCCCGTGCGCCGTGGATCGATATATCTTCGAGGAGAGGGCTTGAGATGGCCTTCTGGGCTGCTTCTTTGGCCCTGTTTTCCCCTGATGCTGTGCCTACGCCCATAATCGCCATTCCCCGTTCGCTCATAATTGTCTTAACGTCTGCGAAATCGACGACCACGTGACCTGAACCAATGATCAGATCGGATATGCTTCGGACCGCATTGAGGAGCACCTCATCTGCTTTAAGGAAGGCCTCGATAATGGTCATATGTTTGCCCCCTATGGAGAGGAGCCTCTGGTTCGGGATGGTAATGAGAGAATCGACCCTGGTTTTAAGCTGCCCTACCCCAAGCTCTGCCTGTTTCATTCGGTCTCTTGCCTCAAAGGCAAAGGGTTTTGTTGCGATGGCCACGGTGAGTGCCCCTAATTCCTTGGAAATCTCAGCAATAACAGCAGATGCGCCGGTCCCGGTGCCGCCCCCGAGGCCACAGGTGATGAAGACCATGTCTGCCCCCTGCAAATGGTCTCTGATCTTGTCTACATCTTCCATGGCAGCCTGACGTCCGATTTCCGGATTTGCCCCTGCGCCAAGGCCCCGGGTAAGCTGCTGCCCGATCTGGATCTTTACGGGCGCCCTGCATGTACTCAGAGATTTTACATCTGTATTGACTGCAATAAACTCAACACCTTGCACGTTGGCGTCCACCATATTATTGAGGGCATTGCACCCGCCGCCGCCGACACCAACCACCTTCAGTTTTGCTGTAAAACCATTCGTCTCATCCATGTAAAACACTTTGTTCACCGTGCACCTCCTAAAAGATTTCTTTAAACCAGTCTCTCATCCGATTGAGTAATATATTGCCTGAAAACATCTTTGTGATTCCCCGGGCCTGATCAAACCCGCGCTTCTTTACCTTCCCGCTCTTGAAACCGTGAATGAGAAGGCCTACCCCTGTTGCATATATGGGGTTATTTACCACATCAACAAGACCGCTTACGCCGATGGGACTACCCTTCCGCGCCGGAAGATTGAAGATATTTTCCACAAACTCCGCCATTCCCTCCAAGTTTGCGCATCCTCCTGTCAGGACCACGCCTGATGCGAGGAGTTTCTCTGAGCCTGATTTTTTAATCTCCTCATAGATCAGGGATGTAATCTCTTCCACCCTGGGCTCAATAATATCTGCGAGGGTCTTGCGCATAAGGGTTCTTGGTTTCCTGCCCCCAACGCTCGGCACATCAATGGTCTCATTTGCGCCGATCATGTCCGAATAGGCGCACCCGAACTTTTTCTTGATCTTTTCCGCTTCTTCAAGGGGGGTTCGAAGTCCTATGGCAATGTCGTTTGTAATGTTGTTGCCACCAAAAGGAAGAACGGACGTATATTTTATGCTCCCGTTTGAAAAAACGGCAATGTCGCTTGTGCCCCCTCCTATATCCACAAGGGCGACGCCGATCTCTTTCTCTTCCGGCGTGAGGGTTGCCTCTGACGATGCGAGTTGGGCGAGGACAATATCATCAACGGTAAGCCCTGCAAGCTTGCAGCATTTCTTGATATTCTGGGTGGAGGAGACATTTCCTGTAACAATATGGACTTTTACCTCAAGTCTTACCCCGGATATGCCGATGGGTTCCCTTATCCCGTCCTGATCATCAACAATGAACTCCTGGGGGATCACATGGATAAGCTCCCGGTCTGCTGGTATGGCCACTGCCTTTGCCGCATCTATAGCCCTCGATACGTCATCTGCCCTTACTTCCTTGTCTTTGATGGCCACCACGCCGTTACTGTTGAAACTTTTTATGTGGGGCCCCGCAATCCCGGCAAGACAGGAATCGATCCGGACCCCTGCCATAAGCTCCGCCTCTTCAACGGCCTTTTTGATCGAGTTTACGGTAGAGTCCATATTGACCACCACCCCTTTTCTAAGGCCGGTAGAAGGGTAAGATCCAATCCCGATGATATTGATGGTGTTGTCTGCAACCTTTGCCACGACAACACAGATCTTGGTAGTTCCCACATCAAGACCGACAAGGAGCCCGTCCTCTCTAAGCATATTAACCCTTCCTTTCCGAAATTATGGCGCCCTTCTCAAACCGCGCATCGATACATTTTATGAGAAGTCCTCTTTTTTTTGCGTCATCAAATACTGCGACAGCCCTTTTCAGCCGCTTCTTCAGGTCTTCCTTTCCGAGGACAATCTCCACCCCGTCATCAAGACCGAAGAGGGTAATGTTCCCTTCATTGTACGCTACTTCAGAGAGATTATCCCTCTTTATTATCCCCTCAATAAGCCAGCCGTTAATTTCGCGGTACACACTCTTTGCATCACCCTTGTCCCGGGCATTAATAATAAACATGCCCTTTCCGTCGCCCTTTATAAATCCCCGGTAGGGTTCGCCTCCTTCATCAAGGACAAGGATATCTCCCTGGCCGTTTACCCACAGGGCTGAGGGCTTCTTCTCCTTCACATCTATCACAATGGAAAAAGGGAATACCCTTTTGATGTTCACTTCCCTTACAAAAGGGTGGGATATAACGGCTTCCTTCATCTTTGCTGCATCGATCTTAAGGAGGTTCTCCCTTAGGAAAGGGGTGACCTTGCTCATGATATCCGCATCTCTCAATTGAGAGGCCCCGCTGATTTTGATGTTCTTGAGAAAAAAGAGGGGTTCATCATTTGAAAAGAGGTAGACCACGGTGAGCATGGACAAGATGCAGACCGGTATGAGAAAGAGCATATAAAGGGTCTTCTTCATATTTTTAGCGCAGCCCCCCACAATATTTCCTCAATCAGATCATCAAAGGTGCTGCCAAGACAGGCCCATGCCTTTGGCACAAGGGAGGTCTCCGTCATGCCAGGCGATGTATTGATATCAATGACCGAAGGTATCTCTTCTTTATCAATGAGCATATCGATGCGGACACAGCCCCTGAGGTCAAAGATTTCATGTACCTCCAATGCCGTCGCCAGAGCCCTGCGTTCAACCTCTTGTGCAAGGGGGGCAGGCACGATATACTCTGTCATACCCTTCGTATATTTTGCCTCAAAATCGTAGAAGCCCTTCATCGGCCTTACTTCCACTATGGGGAGGGCACGGCCGTTTACTACAGCAACGGTGATTTCTCTGCCCTCAATATATTTCTCAAGGAGCACTCTTCTATCATACTGAAATGCCTTTTCTATGGCAGCCTTCTTTTCTTTTTCTTCTTTGACAATAGAGATGCCGATAGTTGAGCCCTCATTTGCCGGTTTTACTACAAAAGGGAGGGGGAACAGCGCAGGTTCACCCTGGACAGCGAGCGCGTAATCCGGGGTAGGGACTTTCATACCTGTGAGGATCATCTTCATGGTCACCTTATCCATAGCGCTCGATGACCCGAGGACCCCCGAGCCTGTGTAGGGTATACCCATGATTTCAAGAAGTCCCTGTACGGTGCCGTCTTCACCCCATTTCCCGTGGAGCACGATAAATGCTGCATCTATCCGTTCCTCTTTCAGCTTCTCTGTCAGGCGGTCAACAGGGTCTATGGCAAGGGCATGATATCCTTTCCTTATGAGGGCCTGAAAAACCGCGTTGCCGCTCTTCAGGGATATCTCTCTTTCAGAGGACCTGCCGCCGAAAAGTACCCCGATTTTTTTATGTTTCATTTCGTCTCTATGCATCAAACCCCCAGAATTCAACCTCTTCTTCAAGGGAAACACCGCATGTTTCGTAGACCTCTTTTTTGATCTTCTCTATGAGCATCTTTATATCCGCAGCAGATGCTGATCCGAGATTAATGATAAAATTTGCATGTTTTTCCGATATTGCCGCGTTGCCCACCCTGATGCCCTTGAGGCCCGCCTTTTCAATAAACCGCCATGCAGGTTCGCCCCCTACAGCCTTGAATATGGAGCCGGATGAAGGGTATTCCATGGGGTGTCTCCGTTTTCTCTCGCTGTAGACATACTCCATGTCCCCGAGGACCTCCTTTTTCTCCTTTTCCTTTAAAAGGAATGCGGTACTGAGGACGCACTCGGTTGCTTTTATGGAAGACCGTCTGTAACTAAACCCACCGTTCTTTTTTGTAATGGATGCCACATGCCCCTTATTGTCGATAATCCGTACCTCTTCCAGGGGGTCAGAGATGGCAGCCCCGAAGCTCCCTGCATTCATCTTCACTGCGCCCCCAATGGTACCCGGTATCCAGAAGAGCTTTTCAAGGCCTGAGAACCCCCGTCTTCCATTCTCCCGAATAAAACCTGTAAGGGAAGCCCCTCCTGAAACCTCTGCATATATCCCCTTGTCAGCCTTTCTGTATCGTGTATGCCTCATTCGCGTGATCCGTATAAGGGCTTCATTAAGACCCCGGTCGCTCACAATGATGTTCGTTCCATTACCCAGGAACCGGGCTGTAATGCCCTCATCCCGGAGCCTCTCAAGGAGAATGACCAGGTCCTGTTCATCAAGGGGGTATATGAGAAATCTCGCAGGTCCCCCCACTTTCATGGAGGTATACCTTTTCATTGAGACATCCTTCATTATGACCCCTCTTATGCCTGACCAGTCCATACTGCCTTAAGCCTTTCATCAATCTTATATATGTCTCCTGCGCCCAGGGTTATTACCAGATCTCCTGCCTTGGCATGCTCCAGCACAAGGTCAGCGGCATCCTCTTTTGTGGGGGCAAAGATCACATGCTTATGCCCCGTTGCCTTAAGTCTCTCTGCAAGGACCTGGCCTGAAACCCCCTCTATCCGTTCTTCCGAGGCAGCATAGATCTCTGTCACGATGAGAAGGTCCGCCTCATTGAAAGAGGTGATGAATTCATCGAGCAATGCCTTTGTCCGTGTATACCGGTGGGGCTGGAAGACTACCACTACCCTCCCCTTCCACATGCTCCGGATAGCAGAGAGGGTTGCCTTTATCTCTGTAGGGTGATGGCCGTAATCGTCAAAAAGCTTGATGTCGCCGTCCCACTTTATTTCAAGTCTCCTCTGGATGCCGGAAAAGCCCTTGAGGGCCTCCTGAATCGAGGCAAAAGGCACATCGAGTTCTATGGCAACTGCACACGCAGCGAGGGCATTTCTCACATTATGGATGCCGGGGAGGGAAAGGCTGATATCTCCGAGACCATACTCCCTGTAGATTACCTTAAAGGTCGTCTCAAAGCCGTTATAGGTGATATTTTCCGCCCTGAGGTCCGCCTGTTTTGAAAGACCATAGGTCATATACCTTCTTTTCAGGGAAGGGATAAGGCTCTGGAGGTTGGCGTTGTCTATGCAGATAATATTGAGCCCATAAAAGGGCACCTTGTTGAGAAAGGTGAGGAAGGCTGCCTTGATCTCATGGATATCCTTATAAAAGTCGAGGTGTTCAAGGTCAATATTGGTGGTCACCGCAATAGTGGGGAAGAGGAGCAGGAAGGTTCCATCGCTCTCATCTGCCTCAGCCACAAGGAATTTGCTGCCTCCCAGCTTTGCGTTGCTTCCGAGGCTCTTAAGTTTCCCCCCTATGACGCATGTGGGGTCAAGCCCCGCATGACCCAGAATGGAGGAGACAAGGGAGGTGGTCGTGGTCTTTCCGTGGGCGCCTGCTACTGCGACGCTGTATTTCATCCTCATCAGCTCTGCGAGCATCTCCGCCCTCTGGATGACAGGGATAAAAAGCTCTTTTGCCTTTTGTACTTCAGGATTATCCGCCTTGACCGCTGAAGAGACAACCACTACATCAACGGCCTGGACATTCTCCGCCTTGTGACCGTAAAATATCTGCGCCCCTATCTGCTCAAGCCTTTCCGTTGTATCGGTTTTTTTCAAATCTGAGCCGGTTACCTTGAACCCGAGATTAAGGAGCACCTCCGCAATGCCGCTCATCCCTATCCCGCCGATACCCACGAAGTGTATTGTATCTATTTTATGAAATACCATGAATGATCCCCCTGATAATCTGCTCTGAAGCATCGTCTTTATAGATGCGCCCGATATTCTCGCCCATTTCCCTGATAAGCACCGGTTCCCGCATGAGGTGCCTCAAGGCATCATGGAGCCTCTCTCCGCTCGCCTCGTCATCGCCGATCACATATCCGCCCCCTATGTTCTCCACATAGGTTGCATTCTTCCACTGGTGACCCCCTGCTGAAAAGGGATAGGGTATGAGAATAGCGGCCTTTTTAAAATATGCGAGCTCAAAGATCGTGCTTGCCCCGGCCCTTGAGATTACCACATCTGACAGGTGATAGTATCGTTCCATGTTGTCCGTAAAAGGAAATACCTCATGAACAATGCCGCTTTTCCCGTAGGCCTCTTTTATCCGCTCAAAATCGTCCGGTCCTGTCTGATGATAGATAACCGCATTTGTGTATGGCTTCATATAGGGAAGGAGGGCAAGAACCGATTCATTGATGCTCCGGGCGCCCCTGCTTCCCCCGAAGATGAAGATGCCGAAACGGCCTTCTTCCTTTGTTGTCAGGGGCCTCATCAGCCTCTTTCTTAAGGGATTGCCTGTGAGAACAACCTTTTTTGCCTTCAGATAGGTCTTTGTCTCGTCAAAGCTTATAAATGTCGCCTTCACAAATCTTGAGAGAACCTTGTTCGCAAGTCCAGGCTGAACATTCTGTTCATGAATAAAAGTCGGTATCCGCAGAAGAACCCCTGCGAGGACAATGGGCATGGAGGTAAAACCGCCCATACCGAGGATTGCATCAGGTTTTTCCCCTCTAATCATTGCCATGGCAAGGTAAATGCCCCAGAGGAGATTAAAGAGGGTTGATATTTTATGGAGTACTGATTTTCCAAGGAACTGGCGCGCCTCTATGGGGAGCAGCCTGTATCCGTACTGGGGGATGATCCTGCTTTCGAGGCCCTTACGGGTGCCGACAAAGAGGATATCGTTGCCGCTCTCCTCTCCGGCAAAGGTCTCAGCCACCGCGATACCGGGGAATATGTGGCCCCCTGTCCCTCCTGCACAAATGATGAGCTTCATAGCCGTTCCCCTTCTGCCTTGAGCATGATCCCCACGAGTGGGGCAACGATAATAAGGGCAATTATCGGCTGGTAGAGAAGCCCTGCGGAAAGCCTGAATCCGAGGACAAGGAGGATGTCGATGGCAATATAGAGGAACCCGAAAAAGACCATGATCTTCATCATATTCGGTTTTTTCAGAAAACCGATAAAACTGAATATAAGAAGGATAAAGGTTACGGCGAGGAGGAGGTATCTGTCTATGTCTCCCACCTTGAGTTCCAGGCTGGCAATTGCAGTCTTTTTTATCATGAGATAGACGATAATACAGAGGGTATATCCCCCAATAATAGCCATAAGCTTGTTTCTCCCGATAATATAAAGAAAGAGCATTATGGCAAGGGCAATAGCCAGGATAAAGAGGGGCTTCCCCATGAGGAAAAGGTTGAAAGAGACGGAGAGATAGAGTATGGAAAGGGCTATTGCCTCTTTATAGATGCCCTTGTCCTTCTCCCCGAGACTGATCAGGTAAAAGGCGATGCCGTAAAAGGATAGGAATATGATGACAGGCTCCACGGGAAACTTTGCATGAATCTGGGGATAGAGGAAAAACCCTGCGGTTGCGCAAAGAGAGAGGAATATAAAAGGATACTTCATGGCCAGGATATAACGGCCGGGGATTCGGTAGATCAGGTATACGGATACAAGCCCTGCAAGAACAAGGAGGGCCTTTGCAAGGGTAAATTCCCTGAAGAGACCGTAGAGAAGTATGGTGGCAAGTATGTAGAGGCTGCATTTTTTCATAGGGAGTCCACGATCCTCTTAAAGGTATTGCCCCGTTCCTTATAATCATGGAACATATCGAAACTGCTGCACATGGGGGAAAAGAGCACGGCATCTCCTTTTTCTGCGATTGCGAGCGCCCTTTCTACTGCCCCCTCAAGATCCGTTTCCATGTATATCGTGCTGTACCCGCAAAGCTCCGAGGCGATCCGCTCTTTGGCCTCGCCGATAAGGATCATGGCCTTGACATTTTTCATGAGCCCTGCGATTGCCTGATAACTGCCCCCTTTGTCTTTGCCCCCTGCGATGAGGATCACCGGAGAATCCATGCCCTCCAGCGCCCTTTTTGCGGCATCCACGTTTGTTGCCTTTGAGTCGTTGTAAAAGGCAATGCCCCCAAGTTCACGAACAGGTTCGACCCTGTGGGGCAGGCCCTTGAAAACCTTTAATGCCTCTTCAATCTTGTCCGGGGCAATATTGTAGATATGGGCTGTAAGGAGCGCTGCAAGGAGGTTCTCTGTGTTGTGAATCCCTGCAAGGGAGGATAGAGCCCTTTTGTAGAGGAATTCCTCTCCCCGTAATCTCACGTGCATAATGCCGTCCCTGAAGAAGGCCCCTTCCTTTACTTCGTCGTAGGGATCAAAATAGAGCTTCTGTGCCTTCATTCCTTCGGGCACAGACTGACCTTTTCGTATGATTGCGTAATCCTCCGGAGTCTGGTTTTCGAAGATCCTCTGTTTTGCCTCTATATATTCCCCGTAACTTCTGTATCTGTCGAGGTGGTCTTCCGTGATATTAAGAAGGACGGCGGTATTCGGGTGGAAGGTTTCAATAGTCTCCAGTTGAAAACTGCTTACCTCAAGAATACAGTAAACCGCATCGTTCTTTTCCAACCCATAGTTGATAAAGGGATTTCCAATATTACCCCCTACAAAAACATGAGGAAAGGCCCGCCCGAATATGTCCCCCAGGAGGGTCGTGGTGGTAGTCTTCCCGTTTGTCCCTGTTATGGCAATGATCGGTTTCTCGCAGAAACGGGCAGCAAGCTCCATCTCTCCGATTACCTTTATGCCCTTCTCCCGGGCCTCCCCGAGGAGGGGCATCTGGGTGTCAACCCCCGGACTTACAATAATCATGGGTGCAGAGAGAAAAACATCCCTGTCGTGGCCTCCGAAAAATCCTGCATAGCTGATGCCCTCAAGTTCTTTCAGGGGCAGCGCCAATGCCTCGGGGTTCTTGGCGTCTGTGATGGCGATCTTTCTGCCCATTCCGCTCAGAAACCGCGCAAGGGCAACCCCTGTTTTGCCAAGACCAACGATCAATATGTTATCCGGTAATTCCATTTCCCCTCTTAAAACCCGTAACCCGTAACGCGTGACAGGTTTAATCACCTCAACTTCAATGTGCTCAAGGCAATCAGGCCCAGGATTATTGATATAATCCAGAACCGGACCACAATTTTTCCCTCGTTCCACCCCTTTAATTCAAAATGGTGGTGTATGGGCGCCATTCTGAACACCCTTTTACCCCGCCATTTAAAGGAAAGGACCTGGATAATAACAGAAAAGGTTTCCATAACAAAGATGCCCCCTGCGATGACGAGAAGGGTCTCCTGTTTAATGATAACCGCAATGGTCGCAAGACAGGCCCCAAGAGAGAGGGAGCCTGTGTCCCCCATAAAGAGCTCAGCAGGGTACGTATTATACCACAGGAACCCTATGCCTGCCCCTAACATGGCGCCGCAGAGGATTGACAGCTCTCCTGCGCCCCTCACATAAAATACCTGGAGATACTGGGCAAACTTTACGTTTCCCGCAAGGTATGCAAAGAGGAGGAAGGTGGAGCAGACCGTAAGAACCGGCCCTATGGCAAGCCCGTCAAGGCCGTCTGTAAGATTGACGCCGTTCGACGTGCCTACGATGATAAAAACGCAGAGAAATATATAGTAGATGCCGAGATCAGGGGTGGCGTTTTTGAAAAAAGGTATGGTCAGTTCTGTGATGAAGTCCGGACGGCTGATGAGGAATACACCGATGAGAAGGGCAAAGAAGACCTGAAAAAGGAGCTTGGTTCTTCCTGAAATGCCTTTACCACTCTGGCTCCTCAGCTTTCTGATGTCATCTGCGAAACCTATGGCGCCGAAGGCGACCATGGTCAGGGCAACGAGCCAGATATACTGGTTTTTCAGATCTGCCCAACAGAGAGTGGGAATGATGGTGGAGACAAGAATCACAAACCCGCCCATGGTGGGTGTCCCGCTTTTTTCCGAATGCCTCTCTGGTACATCTTCCCTTTTGTCGCTCCTGATCTTCCACTCATGGAATTTCCTTATTACATAAGGGGTGAGAAAAAAACTTATGAGAAGGGCGGAGAGGATTGCAAGAACGGTCCTGAAGGTAATATACCTGAAGACATTGAAGACCGAAAATACGGTGTGGAGGGGGTAGAGCAGATGATAGAGCATCAGATCAGGGCCTCCACTATTTCTTCCATCTTTGAAGCCCTGGATCCCTTTACGAGAATGACATCCCCCTTATCAGCCCTGGAGGCTACATAATCGATAAGGCGTCCCTTGTCTTCAAAGAACAATGACCTTTCTGCACCCAGCTCTTTGAAGGTCTCCTTCACGGAGTCGCCGATTAAAAGGATCATGGAAATCGTACCTTTCTTTAAAAACCGTCCTAACTCCCTGTGGTAATGGGCTGTTTTGTCTCCCAGCTCCTTCATGTCCCCGATAATGGCGATTCGTTTCCCCTGACAGGGAAGGACTTCAAGGGTCCTCAAGGCCCATTCCATTGACGCGGGGTTTGCATTATATGCATCGTCTATTACCATGTAACCCTTTCTCGATTCTATGGGCGTAAAGCGCATGTCAAAAGGGCGGAAGGCTGCTATCCCCTCTGCGATCTCTTTCTTGTCAATCCCTATGGTCCATGCAAGGGCAGATGCCGCAAGGATGTTATAGAGATTATGAATTCCGAGGAGGTGCGTCCGTGCCTGAAACCTGTCCCTTTGAAAGGTAAGCGCTATTTCAAAGCCCTGCCAGCCGAGGTCTCTGATGATAGAGAGACTGAAGGGCGCCTCACTGGTCAACGCATAGAGACATACGCTATGGGTCAGGTCCTTGTAGGCAGGGGCAATACATGGGTCATCGGCATTTATGAATACCTTTCCCCCTTCTTTTGTGTGATAAAAGAGGTCAAGCTTTTCCTGAAGGATCCCTTCGAGATCAAAAAGCCCTTCAAGGTGGGAGGGATTGATATTGGTGATAAGGGAGATGTCAGGTTGTGCTGTCCGGGACAGGGCCTTAATCTCTCCGGGGCTGTTTGTGCCCAGTTCAAAGACGAAGAATGCCGGTTTTCCGCTAATAGAAAGGATACTCTTTGAAACACCGATCAGGTTGTTATAGTTTTTTTCATTGTACGCTACAGAAGAGACCCGCTGTATCATGCTGACCAGGATCTCTTTGGTGGTCGTCTTTCCATTGCTCCCTGTAAGGGCAATGCACGTCCCGCTCATCTGCGCCCTTTTCCATCGGGCAAGGTCCAGAAGGGCACGGGTGGTGTCATCCACAAGGATCGTAGTTCCTCCTGTGTTTGCACACATATCTGCCCGTTTTTTCTCGCAGATCGTGCCTCCATGGGATTGCATGTAGGCCTTTTCAATATAGAGATGGCCGTCGAAGTTATTGCCTGTAAGGGGTATAAAGAGCTCCTCTGCGCCTATAGTTCGTGAATCCGTTGAAATGGAGGCAAAGGTATCCCTTTCGATTCTGAAAGGTGTCCCGTTGACTGCCTTTATCAACTCGTCAACATGCCACATTCAGAAACTCCTCTGCCGTTTCCTGATCACTGAACGGAAAGGTCTGGTTCCCGATAATCTGGTAATCCTCATGACCTTTTCCAGCGATCAATACTACATCGTTCTCCCGAGCCATCCTGATCCCCTCGGCAATAGCCTCCCTTCTGCTCTCGATAACAGTAAAGAGTCCTTTTCTGTTGTTCATACCCTGGGTAATCTCTTCAATAATTCTGCCCGGTTCTTCTTTCCTCGGATTGTCGGAGGTGACAATGGCAAAATCGGCGCGGCGTGATGCGATATCGCCCATGACCGGTCTTTTTGTCCGATCCCTGTCACCACCACACCCGAATATAACGATCAAGCGCCCTTTTTTGAGGCGATTAAGAAGTTCGCATACCTTTTTCAGGGCATCAGGGGTATGGGCATAGTCGACAAAAACCGAAATCCCCCTGTTATTGACAATCCTCTCAACCCGTCCAGGTACCCCCTTTAATGACTCAATACCCTTTTTGATTGTTTCAAGGGGTATGCCTGCCCCATAACCAAAAAGAGAGGCGGCAAGTATATTCGAGGCATTGAATATGCCCACAAGGGGTGACCTGAGTGAGATGTTCCTGCCCATAAGGGAGATTTCAAGCTCGAGACCATTAATATCTTCCTGTCCTTTCAAGAGGCAGGCATCTGCGATACCAGTCGCACTGTAAAAGAAGGTCTTCACCGGGGGGTCGGGCACAAAGGTCTTTACGTTCGGATCATCCATGTTCAGGACGGCAAATTTCTGCTCCTTCTTGCTTTTCTGGAGAAAGTAAGTAAAAAGGAGTCTTTTTGCTGCCTTGTAGGTCTCAAAATCGCCATGGTAGTCGAGGTGGTCGTGGGTCAAGTTTGTAAAAATAGCCATGTCAAAATCAACACCTTCCACCCGCTTCTGGTCCAGGGCATGGGATGAGACCTCCATAGCCACATATTCAGTATGGACATCATACATATCCCTGAGCAGGCCGTGTATCTCTGCTGCGCCGGGGGTAGTATTCTCCGCCTTAAGGGTTAGGCCTTCATATCTGTAAGAGATGGTGCCGATTACCCCTGCCTTTTTTCCTGCCTCCCGTAGTATGGATTCAATGAGGTAAGTCGTGGTTGTCTTGCCATTCGTACCGGTAATACCAGCAACAAATAGATGCCTTGAGGGAAAGCCGTAGAATTTTGATGCCATACTCCCCAGAAGCCGGTCTACGTCGTCCGTGAGAATTGAGCAGGGGGCCGATGCCTCCCATTCCCCCTCAGACACAACAACCTTTGCGCCCCTTTTGATTGCTTCGGGGATATAGGGTGCGCTTTTCTTTGTGGCAAAGAACAGGGCGCCGTCCTTTACTGACCTTGAATCCTTTGTTATATTCGTAATATCCTGGTCAGGATCACCCTTTATACGGGCAATATCCATATGATCAATAAGTTCAGCGAGCTTCATTACCGGTATGTTCTCCCGTAAATAATACATTCCGCTTCACCGCGGGTCCTCTGGAAAGGTTTGGGATTCTGGTCAACTACGTTCCCGCTCCCGTATATTTTGATCTTTGCGGTATGGGCTGAAAGCTTTTCAAAGGCATCCTTCATAGTAAGATTGGTGAGGTTGGGCACCATCCATTCAGGATCCTCTTTTCCCCGGCGCTCCTTCGCAACATCCCTCTGGCCCTGGAATTCAAATCCGTTCCTGTTTTGTGCAATGCTTAGTCCTTCGAGGGAAAAAGGGAAAAGTCCCGGGTAGTCAGCACGCACATACTTGTCATATAGGGAGAGGAGCTTCTTCTTTTCCACTCCATAGCCTTTCCCCAATATGATATCTTCCATTGGAATCCCCTGTTTTTGTGTGATGCCCTCTTTTTTCAGAAAATCGAGAATCTGTTTTTTGCCGATAGCTTTTGAGATGCTTCTTAGGCCTTCTTCGTCCTTATCCTTCAGTATATCGAGGGTTTTCTTCCATTTGGGATTATTATAGCCATCTTTTTTGATGAAAATCAAACCCTCTTTTTCTATGAAACCTTCCCTGATTGCATGGCAGATAATGGGAACTGAAATGAAAAGGGATGGCTCCGCAAAGGCTTCAGGCCGCATAAAGGCCGATGTGGCGGCATAGACAGCCTCCCTGGGAGGGGCCACAGCTTTAGGGGCTGTCAGGGGCGTTGCGGTATGGGCATTTACAACCCCCGGGATAGAAGCAGGGACAGGAGGAGGGGGTAGTATTATTGCAGCCGGGGCCTTGGGTGTAGCAACCTCAACGGGTTTGGCCACGGAAACAGGCGCAGGCGCTGCGGCAGGGGTGGTGAAAGATGCAGTCCGGGCAGCCGGTTTCTGCGTATATATGCCCATATTCACGGGTTTTTCCTGGTCAATGTGCGCAATCCTTTTCATACTCAATTTTTCCTGAAGTCCCGAACCTACCATTACATACATGACAAAAATGGCTGCACAGATGAAAAAGGCTCTTCTTTTCGCCTTTTTGTTCATCTCAGTATGATAACCTCTCCGTCTTTCGGTCTTTTAAGACCGAGTCGTTCTTTTGCCTTCAATTCAATGTATCTTCCCCGGGTGATACTCGCGAGATCAATCTTCAATTTCTCATTCAGCGCAGTTACCTCCCTCCCTTTCCCTAATATTTCAAGGAGCGCCTCGCGTTCTTGATTGAAAGCGCCCCTCGTAAAAAAGGTGATAAGGATAAAGATCAGGAAACTGAGAATCACTATTAATGTGGAATGGAACCCCCCATGATGCCCGGTCTCCTTTTTCAGTGAAACATATACCCTCTGCATAATCTCACCTGACTACAGTTTCTCTGCTACCCTGAATTTGGCGCTCCGTGCGCTCGGGTTTTCGAGTATCTCCGGTCTCTCGGGCCGTATGGGTTTCTTTGTAACGAGTGCCAATGAATCTGAACCCTTAAACGTTTCCTTGATAATCCTGTCTTCCAGGGAATGGAAGGATATAACGCCGATTCTTCCTTTCGGGGCAAGAAGGGTAATGGCATCCTTAACTCCTGTCTTGATATTCTCCAGTTCCTGATTTACCTCGATTCTCAGGGCCTGGAAGGTTTTTGTGGCAGGATGGATTCTTCCTTCTCTTCTCTTTGCTTTTGACACCACATGGGCAAGCTCCCGTGCGGTGGATATAGGCCTTTTTTTTCTCTCTTCCACGATCATCCTTGCTATCCTTGGCGCCCTGTATTCCTCTCCGTATTCTTCAAGAATGCCTCTTAGCCCTTCGTAACTATAACTGTTGACAACATCATAGGCCGTGACCGGCTCTCTGTTATCCATCCTCATGTCAAGAAAGGCATCATCATTAAAACTAAACCCCCGGTTCCCCATAAACTGATATGTAGACAGACCCAGGTCGAAGAGGATGCTGTCTATAGCGACTATCCCAAGGTCGCCCAATATCTGTCGTAAATCCCTGAAATTCCCCCTAATCAGCTGCACCCTGTCAATAAATGTGTGGAGCCTCTCTTCCGCAATGCTCAGGTCATCTTCGTCGGCGTCAATGCCTATTAACCTGAGATTCCGGTACCTCTCCAATATGGCATATGCATGGCCTGCCCCGCCAATTGTTGCGTCAACAAAGAGAACCGTCTCATCGTTGACCAGCTTGTCTATTACATCCTCAAGAAGAACAGGTATATGAGTAACACCCATCAAAGACCGAGATCCGACAGGACATCTTCCATCTGTTCACGGTCAGCAGTGGCTTTTCGTACCAATTCTTCCCATGTTTCCTGTGCCCATATCTCAATTTTGCGGTTCATCCCTATGATTACCGCGTTTTTTTGGATATTCGCATAGGCCCTGAGTGTTTGTGGTATCAGGATCCTCCCGAGTCTGTCTATAGGACACTCTGAAACCCCGGAATAGTAGAATCTCAAAAACGTCCGCGCCTCTTTCTTCAGGGACTCCCGTTTTGATATCCGCTCCTGTATTTCCAGCCACTCCTGGTAAGGGTACGCCACGATGCATCCGTCAAGGTTTGTGAGAATGAGCCTCATGTCATAATTGGTGGACAGAACCTCTCTGAACTTGGAAGGTATGCTTACCCTGCTCTTGTCATCTAATCCGTATTCATACCGTCCAGCAAACATTCTTATCCCACCTTATAACACAGTTTACCACTTTAGACATATATACTTGTACCATTGTCTTTTGTCAAGGGTTTTTTACGTTATTTTATGAGGGAATAAACCCTTGTATTGAACAGGGTAGTCCGTGAAAAAACAGGGCCAGAAAACACGTTTTGCGGACGTTTTCAGACTGGAGGAATCAGGCAGGGTATTGACAGTAATGCGGTGTCGGCATAAACTCATCGGGCATGGACAGAATAAGGTTATATTTTATTGCTCTCGCAGTAATTGTCTTCAGTCTTTTCCTTGGGCAGGAGGCCCCTTGCGCCGGGGAAGGAAAAGGCAATAATGTTTCTGACGGGCAGGCATCAAAAGAGCTTGTTGTCAGTACAGTGGTCAAGCTCTTTGCAAAGGGTTATATTGCGGTAACTGATATTGACAAAGCAAAAAAAAACAATATCGCCAAGCTCGAAAAGATGGATGATCAGGAATTCAGGCAAAAATATACCGCTATTTATGGGGACATGAAGGGTCTGCCGCAGGATGTGAAAGATACCTACGGAATCGATGAGAAAATGGACAGGTACCTGGCAATAAAAAAGATTCAGTCAGCGAGCAAAAAGGATCTCTATGCAGTCATTGACAGCATTCCCGACCCATTCATTGTAAAACACTTTGAAGTCTATCTTGTTGAAAAAGGAGTAGATTTGAAGAAAAGTCCTTCTACGCGGGAAGCTGTGCTTTTCTGGAACAATATCAGGAAAAAGCTTGCTGGTGAATGAGGAAAGCTTCCAGCGCCATAAGATATAGATAGTAAGTTTATGGCTTGACCAACCCCTTTTTGCACGATACAATCATGCATATGGGTCTTGAAGATATCCTGACCACCTATCGGGACGAGATCATTGAGGGATGGATCCGCCTTCTCCATTCGGCGGTAAGCGAGCGCTACGCTGAAAGACCCTTAGATGAACTCCTTTTCACTGTCTCAAGGGCCAATGACGCTAATTTCGCTGTTCTTGTTCATAATGATTACTCCAGGATTGATGACCATATTGAATGGATTACAAAGATCAGACTTGAGGGAGGTTTTTCTCTCTCAGAGATCCAGAATGCCTATGAGATCTACAGGACCACCCTTGTGCCAATGCTGGTGAAGGAGCTTGACGGCACAGAACTTTTCCGGTCCCTGGAGAGGACAAACGAATGCCTCCTCTATACCATAAAGAAATTCAGCAATTATTATCAGTCCCTCCACGATAAGGAGATCAGGGATCACACCGAGAACCTCGAACGTGAAGTGGAAAAACGGACAAGAGAACTTGCCGAATCAGAGTCCAAATACCGAGTTCTGGTTGAAGAGATAAACGACGGTTATTTTGTCAACCAGAAAGGGGTTATCGTCTTTGCAAATCAGGCCTTTTGCGATCTCCACGGCTACACCCCTCAGGAGGTCATCGGAAAACCCTACACAGACATCGTTGCCTTCAAGTCACTCTCCATTGTACAAAAACTCTATGAGAAAAGAATGTCCGGAGAAGATACCAAGGATCTTTATGTGTATCTCCGCCGCCACAAAAACGGTAATGTCCTCCCCACTGAAAACAAAGTGAAACGGATACTCTACCAGGGCAAATATGCAGTGGCCGGTATTTGCAGGGATATAACCGAACGGATGGAGACAGAGCGGCGGATTCGCGAGTCAGAACGTCTTGCCCACATAGGAAAGCTGACCACCTCTCTTGCTCATGAAATACGGAACCCTCTTTCATCGGTGAAGATGAACAGTCAGATCATCCTGAAAAATACGGCCCTTGACGATAATGATACAAGACGTATGGAGATCGTTGTCCTTGAGATATCCCGACTCGAAAGGATCCTCGATGAGATGCTCGACTTCGCACGGCCTGTAAGGCTCAATCTTGTGCCCGTCTCAATCAACATGATCATGGATACCTGTCTTGAAATAATGGATGCAAGGATCCGGGATAAGGATCTTTCAGTTAACAGGCGATATGCAAAAAGGTTGCCCACAGTCCTGGCAGATCAGGAGAAGATTGAGCAGGCACTCATCAACATCCTGCTCAATGCCATAGAAGCGCTGCCTGAAAGAGGCCGCATAGAGGTGGCGACAAAACAACTGAGGACGGATAACAGGGCCTTGCAGATCACGATCACCGATGATGGACCCGGCATCAATACAGAGGACCTCCCATACATTTTTGACCCCTTTTACAGTAATAAGAAAAGGGGGACCGGTCTCGGCCTTTCCAATGTGAAAAAGATAGTTGAAGCCCACGGGGGAACAGGTTACGTTGCCCCCCGTAAACCTCATGGAACACGGGTCACCCTCACAATCCCCCTGAAGGAGATGACATGAAATCGAAAAGGATCCTTATTATTGATGATGAGCGCTCCCTCCTCGAGTCTCTGGAGATGTTCCTTACGGAAAAAGCCTATAAAGTCTCCTGTGCGACAACCGCTGCCGAAGGGTTGCTTCAAAATACCACCTTTGATCCCCATGTGATTATCCTCGATGTACGTCTCCCTGATATGAACGGCCTCGACGTCCTCCGGGAGCTGACTAACCAGGGTAAAAAGAATATCATTATCATTACCGCATTTCACGACATGGATATCACCATAAAAACGGTAAAATTAGGCGCCTTCGACTATATTCCCAAGCCGATCGATGTAGATGAGCTTGAAAAGGCCATAAATAAGGCATTGAAGTCCACAGACCCCGGCCGATCAGGATCTGTACTCTCCATAGAAACCACGGGATATAGTGAGGGGCAGATCATCGGCAAGAGCAAGCCGATGAAAGAGATATTCAAGACCATAGGGGTCCTATCGGAAAACAGGGTGACTGTCCTCATCGAGGGAGAGACCGGAACAGGCAAGGAGCTGATTGCATGGGCGATTCATCATAACAGCCCCTGCAAAGACAACCCTTTTCGTGCCATAAGCTGTTCAACCATCGTGGGTACACTCCTGGAGAGTGAGCTTTTTGGTCACGAAAAAGGTGCTTTTACCGGTGCCTCCAGTTCAAAAAAGGGGAAATTTGAGCTTGCCGGTGCGGGGACCATATTCCTTGATGAGATAGGTGAAATCCCCTTTGAGCTTCAGTCAAAACTTCTAAGATTTTTACAGGAAAAGGAGTTTGAACGCCTCGGCGGAGAAAGAACGATAAAATCGATGGCACGGGTAATTGCAGCAACAAACAGAGACCTGTGGAAGATGGCGGAGGAGGGCACTTTCCGGGAAGACCTCTATTACCGGCTCAACGTGGCTGCCATCAAGATCCCTCCCCTGAGGGAGCGCAAATCCGATATCCCCCTTCTTGTTGAATATATTCTCAGAAAAATAAACCGTGAACTCGGCAAGAACATAAAAAAGATTGAAGGGGAGGCCCTCCAGAGGCTGACGGAATACGATTGGCCCGGCAATGTAAGGGAGCTTGAAAACATCCTTACTCATGCAGCCATTAACACCACCGGGGAGGTTATCCTTGAGGACCTCATTACTCCATTGCTTGGGAAAAAACTACCAAACCACCACGCCCCTCTTCATATACCTGATAAAGAACAAAGCCTTGACGACATTGAAAAGAGTTACATCATAGGAGTGCTCAACCGCACCCATTGGCATCTCGGAAAAACATGCGAGATTCTCGGCATCTCCCGTCCCACGCTCCGCCATAAACTCAAAGAATACAGCATACCGAATGATCTCAGCGAAACCGCCTGAAAAACAGGCATCGTAAGTCAACTTTGATTCAAGTGTTCCGACCAGCCTGTGAGCCGGGTAGATGATTTCTATTCTTTTTCAGAGATTCTTTCCGTTGATGTAATAAGTTTTCTTGAGGACGAACAATGGTGAAAGATTTTTTCAAAATGTGAAATATCGAATCAATTAAAAGGGGGAAATTATTCCCTTTTATCAAGCTATCTATCTGTTATTACACCATTTTCAATCATGCCAAGGCGCTGGCACAATAATTGCTTTTCTATAATCCATACCCTCAGTCTTCATAAGGCTACACTCAGGCATGAGGGAAGGCACACACAACTTAAAGTGAAAAGGGGGTTTTATGAAGCGAGCAACTATTTGTTTTATTGTTCTTTTCTCTGCTTTTGTTGTTTTTCCTTCTCTATCCATATCTGCCGAAAAACCAATTGTGATCGGGGCGCCTTTATCTACTGCATTCCTCTATGGATGGGATGCAGAGCGGGGTATTAAGCTCGCTGTGGACGAGATCAACACAGCCGGCGGGGTCAGAGTTGGGAATACAAAGAGACCTTTCAAGGTAGAAGTGATCGATACGCGGGACCTTGAGCCGGGCGTGCCGGTGAGCGACGCGCTCCTCGCCCTGGAGAAACTGATCCTTGACAAAAAGGCAGACTTCATTATCGGTGGTCCGATCCGATCCGAGGCGGCCCTTGCTGCCATGGATCTTTTGAGTAAATACAAGAAGTTGAGCATCCTTACTACCGGAGCACTCACGCCCCTCTACCACAAAAAGGTTGAGGGAAACTACAACAAGTATAAGTATTGCTTCAGAAATTCGAGCCATTCAGGAGTCATGATGGTCGAATTCATGACCCTTCTCGAAGACCTTCGAAAGGCACATAAGTTCGACAAGGCATATATCATGGTCCAGGACGTGGAGCATGCGCGAAAGGGCGGGGAGTTCATGAAAAAGGCCCTTACAGAAAAGGGATGGACCGTCATTGATATGAAGGTATACCCTACAGGGACCGCCGATTACTCTGTTGGCCTTCACGATTCAGGTAAAAAGGGGGCTCAGATCCTTTTCCTCTGGATGGATATGCCGGAGAGCGCCATCCTTCTTAAACAGTGGAGCGACATGAAATCGAAAGCGCTTCCTGTCGGATTCGTAAATGCTGCTGAGCAACCCGGTTTTTGGAAGGCAACAGGAGGTAAAGGGGAGTATCTCATCGTCAATCTTGTGAACGGTGGGAATGCACCGGCAAAGATCACCCCGTGGACCATGAAGTTCGTTGATGCCTATAACAAGAAGTGGGGGCTTGAGCCTGAGGGATACGGCACATCGTCGAGCTACATGGCCGTCTATCAATTGAAAGATGCAATTGAAAAAGCGAAGAGCGTAGATACCGATGCAGTCATCACAGCCCTGGAAAATGTGGACATCATGGGTGTTTACGGAAGGATGCGGTTCGACAAAAAATCACACCAGATCATATCCTCCATGGATCCGAAGGAAGGCGCGGTGACCGGCATCATCCAATGGCAGAAAGGAAAGAGAGTTCAGGTCTTTCCTGCGAGCGTTGCGGAAGGCAAGATCCTGCTGCCTCCCTGGATGAAGTAACCTCACGGAATAGGGGGAATCGTGGAGATCATAATTTACGGCATCATCAACAGCATTATACTCTCACTCATGTCGTTAGGCTTTGCGCTGGTCTACAGCATCAGCCGTCTGCCGAACTTTGCCCATGGCGCCCTCTACATTACCGCCGGCTATATTGTCTGGCTCCTCGTCAATAAGGCCGGATTGCCCTACCTGCCGTCCATACTACTCGGCTTAGGCGCCACGGGTCTGATAGGCGCCCTGATGTACCGGTTCATCATCATCCGTATAAGGGGCATGGAGATCTCAGAGATTATCGGGACCTACGCCATCGGGCTTGCCATCATAGAGGGGCTCCGCTGGGGGGGATTACGGGGCATGACCTATACCCTTCCCGTCTTTGTGCAAGGCTCCATGAGTATCGGGGGTGTGACGGTAGACTACCATAGGCTTATCATTGTAGGGGCAGGGGTCCTTACCTTTGCCCTTCTTTTTCTCTTTACCCGTTACAACCGGATCGGCCTTGCCTTGCGGGGTATTGCCCAGGATGAACGGGCAGCCATGATGCTCGGCATCGACTCGGATATGACGGCCATCATCTCCCTCGCGATTGGTTCAGGGCTCGCCGGCCTGGCAGCGGTTCTCCTCCTGCCGCTGGGCAATATCGTGGTTGAGCAGGGATACAACGTGCTCATATTCGCCGTGGCGGTCTGCATTATCGGCGGCCTCGGGAGCTGGACAGGAACCATTGTTGCAGCCTTTATCATCGGGTTTGCCCAGATCCTCACCGAGACCTTCATCTCCTCCCATTTCGTTATGGTCGTGGCCCTTCTCGCCATAATCGTAACCCTGCTCATCAAGCCCTCCGGAATATTCGGAAAACAGAAAGAACTGGAAGAGCGGGTGTGAGCCATGGAGATGAAAAGGAAGGAACGGATCGACCGGGGATTAAAAGTAAGAACAGAGGGCCACTACGCCATATCATCCCTTGAGGAAATCGGCTATCTCGTGGGGCCGCGATTGCTCCTGATCTTAGGAGTCCTGCTTTTACCCATCATTCTGGAACTTGCCCCTTACTGGAAAAGGGTCGTCAATATCATGTGCGTCTATGCGGTTCTTGCACTGGCCTTTGATTTCCTCGCAAACTATGTGGGTCTCGTCTGCCTCGGAGGCGCATTGTTTATCGGCGTCGGCGGCTACCTTGCGGCTATTTTCAATGTCTATCTCTCCATGCCGTTCTGGCTTTCCATCCCTCTCGCAACCATATCGGGCGCGTTCTTGTGTACCCTTTTGATCCTCCCCTGCCTGCCGCTCCGGGGGGTCTACTTCGCCATTGTAACGCTTATGTACCCTATCCTTATCTCAAGGATTATCGAGGCATTCAATATACTGGGCGGAACCAACGGCATATCAGGGGTAGACAGCCTTCCCGGCGAGTATGTGGAGGAGTATACCATTATCATTGTCATGCTCGTTGCCCTCTTCGCGATGAGGCGACTCGTCAATCAGGATATGGGACTTGTGCTCCGGGCTGTTAAAGATAATGATCAGTCCGTGCGGGCATCAGGCATCAACGTAACCCACATGAAATCGATCGCCGTATTCATTGCGTCACTTATGGGATGTTTCGGGGGCGCGTATCTGGCCCATCTCTATATGTGGGCCGGTCTTTCGCTCTTTGCTCTCGATTTTTCCATAATTCCCATTGCGGCTGTCGTCATGGGCGGCGGAGGTACCCTTGTGGGCGCTGTTATCGGCTGCTTCATCCTGGTACCCCTTTCCGAATTCCTCCGGTTCTTCGGTACTTTCAGGATCGTGATTTACTGCGCGCTTCTCACCGGCTTCATCGTATTCAAGAGCGAAGGCATCATGGTGTACGCTACACGGAAATACCACCAATTCGAAAGGTGGGTGAAAGTATGAAGCGGTTGAGTGAGGTAAGTAGGGGAAGTAAGTTGAGTGGGGAACATTTAGCTCGCACTGCGAGCGCGAGGGGAAGGCTCTGCGAGCCGGGGTACCCGCTTGCGGGTCGCGTGGAGGGGGCGACGCAAGCCCCACTAACTGCGAGGTGGGTGAAGGTATGAGCGAGACAGTCATTCTCTCAATGAAAGGAATCAGCAAGGCCTTCGGCGGGCTTAAGGCCCTCATGGATGTAAGTTTCGATGTATTTCAAGGTGAGATTTACGGCATCATCGGCCCGAACGGCTCGGGCAAAACAACCCTCATAAACTGCATCACGGGGTTCATTAAACCGGACAAAGGCCACGTTTTCTTCCGGGGGGACGAGATCACGAAATGGCCTGCCTACAAGATCGCTCAAACAGGTATTACCAGGACCTTCCAGATCATGCGGCCCTACTATTCTTTACCCGCCTACAAGAATCTTATCATACCGTTGTGGTCCCCGCGGGCAAAGAAGCTCGGGGGCTGGCGAGGCGGGGGAAGACACGGGGACAGGGACACGGTGGCTGTTGACATTCTCGAAGAAATCGGATTCGAGAGGGATTCACGGGTGCCCTATAAGCTTGCCTCAACTCTCCCAACAGGCTATCAAAAGAGGCTTGAGCTTGCACGCTGTATGGCACTACGGCCTGATGTGATATTCTGCGATGAGGTCTTCTCAGGCCTCAGCATGAGCGAGATTGCAGGTATGGTGCCACTCATAGAAAAATTGAAAATGGAGGGGGTAACCCTGATCATGGTGGAGCACAGACTTCGGGAACTCTTCAGGGTCGCCGACAGGGTTATGGCACTCAATTTCGGCGAAAAGATCGCAGAAGGGTACTACAAGGAGGTCATTGAAGACAAGCGAGTTAGGGAAGCCTATCTCGGAAGCGAAGAGGTGTAGATATGTTTGAAGCCCGCGAACTCATGGTATTTTACGAAAACATGCTTGCCCTCAACAATGTGAGCCTACAGTGTGAAAAGGGCTCCATAATCGGCATTTTTGGCTCCAATAGCGCAGGGAAGAGCACCCTCATGTATGCCCTGTCAGGCATCATCCTCGACATCAAAAAGAAGGAGGAGATGCGGGGCGGCGAGAGGATATCCCTCTTTGGAAACATATTCTTTGAGGGGCAGGATATTACCAATGTGAAACCCCACCTAAGGGCCAAGATGGGCATCGTGCTCTGCCCGGAAAGGAGGAGGATATTTCCGGAAAGCTCCGTCATGGAGAATCTGAAGATAGGGGCCTATCTTTCCCCAAAAAATGACACAAAAGCGAATATCGATTACGTTCTTGATCTCTTCCCCAGGCTTAAAGACCATCTTAAGCGTCAGGGAGGCTTTTTAAGCGGCGGGGAACAACAGATGCTCGCCATTGGGAGGGCGCTCATGGCCAGGCCAAAGATTCTTCTCCTTGACGAGCCACTCCTTGGTTTGAGCCCGGCTTATATGGATATTGTCATTAATGGAACAAAGGCAATACGGGACACAAAGGGTATCTCTATCATCGTGACGGAACAGTACGCACGGCCTGTCATGCCCATTATCGACAGGGGCTATATCCTTGAGAACGGCTCGAACGTGCTTTCCGGCACCAAGGAGGAATTGCTCGATAACCCTGACGTAAAATCTGCATATTTTGGAGTATAAAGGAGCCGAATGATGCAACTCTATAAAGACGAGTATACATTTTCCCGTTTTGAAGAGGTGTGCGCGAAAGAATCGGGCAATACCGCACTCTATTATCTCGGGGAGAGATTCAGCTACGGCAGGCTTAGTATGCTTATTGACCGGTTTGCAGCGGGTCTCGTAAAGATTGGCGTAAAGCCTCAAGACCGGGTAATGCTTTACATCCCGAACTGCCCCCAATGGATCATTGCGAACTTTGCGATCAACAAAATAGGGGCAGTCATGGTCCCCGTCTCTCCCATCTATACGGCTTTTGAAATAGAGTACATGATAGAAGATTCGGATATCAAAACAGTCATATGCCTTGACACGAACTTTGTCTATGTCAAAGAGGTGATGAAAAAAACCCATCTTGAAAGGGTAATAGTAACCAATTTTGTTGAGCTAATCCCTGTATGGAAACAGGTGGTAGGACAGCTTTTTGACAAAATCCCCAAGGGGAAGGTTGAAAAGGGCAATGAGATATATTCCTTCTGGGGGCTCATTAAGGATAACTGGCCAAAGCCGCCTCGAGTTGAGATTGATCCCTGGAATGACCTCGCATACATTATGTACACGGGAGGGACAACGGGCTTCCCTAAGGGTGTCCCGGGAAACCACATGGGAGAGATATCCTACATCAGGGATATAATGGAAGATGTGATTGACGGCCATATGACTGAAAGTAAAGAGGTGGTGCTCATGGTAAATCCCCTCTTCCACATCATGGCAAAGGGTTTTACTATTGGCTTTGGTTTCAATTTCGGTAACACGGTAATCCTTATGCCTTCACCTGAGGTAGATGCCACATTGAAGGCCATCGAGCGCTATAAGGTGGGCTGGATGCTTGGTGTTCCAGCCCTTTACAGGATGATCCTTGAAAACGACCGGGTCGATCAGTACGACCTCAGCTCTTTGAAATGCTGCTACTGCGGCGGCGATGTACTACCCAACGAAGTCTATAAGATCTGGAAAGAAAAGTACGGTATTCCCATCTACCAGGTCTATGGATCTACCGAGGTGGGGCATATCACCTACAGCCTTCTTAATAAGGAGCCGAAACCCACCGTTGTGGGGACACCTCTTAAGTCAAGGACATGTATCCTCGCAGATCAGGAGACCCTGGAGCCCGTGCCCCAGGGGGAGGTTGGGGAGCTGCTGGTCACATCTCCCTACACCATAAAAAGCTATTGGAAAAAACCTGATGAGACGAGCCGCTCCTTCATTCAAATGAACGGGGAAACCTATTACAGAATGGGCGACTTCATGAAGATGAATGAAGACGGCGACCTGGAGTTTGTGGAGAGAACCGCGGATACCATCAAATATAAGGCATACAGAATATCCGCCTCAGAAATCGAGGCAATCCTCCAGGATCATCCCACGGTCATAGGCGCCTGTGTAGTGGGCATCCCTGACTCCAGGGTCGGAGAGAGGATCAAGGCCATCGTGGTCTTGAAGGAAGACGCAAAGGGTGTGGGGAGCGGTGAGCTTACCAAGTGGTGCAGGGACCGCCTCGCATCCTACAAAATCCCTCACTACATAGAATTCCGGGATATGCTGCCCAAGTCAAAAGTGGGCAAACTTTTGAGACGGGAAATCAGGGACGAGGAAAAGAGGAAGCTTCAGAAAGAGAAGAAAAGGGCGGTATAGAGCACCCCTTAATCACATAATGTCCTTAATAATGCAGGCCGCAACTACCGCTAGTGACGTTAGTTGCGGCCTGACTTGCATACCCTTACTTTAGTTAACCTTCTGACGGCGCCCAGTTGGAAAGATGCTTCAAATATTTCCAACTCCTCTGTACAGCCGCCTGAGCTTGTTCCATCATTGCATCCGCTTCCTTGGGATTGCTTCTCTTCAAGGATTTGAACCGGTTCTCCCCATATGCGTACTCGGCATAAGGCATGGACGGATCCTTGCTGTCAAGAACCAGCGGGTTTTTACCCTCAGCTTCGAGGGCGGGATTATAGCGGTAAAGGGGCCAATGGCCTGATGCTACAGCCCTTCTCTGCTCTTCGATACCCTTTGACATATCATCGATGCCCTGACCAATACATGTTGAGTATGCAATGATCAGGGACGGCCCATCGAACGCCTCCGCTTCCTGCATAGCCTTTATGGTTTGGGTCGGATTGGCGCCGAAGGCAACCTGGGCTACGTAGACATTACCGTAGGGTATCATCATGGCGCCGATATTCTTTTTTGGTGTCTTTTTCCCTGCTGCTGCAAACTGTGCCGTGGCTGCGAGGGGGGTAGATTTCGACATCTGTCCGCCTGTATTGGAATAGATTTCAGTATCCATAATCATGAGGTTCACGTTGTGGCCAGAGGCCATAATCTGATCCACTCCGCCGTAGCCAATGTCATAACCCCATCCGTCTCCACCGATACCCCAGACTGTCTTTCTGACAAGGTAATCGGAAAAGAAGGCAAGGTTTTTTGCATCAGGAGAATTGTCTTTTGCCAGAAGGGCCTTCAGCTCTTCAATGCGGGCTCTTTGCGCTTCAACGCCAGCCTGTGTTGTTTGGTCAGCATTCCTGATTGCTTCGAAAAGTGCCTGTGCTCCTGCATAGCGGGAATCTATGGACAGGCGTGCCAGCACTTCAAAGCCCTGGGATTTGAATTTGTCGACTGTAAGGGACATACCAAAGGCAAACTCGGCTGCATCTTCGAAGAGCGAGTTGGACCATGCAGGACCCCTGCCATCCCCCCGTTTTGCATAGGGTGTTGTAGGCAGATTGCCTCCATAAATAGAAGAACAGCCTGTTGCATTGCCTATAAGCAGGCGGTCGCCGAAGAGCTGGGTAAGAAGTTTCAGGTACGGTGTTTCACCGCACCCTGAACACGCGCCGTTGTACTCGAAAAGGGGCCTTACAAACTGGCTTCCCTTCACGGTCATGAGATTAAATCGTGACGGATCGGTTTCAGGGAGGTTCAGGAAGAATGAGTAGTTTTCAGCTTCAGCGACCCGCAGCGGTTCCTGGAGATCCATGTTGATGGCTTTTGCATCCGTCTTGTTCCCGTCGGTATCTTTTTTTGAGGCAGGGCAAGCAAAAACACATGAACCGCATCCCGTACAGTCTTCCGGGGCTGTCTGGACCGTAAACTTGAGACCCTGCAAATCCTTGCCTTTTGCGTCAACAGATTTGAATGTGGCGGGGGCATTGTTAAGGAGTGCGGGATCGTATGCCTTCATCCTGATGCTTGCATGGGGACACACAAAGGAACAGGTGCCGCACTGGAGGCACACATCCGGTTCCCAAACGGGAATATAGACGGCAATGTTACGTTTTTCATATTGGGTTGTAGCTGACGGCCATGTTCCATCATCGGGAATGGCTGATACAGGAAGGAGGTCTCCTTTACCTTCAATCATCAGGGCAGTAACGTCCTTGACAAACTGGGGGGCATTTTCAGGGACAGGTGGCCTCAAGCCTTTTGTAGAGGTTACCTTGTCAGGGACCGGCACCTCAACGATGTTTTTGAGGGCTTCGTCTACTGCAGCATAGTTCATATTGAGCAGTTTTTCTCCCTTTTTTCCGTAGGTTTTGTTGATCTCCTTCTTTATTGCCTTTACTGCGTCATCCTTGGGGATAATACCTGAAATGACAAAGAAGGCGGTCTGCATAATCATATTGATCCGGGCCCCCAGTCCAAGCTTTTCTGCAAGGGTCACCGCATCAATGATGTAAAACTTCATCTTTTTGGCTATGAGTTCTTTCTGTATGTCTGCCGTAAGGGTATCCCAGACCTCTTCTTTGCTGCGGGAGGTGGTGAGCAGAAACGTTGCGCCTTCTTGTGCCTGGGAGAGCATATCATATTTTTCCAGGAAGGACGGGTTATGACAGGCTACAAAGTTGGCATCCGTGAGCAGGTATGGGTTCTGTATCATGTCTTTCCCGAACCTGAGGTGAGAAATCGTCATAGAACCTGATTTCTTTGAATCATAGGCAAAGTAGCCCTGGGCATAGTTGTCTGTTTCGCCTCCGATGATCTTGATGGTATTCTTATTGGCGCCCACGGTACCATCAGCGCCCAGTCCATAAAAAAGAGCCCTGTAGGCTTTGCCTTTAAGGATAAAAGTCTCGTCAACGGGGAGGCTGGTGTTGGTCACATCATCGTTGATGCCGACGGTAAAATGGTTTTTCGGTGCAGCCTCTGCAAGGTTGTCAAATACGGCCTTTGCCATAACCGGGGTAAAGTCCTTTGAACCAAGGCCATAACGACCCCCTACTACCTTTGGATAATGGCTGAAGCGGCTGATCCCCTTTTCATATGCCTCGCCAAGGGCAGTCCTTACATCAACATAGAGGGGTTCCCCGATGGAGCCGGGTTCTTTGGTCCGGTCAAGGACTGCAATGGCCTTGACGGTTGCAGGGAGTGAGGCTGAAAAGGCATCGACGTCAAAGGGCCGGTAGAGCGCTACCTGAACAAGACCAAGTTTCGCCCCCTGGGTATTGAGCATATTGATCGTGCTCAGCACGGTTTCTCCTGCAGAGCCCATGACTACGATAATCCGTTCAGCATCAGGCGCCCCGAAGTAGTCGAAAAGCTTATAGGTACGTCCTGTCAGGGCTGCGAACTTATCCATTGCCTTCTGTACAATTGCCGGGGTTGCGTCATAATATCTGTTGGGAGTTTCCCTGCCCTGAAAGTAGGTATCCGGATTTTGTGCAGTACCCCGTATTACTGGTCTATCAGGTGTAAGGCCCCTCATTCTGTGGGCCATAACAAGGTCATCGTCAATCATGGCCCGCATCTCATCCATGGAAAGCTCTTCGATCTTCTGTATCTCGTGGGAGGTTCTGAAGCCGTCGAAGAAGTGGATAAAGGGTATCCTTGATTCAAGGGTTGCTGCCTGAGAGATGAGGGCAAAATCCATGGCTTCCTGGACGTTTTTGGAACAGAGCATTGCAAAACCGGTAGACCTGGCAGCCATGACGTCCGCGTGGTCTCCGAATATGCAAAGGGCCTGGGTAGCGAGGGAGCGGGCGGTTACGTGGAAGACCGTGGGTGTAAGTTCTCCGGCAATCTTGTACATATTCGGAATGAGAAGCAACAAACCCTGGGAAGCGGAAATAGTTGTAGTAAGGGCTCCGGTGGTAAGGGAGCCGTGAACCGCGCCGGCAACTCCGGCCTCAGATTGCATCTGGCTTACCATGGGCACTGATCCCCAGATATTGACCTCTCCCGCTGCTGACTTTGCATCGCACGTCTCGGCGATGGGAGAAGAGGGCGTTATTGGATAGATGGTGATGATTTCGTTTGTGGCGTGAACCACGTGGGCGCAGGCGGTACAACCGTCTACTGTAACTGTTTTCTTGCTCATAATGCCTCCTTGATCATTCAAATATAAACTTGTATTATTGGTTTATTTTCTTTCAAAAGCATCCCCGTGAGCCTTTTGTAAGCCTTAAAGATGTTTCTTGCTTTGTTTAAAGTAAGCATTTCAAATTCCCTTGTCAAAACATATGTTCATGGATTCTCCGTTACGGTGTGTGCCTGCTTTTCAATAAGTCGTGAGAGACATACCTCAATAGTCCTGACATTGAGAGGTTTTTCAATAAAATCATCAATCCCGATGCTTATTGCCCTTGATGCCACATCATCGCCCCGATAGGCGGTAACAAGTATATTTATTGCCTTTGGGTAAAGCTCGTGTACCCGCCTTAAGAATTCAAGGCCATCCATGCCCGGCAATCTATAGTCTGCTATGATAATATCTGCCTTTTCCAACATTAATCTCTCCAGCCCCTCCTCGGCAGTTTCGCAAGTCTCCAGATAACACCCTTCCCCTTCGAAATAGAGGCTCAGTGAATCCCTTATCCACTTGTCATCATCGATGAGCAGTATTTTCATGGTGCTTAATCTACGAAAAAGGTTCATTCTTTCCCTTCCGCGTGCGGTCTATTCATACTGCGCTCACGCTCATAATTTATATGCAAAAGCCGTACCATAAAGATATATTTCAATAAAATGTAATGATAATATATGTTTCATCTGCTTATATCAGAACTGCATATCCCCCTTCGATGGAGTGTTTCGAAAAAACTCTAAATTGGATTCGAAATATTGCGAATCAGGACAGGGTAATTCATTCGATCAGCCTGTTCGATGGACGAAGATTATGCAATGTTCAGTTTTTTCTTCCGGTACCGGAAGGTGTGGTGGTTTATCCTGAGGAGTGCAGCAGCCTTGCTTTCGTTTCCCAGGGCAAGCCTGAGGGCCTCATTAATGTAGTGTATCTGAAGGGCATTTTCCAGGGAGCATAAATCAAGACCATCAGGCGGCAAAGGATGGAACAGTGGGGTGCTGTCTGAATCTTTACGGGCAGCCTCTTTTAAACCGAGTCCGTCTGCCTCAAGTTCCTGCCCCTTACCGATCAGGACAGCCCTCTCGATTACGTTCCTCAATTCCCGGACATTTCCTGTCCAGGTATGGCCAAGTAACGCCCTTTCAGCCTCCTGAGAAATGGAAGTAAAACCTTTGCCGAACTTGCGGCTGAACTCAACGAGAAAATGTTTGGCAAGGGGCATAATATCATCGAGACGGGCATTCATGGAGGGGACCTCCACTTTGATGACTGCCAGCCTGTAATAGAGATCCTTCCTGAAACGGTTATTCTCCATAAGCTGATCAAGGATCAGGTTCGTGGCGGAAACAACCCGTGTCTGAACATGGGTTGTCTTTGTACTGCCAATACGGTAAAATTCCCCTGTCTCAAGGAACCGAAGGAGCTTTGCCTGCGCCTCAGAGCTCAAATCTCCTATCTCATCAAGGAACAAGGTGCCATTGGCAGCTTCCTCTATAAGCCCTTTTTTGCCTGACATGCTGGCGCCGCTGAAGGCCCCCTTCTCGTAACCGAATAGTTCACTTTCAATGAGTTCACCAGGAATGGCAGCGCAGTTTACGGTCACAAAGGGCCCGCTGAAATTGGGGCTCCGGTAGTGGATGGCGCTGGCGATCAGTTCTTTTCCCGTACCGGTTTCCCCAAGGATAAGAACGGGTGTGTCCGGGCTCTTTGCAACCATTTCCACAAAGGCCATCACGTCCGTCATGGCATTGCTTTCTCCGATAAAAAAGGGAAGATCTTCCTTAAGATACCGCTCCTGGAGGATCTGAACCTCTTTTCTCAGCCTTATGCTCTCAAGGGCATGATGGACAAGGGCCTCCAATCCTTCCATATGAATCGGCTTAACCGCATAGTCGTAGGCGCCAAGCTTCATGGCAGATACTACAGTGTCGATGTCTTCATAGGCAGTTACCATAATTACCAGCACATCAGGGTATGCGTCTCTGATTCGCTGGAGGGTTTCAATACCGTTCATGCCAGGTAGGCCCACATCAAGGAGCACCAGGTCCGGGGGGCTCTCTTTGATCCCTTCAAGCACAGCCTCCCCTGAAGAAAAGGCCCCTGTCCGGTATTGTGACTCAAGGGCCATGATAATGCCTTCCCTTATGGTCTCCTCATCATCAACCACATACACGGAGAATATCATTGATGCTCATATCTCCTTTGCAGAGGAATTTCAACAATAAATGCCGCCCCGCCCCACCTGCTTGCTGATACCCCGAGAGACCCGCCGTGATCTGAAATAATCCTGTGGCTGAGGCTCAAACCTATCCCTGTATTACCCTTTTTGGTTGTGTAAAAAGGATCAAAAACCTTTCTTCTCAGATGGGCAGGCACTCCCGGACCGGAATCAGAAACACTTACAACAATATGATTATCCTTTATAAATGAGGTGATTTCAATCCTCTTTGTCCCTTCAATGTTCTTCATTGCCTCCGCTGCATTACTGGTAAGGTTCAGGATGACCCTTCCTATCAGTTGCGGATCCATATAGCATTGCGGAAGATTTGCGGCAAGGACCTTTTCCAGTATAATACCTGTTTTTCGGAGGATAACCGACAGCAGTTCAAGGGCCTCCCCGATAACCTGATTGATATCTGTCATAACGAGCTTTGGCTCGCTGGGTTTGGAAAAATCCATAACCCTTCTGATTATTGATTCAATCTTGTTGGACGCAGATTGGATATGTCCGAGAATGGCCTTCCCTCTCGCGGTCTCCTGTCCCCTGTCTATTATTTTCTCCAGGTTGCTCAGATAAATGTTAATGCCCGATAGAGGGTTCCTTATCTCATGGGCCATTCCGGAAGCCACACGACCAAGAGATGCCATTTTATCCTCAATGCCCAGAAGATGTTCCAGTTCCTTGGCCCGGGTCACATCAAGCTTGTTTACCAATACTGCCTTTTCCCCCGAGTATTCGATTGAGCTTGCCCTGCAGAGAACCCATTTCATATCAGGATCACCGTCCTCCTTTTCGCGGGGATAGTAACGGAAATCCTGATCAAGAGTCTCTATTTCACCGGAAATGATTTTCTCATAACCATCCTTTACCTTTTGAATGTCATCGGGATGGATATTCCGTAGATTGCCTTCCCGAAACAGCAATGCGAGGGGACCGGATAGTCTTTTTTCCTCAGGGTTCTCATAGATGACCTTGCCGTTGCGAATAATAAATATGCCGGTAGGAGAGTTTTCAACGAGACAGCGAAACCTTTCTTCGCTCTCCTGGAGGGCCTTTTCTGTCTGTTTCTGTTCAATAGTCCTCTCTACATGTTCAGCGATGGCCGCAATCAAAGACATTGCCCTATCCGGAAAAGAACCTTCATTGTGTGGAAATGGTTTTTCCGAATCAAAAACCTCCAGAACGCCTACGGGAAC
This sequence comes from Syntrophus sp. (in: bacteria), assembly GCA_013824835.1. Lineage (GTDB taxonomy): Bacteria > Desulfobacterota > Syntrophorhabdia > Syntrophorhabdales > Syntrophorhabdaceae > PNOM01. Next base: position 18,486 of record PNOM01000002.1, on the reverse strand, counting down.
GCCGTATACGATTATGTCGCACTTTTGTTTCCTCAGCAATTCGTGAAAATTTATCGTTTTAAATAACCGATCCTCAAGGATGATTCGGGCGCTGCTCTTGTCGGAATCAGGAAAGGCACGGGGTATGGCATCAACCGTCTTCTGGAGTATTTCATCTAAGGTCATATCCTTTTCTTTAAAAAGACGTGAAATTGCGTAGAGACAATCTGATTCACGAACCCTTTTTTCGAGTTCCTTTTTCAGATCAGCCTGTTCAGCCCAAGCTGAAAATCCTGCGTGATTCAACGCTGTTTTATCGGGTTTTTTCAAAAATGGCCTCTGTTAAATTCGATTCTATTGTAACAGGAGCCAGCCCAATTTACCACACTTTCCTGTCAATTCCAGTGTTTATGGGTTTTTTGAATGCCCCCTGTCTGTAAGACATTCCCTTAAGAAAGTATTTACAAACTATGAAAGGAGAATTATAATCTCACTATCTCCAAGGTTGCTAAATTTTATAATATTAAGTACTTCCATGAAAGAAGAAGAGAACGACAGAAAACATCTGATCCATGAGCTTGCCGCCCATCGAGAGCAGGTAACCTTTCTTGAGAATGCAGCGACGGATTATAATGCTGAAGTAGAGACGCTTCTTGATTCTTTGCAGGATTATGTGTCAATAATTGATCCCGATGGAAAAGTGGTTAGGATTAATCAGGGCCTTCTCAATTGCCTTGGATATAAAAGAAATGAAATCACAGATACGCATTTCCTTGACCTTTACCCCCTTCATGCCCGGAGCGAGCTCAAGGGCATTGTGGCAAGCCTTGAGGTAGATAAAAAACATACATTCACCCTCCCCGTTCTCTCCAAGGCAGGAAAGGAGATACCCCTTGAAACGACTATAACCCGCAGATATGCGGGTTCGAAGGATCTCATATTCTGCATAAGCAGGGACCTTACGGAAAGAAAAAGCACAGAGGGACTGCTCCAGGAACAGGTCCATTTTCTTCAGACTCTGATTGACGCGGTGCCTACCCCAATATTTTATAAAAGTGTTGACCTCAAATATCTTGGATGCAATAAGGCTTTAGAAATCTGGGACGGTATTGCGCGTGATGATATGATCAATAAGACCGTCTATGACTTAAGACCAAAAGATGAAGCTGACAGGCACCACAAAACGGATACGGACCTCCTTGAAAAAGGGGGCAATGTGGTATACGAGACCCTTTCCTGTCAGGCTGATGGTAATATCCATAACAGTATAATCAGTAAAGGGGTCTTCAAAAGGCCGGATGGAACCGTAGGGGGTATTGCAGGGGTAATTCTTGACATAACGGAGAGAAAAAGGGCCCAGGAAGAGCTCGAGCAGCAAAGCCGAATCCTTGATATCATGACGAGCCAGATGGCAGACATGGTCTATTATAAGGACAGGGGCTTTCGGTATGTCTTCAGCAGCAAGCCCCATTGCGAGAGGATATTAGGGTGCACGCAGGCGGAGTGTATAGGACATACCGATAAAGAAATTGTGCGCCTGTACGGTCGGGAACGTATTAAGGGGCCGGGGCCTGAAGAAGTCTTCGGCAAAAGTGACCGGGAAGCAAAAAATGCAGGCAAGGCCTCAAAATTTGAAGAAATGACAACGGTGAATGGAGAATCTATATGGCTGGAGATATATAATACCCCCCTCTACGATGATAATGGAGATTTTGCTGGCATTGTAGGGTGTTCAAGGGATATTACCGACCGAAAGTTCAGCGAACAGAGGCTTGAAGAGTCTGAAGAACGCTTGAGATTGCTTATTGAGGGAAGCGATGATGTAATCACATTGCAGGACAGGGAGGGAAGGTTTTTATATTATAATGGTACACGGAGATATGGTTTCAAGGGTGATACCATACTTGGGAAAACACCCTACGATGTTTTCCTTCCTGAAGAGGCCTCGAGAATGATGGAGCATCTCAGTTATGTGTTTCAAAGCGGACAGAGAATGACCACTGAAGAGGACATTATCAGGGATGAAGGGCGGCTCTGGTTCAACGTGAAGCGCTATCCGATAAAGGATGATATATCGAACATCATCTCTGTGGCGACCATCTCCCGCAATATTACCGACCGCAAAAGGATGGAGGAAGATCTTATAAAGGCCCAGAAGCTTGAGTCCATAGGAACCCTTGCAGGTGGTATTGCCCATGACTTTAATAATATTCTCACCGTTATCCTGGGGAATATAACCCTTGCAAAAATGTCTATTGCAGAAGACAATAAGGCCTTTAAAAGGCTGAAGGACTCTGAAAAGGCAACGATGAGGGCCAAAGACCTTACCCAGCAACTGCTGACCTTTGCCAAGGGGGGGGAGCCTTTTAAACGGGTGATTTTTATTAACCGTCTGATAGAAGATACAGCCAGTCTTTCCCTGAGCGGATCGAACACCAGATATGAATACAAAATGGCGGATAACCTTTTCCCCGTTGAAATCGATGAGGGACAGATACGCCAGGTAATCCATAATATCGCCATTAATGCAAAAGAGTCGATGCCTTCAGGGGGTGTGGCTACTATCCGGACTGAAAATGTAACACTGGGTTCTGAAAATAACCTGTCTCTGAAAAAAGGCCGCTACATCAAGATAAGCATTGAAGACAAAGGTTCAGGAATACCGGAATCATATCTTTCGAAGATATTTGATCCTTATTTTACCACCAAAGAAATGGGGAGCCAGAAAGGTACAGGTCTTGGGCTGGCCATTTGTTATTCTATAGTGCGGAAACATAACGGCCACATAGGGGTTGAATCAACCGTTGGTGTTGGAAGCACCTTCCACATTTACCTGCCAGCATATCAGAAAGAATTGGCAATGGATACACAGATAGACAAGACATTCATTGGCAGCAAGGGCAGAGTCCTTCTTATGGATGACGAGGAGATGATCAGAGAGATTACAGACGAAATACTGAGCACCCTCGGATATGAAGTCAAATTCGCAAAAGATGGAGATGAAGCGATTGAACTTTTTAAGAAGGCGAAGGAGTCGGATCGGCCTTTTCATGCTGTGATACTTGATCTTACCATACCAGGGGGAATGGGAGGAAAAGAGGCGATGCAGAAGATTTTAAAAATTGATCGCCAGGTGAAGGGGATTGTGTCAAGCGGATATTCGAATGACCCGGTTATGGCCAACTATAGAAAATACGGTTTTTCGGGAATTATTTCAAAACCCTTTATGATTGAGGAGCTGAACGAGGTTTTGCGGCATGTTATAATGGACTCAAACGAAAGGACTGAGTGAACATGGTCAGCGTGCGGAGAAAGCCCTTTAATAGAATGCTGATTGCCCCGCGGGTCCATACCATAGAGCTTGCTCCAAGAAGATTTTTTATGGTTTTGTCCTGTATTTGATACCCTGTGCTTGCGCGGGGCACTTCATTTCTTGTTATTCCTGTGCTATAATTAAAAAGGCACCAAATATAGAATGTTATACGCCAGTATGGCTTGAGGAGGATAGACGTGGAAGAGCAGCGGCTTATGCGAAGATTTTCTGACCTTTTCGATGAAACAATAGTGGTAATAGAGAATGTAAGAAAGGGTTTCTTTGCCCAGAACGCAGCTATGGTGAAAGAAAGCCGCAACAGATTCAAAGAAATACTCAAGTCCCGCGTTGCCTATACGGAGAGGATCATTCAGGAAAAGGATAAAGACGAGGTTCAGAAACTATTTATACACCTGCTTATCCCTTTACAGACTGTTGCGCTGGCCATAGAGAACCTCATGGAAAAGATGGAAATTAAGACGGATTCGAATATTATTTTCAGTGAAAAGGCATTGATGGAGATTAAAGCGCTTTTTGATGTTATGGAAACGCAATTGATTGATACAAAGGATTTTGTTGCTACGAAAAACCCCCACTTAAAAACCTCAATACGGAAAGGCCTTGATGACATAAAGAGGATGTCGGATGAATTTGACCTGGTTCATCAAAACCGCCTCATAACAGGCATCTGTATGCCTAAAGCATCCTACCTTTATATTGATATAACCAAATCTATAAAGAACATATCGAAGGGAATCGTAGGGTTTTCTGAAATGATATAGACGGTTCATTGTTGGAAACTAACCCCCTTGACCTTAAAGAGAGGATAAAGAAACATGAGGTTATACAAAGGTTAATTGGCAGGCCCTTTGCGGGGAGTGTCTATCTTGTGGGGGGTGCCATCAGGGAGATCATCCTTGATACCTCGCCCAGGGATTACGATTTTGTCATAGAAGATGAACGTGATTTCAGGGAGTTTGAATCTGTATTCTGTTCCTCTGCCTTTATCCTCGGAAAAAAGGCCCTCCAGACCCACAGAATTGTTATCAGAGGCATCTCCATTGATATTATGCTCTTTGAAAAGACCATTGAAGATGATCTTGCACGGAGAGATTTTACCATAAACGCCATTGCCTATGATGTCCGGCAGGACAAGGTGGTTGATCCCATGAACGGGCTGGCGGATATGAAGAAGAGGATTATCAGATATCCGGGGAAATATGTATTTAACGATGATCCTCTAAGGATGATCAAAGCTATCCGTCATTTTTCAACCTTGAACAACTTTTCCCTGGACAAGGAACTCCTGTTTGCAATAGGTGAAATGAAGGGTCTTATTCACAAGGCTGCGCCTGAAAGAATTAAATACGAGCTGGATCAGATCATTACCTCGGAAAAGGTCTTTGAAGGGATAAAGGCAATGGAAAAGACCGGCATTCTCTTTGAGCTCGTGCCGGAGCTTGACGAATTGAGGCAGATGGATGTGGAAAAAGGATTTACCCTCGAAACATACGGTCACACCATTGACGGTTTTAAGCACATCAGGAAATATGCGGATTTGTATGGCCTTGATGAAAAGATGCTGAGCAACGTGGGGTATGCACTCCTTTTCCATGACCTGGGAAAGGCCCATACCTTTTCCTATGACGAGGCAAAGGGTGCGGTTCACTTTTTTTACCATGAAAGGTACTCCAGGGACATTGCTAAATCCATTATGGAGAGACTCAAGTTCAGCACCAATGAGATAAAAGCGATCCTGTTTCTCATTGAGCACCATATGAGGATATTCCTTATAAGCAGCAGCGAGTCTACTGACCGCGCAGTAAGAAGGCTCGTATATAAAATGGGTGATTTTACCCCCCCACTGATGGTTCTCACCATGTGCGACATGTTCGGGAGTTCCGGTGGTATGGAAAATCCCTCGACCGGACGGGTAGAGGAAAAATGCAGGAATATCCTGAATGGGTACTATGAATGGAGGCAGGAGCCATTACCGAGGCTTGTAAACGGCAATGATCTCCTCTCTCTCGGATTTATTGCCGGCCCGGCAATAGGGATGATCCTTGCGGATATAAGGGAAAAACAGATTATCGGCGAGATTAAAGGAAGGGCAGAGGCCCTGCAATATGCCGAAACCTTTCTGCGATCTTCGGTTTCATAGGTTTTTATTGTTTTTTTGTATTTAACCCGTGCTCAGGGATTCTGTGCCACAGAAGTTTTATCCTATTCACCCCGTTTTCCTTATAAGAATACCCTTCGGCTGGATACAGGATTATTCGAGCACCTTGATGGCCATGAGAAACAAAGGAGCACCCTTCGGCGGTTTAAGCCACAAGCTGATCTCCCCCAGGGCAGGCAAGGGTCATCCTTCTCTCTTTTATCTACTTCTATCTACTCCTTATGTCGGGACCTTTGGAAATGTGGTAGTCAGCACTGCTGTTAACCTCAAGGCAGCGCCTATTGCGTGGCTCCTCCTCACTATGGCAGGGGTACTCGCCGGTCAGATGATTTACCGGTGGAGAAAGGACATTATCCTCACCACAGTTATTACCGTAGTGCTCGCAATGATAGGCATATTGTTTGGCACTGTAATGCCTTCAGGCAGGATACTCGGAATGGATCTCTCAAACAACAGGGTCATCTGGGCGGTTGCAACCTTCCTTTTCTGCTATTTTTCAGCGGTCCTCATTTACAAGGACCTCCATGACCTTCAAAGAGAATAAGGAAGGCCTCGACCTCTCAGTCCTTTATGAGGTGCTGAAAAAGATGTAGGATAATTGGCAAAGAAGGGGTTTAAGGGGCCAAAAGAGGCCGCCTAAAGAGATTATTGAGGATCAGGGATTGACAGGGAACGGTATGGGGATTATGGTTAACTCAACGATAAAAAAAGGTATAAAAAATAATGGAGGTTTCTTATGAGCGACAAAAATGAAAACAAAGGCTGGAATCCCTATCTCGCCGGGGCGCTCACAGGCCTGCTCCTCGTTTTCTCAGTCTGGTTTACCGGCAAATATGTAGGGGTTTCTACGACCTTTGTCCGATCTGCGGGATATATTGAAAGGGTTTTCAGCGCGGAAAAAGTGGCCCGCATGGAATACTTCAAAAAGGAACTTCCAAAAATAGACTGGCAGTTCCTTTTTGTGATCGGTATTTTCTTTGGTTCTCTTATTGCATCCACCACATCAAAATCTTTTCGGCTCCAGGCAGTTCCGCCTATGTGGGAAGGCCGCTTCGGCCCGGGCAGGGCAAAGAGGGCAATTGCTGCCTTTGCGGGCGGTGCAGTTGCCATGTTCGGAGCCCGCCTCGCTGACGGGTGACCGAGTGGTCATGGACTGAGCGGTTCGCTCCAGTTAGCAGTCAGCGGGTATATCTCATTAATCTGTTTTTTTGTCGGCGGGATGATTATTGCAGCCATCCTCTATAAAGGGGGTGACACCCATGGGTGAGCTTACATACGGCCTTGTAACAGGCATTATATTCGGTTTTCTTCTTCAGAAAGGAAGGGTAATCCGCTATGACAAGCAGATAGGGGCGTTGCGCCTCAAGGACATGACCATCGTAAAATTTATGTTCACTACAGTCCTCGTTGCGATGGTAGGGGTATATCTCCTTAAAGACCTTGGTGTGATAAAGCTTTCCGTAAAATCAACGATTCTGGGCGGTAATATCATCGGCGGCCTCATCTTCGGTATGGGCTGGGGGGTCCTCGGTTATTGTCCGGGAACTCAACTGGGGGCCCTCGGGGAGGGGCGGTGGGATGCGGTCTGGGGAATCATCGGTATGCTTGTCGGGGCAGGTATCTTTGCGGAGTTCTATCCGACCCTGAAAAATACAGTGTTAACCTGGGGTGATTATGGAAAGATTACCATCCCTCAGATACTCGGGGTAAACCACTGGATTGTCATTGTGGTCTTTGTCGTTCTGGGGATACTCATGTTCAGGTGGTTTGAAAAAAAAGGGCTTTAGAATAACAGCTATTGTAGGGGCAGAAAATAATTATCTGCCCCTACAATAATGATCCATGCATTACATTCCGCAGCAGCCACCCGGATTTCCACACATGTCAGGTGAACCGCCACAGCCGCCCATACCGGAACCCGGGAAGGATGATCCGCAACCAGGTAAAGACGACCCGCCGGCGACCGAGATATTCGGGGCAGACATGAGCTTTGTGAGGGCCTCTCCATTGCATTTTTTGCATTTGAGACCATCCTCTGTTCCAAAAACGAGGAATTCATTCGTTTCTCCACATGTCTCACAGCGGTATTCGTAAATAGGCATAATCTCCTCCAGAATTTAATAATTTAATGATGACCGCAGCCACCCTGCTGGCCATGCCCGCCGCAGGCATGCTCCATGGACATCTCGGGAAGTCCTCCATTCTTAAAGAGCGCAAGATTTTCTTTTACTGTAGATGCCATTGATCTGTATACCCTGATCCCCTTTGCATTAAGTCCCCGTATGGCCCCTGCCCCTATGCCGCCCACCACTACGGCATCGATATCCTGACCGCCGATGGCCATGATGGGATTACACGCACCATGGACATGGTCCAGGTCCTTGTTGTTTACGGTAACCGTCTGGTCAAGGGCGGTATCGATTACGATAAAATTGGGCGCTGAACCAAAATGGTTAAAAACAGCGCTGTTAATACCCTCATCTTTCTGTACTGCGAAACATACTTTCATTAAGAACCTCCATTTTGTTTGTCTTGTGATTCAATGTGCAGGGCCTTGCCGTGGACTATGGCATCCGCCACCTTTTGCCGTGCCTCTTGCAATATTCTTCCAAAGGTCGGTCGGGATATCCCCATCCTTTTGGCTCCGTCCTCATGATACAGGCCTTCACAATCCGCGAGCTTGATAGCTTCCAGTTCATCAAGACTTATGGATACCTCATCGAGTTCTGAAACGGGAATACCCTTTGGTTTGAAAAAAAAGGCATTTGGCGAACAGCCTACACACCTGCATTTCTTTGGTCTTGACATGTCATTATTATAAGCATATGCTCATAATAAGTCAATAGGCTTTTTTGCTCCTCCAGGGATTCCGTATCAGCGTCTTGCACAAAGAGGCAGCGGAAGGTATAATTATAAGGGCTTATAGAAAGACTCATGAAAGGAGGGTGTGATATGATAGATGGATGGATACGGGAAGTAAAAGAGAAATCCGATAGCCAATCTTTGGGGATGATACTTGTTCATAACGGGGTGGTACGGGGAACATCGAAGGATGGATGCACCGTGCAGGCGATGGTTCTTTCTTACAATAAAGGGCTATTGGAATCAACGGTCAGGGAAATGAAAGCACGGGACGGGATCGTAGAGATACGGGTCTGGATCAATGAGGGAGAGCTTCGCGTAGGAGATGACATTATGTATGTCCTCGTCGCAGGCAGATTCAGGACCGATGTCCTGCCTGTCTTTCAGGAACTCCTCGCCATAGTGAAAACGAACATCGTAGATGAAAAGGAGATTGGTAAATGAAGAAGGTCCATGGGGCAGCATGTGCAGGGTGTGAAGTGCCTTCAAAAGAGCGGGCTTGCATGACCCCTCAAGGCAAAGGAGGAAAGGGATGCCCCACTAAGGGCAGGAAGATGCTGCTCGACAAGGCGCGGGAGGCATATAAGAGCGCAGATCTCCATGAATTTGCCCGACAGGCCACGATACAGGAAGGCGAGTGTTATGGGGGGCGCGACAGAAAACCCTATATCATGCATCCCACAAAGCCGAGAATCCTTGAGATTATGGAATTTGCCCGGAAGATGAACTATAAAAGGCTCGGCCTTGTGTTTTGTGCCGGTTTGCAGAAAGAGGCAGCCATAGTTGCACAGATTTTTGAAAATCATGATTTTGAAGTAGTATCGGTGATCTGCAAGGTCGGTTCAGTCCCGAAAGAGGAGATAGGGATACAAAACGAGGAAAAGATCTACAGGGATCAGCACGAGTCTATGTGCAACCCTGTGCTCCAGGCTATGGTAGTCAACGAGGCCAAAACGAATTTCAATATACTCCTCGGTCTTTGTGTAGGACATGATTCCATGTATTTTAAATATGCTGATGCCCCTACAACAGTGCTTGCAGTGAAAGACAGGGTGGCAGGCCACAACCCCCTTGCATGTATAAACACCTCTGGCAATTACTATGCATGGATCACCGGGCCTGAATAGAATTCGGTGAATCTATGATCAGCGTAACCGGTCCATCATTGATAAGGGCTACGTCCATGGTAGCCTGAAAGACCACTGTCTCCACCTTTTTCACCTTTTCCCGGGCCTTTTTCACAAAGAGCTCGAAGACCTCCTTCGCGTCTCCTGCGGCCATGGCATCAGTAAATGACGGCCGCCGCCCCCTGGAGCAGTCCCCGTAGAGAGTAAACTGGGAAACAAGGAGGAGAGCCCCGTTCACGTCGAGAAGAGACTTATCGAGCCTGCCCTCGTCTGCCTCGAATATCCTGAGGTTGATAATCTTTTCCACCAACCAATCGATGTCCCTAAGGGTGTCATTGTTGCGGATCCCGAGAAGCACAAGGAGTCCCGGCCCTATCTTGCCCACGGATTCTCCTTCAGTTTCTACTGAAGCCTCTTTGACTCTCTGTATTACAGCCCTCATATCAGCGCCCCGACTAATATATAGCCTTGCTATTCCTCTGCCCCATGGGGGCCTGTCTCTTGATAAAGCAAGGGGCTGAGTGCCTCCCGGCTTCTCAACCCCTTGCTTGTTTCCTTAATCGCCTCCGTTATTGCTCAACAGTCCTGTCCTACGGTGCTGCTATTTTTCCTTTTCCAGTAATTCTCTTTCCTTCTTCGCTGCCTCCACGATCTTGGCTGAATTGTGGGCAGGCACCTCTTCGTAGTGATCAAATTCTATAGTGAATGTCCCTCTGCCGCCGGTCATGGATTTCAGGTCAGGGGCATACTTAAGAATCTCGGCCATGGGCACTGCCGCCTTCACGACCTGGTTATTTCCCTTTGACTCCACACCGATGATCTTGCCCCTTCTCGAGTTAAGATCACCCATGATGTCACCCATGTATTCATCGGGGACAATAACCTCTATCTTCATAATCGGTTCAAGGAGTGTGGGGTGAGCCAGTTCCAGCCCTTTCTTAAATCCCATGGATGCGGCAATCTTAAAAGCCATTTCGGAAGAATCTACATCGTGATAAGAACCGTCATAAAGGGTGACCTTGAAGTCCGTTACAGGGTAACCGGCAAGAATACCCTGATGCATGGCCTCAACAATGCCCTTTTCGACTGCGGGAATATACTGTCTGGGGATAGCCCCTCCCACTACCTTGTCCACAAACTCAAAGCCTGTGCCCTTCGGGAGAGGTGCAAGCTCAAGCCATGTATCGCCGTACTGGCCCTTGCCGCCCGACTGTTTTTTATATCGTCCCTGCACCTTGACTGTTCCTTTTATTGTTTCTTTATAGGGCACCTTCGGTTCTTTAAGCTCAACGTCAACCCCGAATTTTCTCTTGAGCTTCTCAACGAGTACCTCTATGTGGACCTGCCCCATGCCGGAGAGTATAAATTCCTTGGTCTGCTCATCCCTTGTATATTTAACCGTCCGGTCTTCTTCCATCAACCTCGCAAGGGAGGTGTTGAGCTTATCTTCATCGCCTTTTGCCTTGGGCTGGAGAGAGAAGGATATGAGGGGCGGCGCGGCTGCGACTCCTTCATACTTTATCGGAGATTTTTCATCGCACAGGGTATCCCCTGAGCCTGATCCTTTCAACTTTGCGAGAACGGCGATATCCCCTGCAGAGGCAAAACCTGCTGGTTTCTGCTTTTTTCCTACAAGGTAGAATATCTGCCCGATCCTCTCCTTCTCCTCGGTAGTGGTGTTAAGAACCGTCATATCCGGATGGATCTCCCCGGAATATACCCTGAAGAGGGTCAGTTTCCCCGCAAAGGGATCGGTAATGGTCTTAAAGATAAAGGCGCTGAAAGGCTTGTCTGCAGAGGTCTCCCTTGTGATCGTTTTTCCCGTTTTCGGGTCTATCCCTTCCGCTTCCATTTTATATGTTGGGGCAGGAAAAAATTTCACCATAGCATCGAGGAGCATCTGGACACCGATATTCTTCATTGCAGAACCGCATACTACCGGTACAATCCTTCTGTTCCATATGCCTTCGTTCAAACATTTCAAAATTTCATCCGCTTTTATTTCATCGCCGTTAAGATAACGCTCCATTACCTCATCATCCATCTCAACGGAGGTCTCAACGAGTTTTTCTCTGTACTTATTTGCTTCATCGGCAAATTCCGGAGGGATCGCGACCGTATCAAAGGCCCCCGAGGTGTCCCCCTTGTAGATATACGCCTTCATGGCAAGGAGGTCAATAACACCCTTGAATCCCTCCTCTTTACCTATGGGCAGTTGAACGGCCAGAATGGATTTATCAGGAAAACTCTTCTGTATATTCCCGAGGGCCCTTTCAAAATCAGCCCTCTCCCTGTCCATCTTGTTGATGAATACACAGACGGGAATAGAGAACTCATTGGCATACTGCCACACCTTTTCCGTCTGCACCTGGACACCGGATACTGCGCCCACCACAACCACTGCCCCGTCAAGAACCCTCATGCACGATTTTGCATCAGCAACAAAATTGTCATCACCAGGGGTATCGATAAAATTGATCTTGTGCTTGTCCCACTCAAAACATGCCATGGATGAAGAGATCGTTACCTTGCGATCTATCTCTTCGGGCTCATAATCCATCAAAGACGTACCGTCATCTACCCTGCCAAGTCTCGTGTTCTCTCCTGAGAGAAAAAGCATAGCCTCAACGATTGATGTCTTACCCTCTCCTCCATGTGAAAATATTCCCGCATTTCTAATCATACTAGGCTCATACTTTTTCATGTAGACTCCTTTTCGAGGATATTCAATATTGACTGAATCCTGTGAATTTTACAATGTCTCCTGTTAAAAAATCAAGAATTAAAACAATAACCTGTCTCTATGCGGTGTCCGGGGGAAAGGGACTGCAAAAGGAAAGGCAGAACGTCAGGGACCGGCAAATATGCCCTCAAGGAGAAGTGCGGGTATTTATTGACATTACAGAACATATTATGTTTAAGTTATATCTTCAAAACATACTGAGGTGACAACATGAGCAAGAGAACATTCCAACCTCACAATAAAAGCAGGAAAAGAACCCATGGTTTCCTTGTGAGAATGAGAACTGCATCAGGAAGAGACGTAGTCAGGAGAAGGCGTGCGAAAGGAAGAAAGCAACTCTCTGCCTGATGGGTAGATACCATTTAACGGCTGATTCATTGCCTGGGTTTTGGCGTTTTTTAAACCACCATCTTTAACTCATCATCCAGAACCATTTATAAAATGGCCTACACTCTCACGAAAAACGAGATATTGAAAAAGGGGGATTTTCGAGGTATAAAATGGGCGAAACAAGGCGAAACAACCCATTTTCTCCTTTTGGGGAACAAAAATCCGCATCCCATAAAGAGGATCGCTATAGGTGTACGCAAAAAGACAGGGGGGGCAGTGATGAGAAACCGAATGAGGAGGCTCATCAAGGAGTTTTTTCGACTTCACAAAATGCTTTTTGCCGATTACTATGACAGCCTTATAAAGGTGAAAAAAATACCTCAACAGGTACGATGGAAAGATATGAGGGAAGAGCTCCAACAATTATTATTAAACGTGAAAACGCGGTAGTGAAAAACATTCTCATACATTTACTGAATATTTACAGGATACTTATATCCCCATACATCCCCACTCAATGCAGGTTCCATCCCACCTGTTCCTGCTATATGAAAGAGGCTATAGAGAAAAAAGGCATCTCAAAAGGTGTTGCGCTGGGTCTTGTGAGGATTCTCAAATGCAACCCCCTGCATCCAGGTGGATATGACCCGGTGAAATAACGGAGGAAATTGATATGGAAAAAAGAACCATGATAGCGCTCGGCTTGACTATAGTCCTGATATTTTTTATGCAGCAGTATTTTACCCCGAAGGAGCCCCTGAAACAGCCGCCCCCGCAGGCGCAGCAGACAGAACAGGGCAAGACAGCCCCGGCTGGCGCACCTGCAACTCCCGCAGCCGCTGGAACCCCCTTCCCGAAACAGGGAACTCCTGCTCAGAAGGTCGAGCTTAAACCCTCTAAAATCGTAGTTGTAGAAACAGACCTCCTGAAAATCAGTCTTACAGATCTTGGCGGGGGAATCAGCAGCGTACAGCTGAAAAGCTTCAAAGAAACGGTAAAGGGTGACAAAAACAAAGAACTGATTGAAGACGTAAAGCCTTATGTCTATATGCCGACAGTCTTTGCTGCAATAAGCAGCGGGGCAGGCAATGACAGCACCCTCTTCAAGCCCGACCGGAATAGTATTACCGTAAAAGAAAAACCGGAAACCCTCGTATTTTCAGGAACTATGAGCAACGGAAAGCCTGTCCGGAAAATATATACCTTCTATCCGGGCACCTATACGGTCGATATGCGGATCGAAGCAGGAGACAGCAAAGAGGCCATCTTTGATTTCGCGATGATTACCGACAAGAACGAGTCGAGCTATACCTTTAAAGGCCCATTCCTCTATACAGGGAAGAAATTCGAGCAGATAGAGAAGGTTGAAAAGGCTATTGATGTGGAAAAGACCTTCAAATATGTGGGTTTTGACGACGGTTTTTTTGCCTTTATCTGGATGCCTGATGCTGCATTTCAGTCTCCTGTGACGATCATCAAGGGTGAGAACGGAATACCTGTGATCCGCTGTACCCTTGCAGACGGGGGAGCTTCAGGAAAGATGTACTTCGGACCAAAGAAAACCACGGTACTGAAAACCTTAGAGGTGGGCGCCGAAAAGATCGTTGATTTCGGATGGTTCGATATTATTGCAAAACCTATGATTATGGGGTTAAACTTCTGTAACAAGCTTACCCACAATTATGGCATCGATATTATACTTCTCACCATTCTCATAAAGATTATCTTCTACCCCCTGAGCGTCAAGAGCTATAAGTCGATGAAAGAGATGCAGAAGATGCAGCCCGTAATCGCGAAGCTGAAAGAAAAATTCAAAGACGACAAGCAGAAGCTGAATCAGGAGATGATGTCAATTTACAAGAATAAGGGCATAAATCCAATGGGCGGATGTCTGCCTATGGTGATCCAGATACCCGTTTTCTTTGCCCTTTATAAGGCCCTTTCCGGTGCAATCGAGCTCAGGCATGCCCCATTTATGTTCTGGATTAATGACCTCTCATCGCCGGAAGACCTTTTTACTCTCACCGTTGCAGGATATGCCCTGCCCATAAGAATATTACCTTTAATCATGGGGTTCACCCAGTTTATTCAGCAGAAAATGACACCCACGAGCGCCGACCCGATGCAGGAAAAGATTATGCTCATTATGCCTATTGTCTTTACCTTTATGTTCTGGAGTTTCCCTGCGGGCCTTGTCCTCTACTGGCTTGTGAACAACGTGATATCCATTGCTCAACAGTATTACATCAACAAGAAAGCGTCATGAGGAGGCACCATGGATTTTATAGAAGTCGAGGGAAAGACATATGAGGAGGCAATCAGGAAAGCCTCCGCAGCCCTTAATGCAGAGGAAAAAGACCTTGACATAGATGTTAAAGAGGTTGACACAAAGGGTATACTTGGTTTACTGGGAAGCAAAAAGATACGGATCACCGCACGGTTGAGGGAAAAGGAGCTCACACCTGAAGAGTATGGCCAGCAGTTTCTGCTGGAGATGAGCAATCTTGTGGGACTCTCTTTCAATACAAAGGTTTCCCAGTATGAAGACAGGATTATCTTTCTCGTCCAGTGTGACGATGGGGACATACTGATAGGCAAAGACGGCGAGACCCTCGAGTCAGTTCAGCACATACTCCGCCTCGCCATTGCAAAAAGGTACAAACAGGGACTCAAGGTCCTTGTTGACATCAATGGTTACCGGGAAAAGAGAAAAAAGGCCCTGACCATTATGGCAAAGAGGATTGCAGACAAGGCAAAGAAATCAGGGAAAAAGATTAAGACAGACCCCTTGAACCCCTATGAACGGAGAATTGTTCATACCCTGTTCAAGCACAATAAAGGTATTACGACGAGGAGTGAGGGCGAAGGCCACACCAAGAAGGTGGTAATCACCCCTGTCGGAAATATGAATGGAAAGCGTTGATACCATCTGTGCCATATCCACCCCTTCGGGCGAAGGGGGGATCGGCATATTAAGGCTGAGCGGGCCACTCGCTCATTTGATTCTTAAAACCATCTTCAGGACAAAAAAACGGCGGGGCAGTTTCGTGTCTCACCGTCTATATCTTGGCAATATCATAGACCCCGTAAGCTCTGACAGGATCGATGAGGTCTTTGCCGTATTCATGGATGCCCCCCGTACCTACACGAGGGAGGATATCGGTGAGGTCTATGCCCATGGTGGTTATGCGGTCCAGAAAAGGATCCTCTCCCTCATGATGCAATCAGGGGCACGGCTTGCAGAGCCGGGAGAGTTTACACAGAGGGCGTACCTCAATGGAAGGATCGACCTTCTCCAGGCAGAGTCGGTACTCGATATTATTGAGAGTGAAACCGACGAAGAACTTCTCCATGCAATGAAAACCCTGCGAGGCCTTTTGTCAGGAAAAATAAACGGCTTCAAAGAAAAGATAAAAAATGTCCTTGTAGAGGTGGAAGCCCTCATAGATTTCCCGGAGGAAGATATTGATGTCAATGAAAAGGAGCTTTTTGCCCCCCTGGAGAAGGTAACAAAGGACCTGAAGCGCCTCATCGATTCCTACTATGAGGGTAATGCAGTCAGGCACGGCCTGGAGGTGATGATCATCGGCCGTACAAATGTGGGAAAATCAAGCCTTCTCAACACCCTCCTTACCAAAGAAAAGGCCATTGTAACACCCCTTCCCGGGACTACGCGGGACATGATCGAAGACACAATCCACATCAGGGGCATAAAGGTGCGCATTGTTGATACGGCAGGCATAGGTACTTCGGATGATATTGTTGAGAGGGAAGGCATTAAAAGGGTAAAGGAACGGATTCCAGAGGCGGACCTGATTCTATGGGTAATTGATGGTTCACGGTACTTCTCGCAGGAAGATGCAGACATCTATCAGCAGATAAAAGAGAGGAACAAAATTGTCATTATCAACAAGATAGACCTCCCCCGGCTCCTTGAGACGGGAACAGTAATAGAGATGGGCCACCCCCTTGTCGAGGTCTCTGCCCTGAAAGATACGGGTATTGAGACCCTTAAACAGGCAATCTATGAAAAATTAATGGGTAAAAAGCGGCATGGCAGCCTGCTCATTACCAATCTGCGTCACAGGACCATGCTTACCCGCGCCCTTGAGGCGATAGAGAAGGCAATTACGGGCAGCAAAGATAAGGCCCCCCTCGAATTTATTGCCTTTGATCTCCGTGAATCAACCCATTTTCTCGGGGAGATCACCGGTGAGACATGCGGTGAAGAAATACTCCGGGAGATATTCCACCGGTTCTGTATAGGTAAGTAATCCCCTTCAGGATTAAATCATTGCATGGGGAGCCGCCTTTCTGGTATCTTATGTGAGTCTTAACATCCACGGAGATAATTCAATTATGCATAATTTTTATGATTTTACACTGTCTGAGCTTGAAAAGGTAATCGGGGCGCTGGGCAACGAGAAATTTCGGGCTCGACAGCTCTATAGGTGGGTCTACAATCAGGGTGTCTCCGATTTTTCCGCGATGACGAATATCTCGAAAAGCCTGAGGGCAATATTCAGCGCTATGTTTTCCATGGACCTCCCTGTCATAAAAGAAGTGTTCCCTTCGGAAGATGGCTCCATAAAATTCGGTCTTTCCGCAGCCGACGGCAGCATTATAGAGAGTATCTTCATGCCTGAAGAAAAGAGGAATACCCTCTGCATCTCCACACAGATCGGTTGCAGGATGGGGTGTAAGTTCTGCGTGACAGGAAAGATTGGTTTCAGGCGAAATCTGACTGTTTCCGAGATCGTAGGGCAGGTAATCAGTGTTAAAAAATATCTTAATATGGAACGGAGAATATCAAATATTGTACTGATGGGCATGGGAGAGCCCATTGATAACCTTGATGCGGTCCTCGGGGCCCTCGAAATCTTAAAAAACCATCTCGGACTCGATTTTTCTCACAGGAAAATCACCCTTTCCTCAGTGGGTCTCATCGACGGACTCAAGACTATCGAGCCCAAGGTCGCAAGTATCGCCATTTCCCTTAATGCCGCAGATGAGAAGAAAAGGACCTTTCTCATGCCTATCAACAGACTCTACCCCATACGGGAGATCATGAGTTTTGTGAAAGGGTTTAAGGGAAGCAGAAGGATCAGGATTACCTTTGAGTACATTCTTATTAAGGACATCAACGATTCCCTTGATGATGCCAAAGAGCTTGCAGACCTTCTTGAGGGGGTCAAATGCAAGATAAACCTCATCCCTTATAACGAGTCACCCTATATCGAATTCAAGACCCCGCCCCCTGAAAGGGTTGACCGATTCCAGATGTACCTCCTTAATAGACGCTTCACCACCATGATAAGGGATTCAAGGGGAAAGGACATCTTCGGGGGATGCGGACAACTCGGGATGAAATACCTGGAGGAAAAACATAATGAAGGGTAGATTGCCGGTATACAGAGATTCGTTCTTTTGCGGTCCGGACAGACCCGATGGACTCAAGCTGAACATGACCTATGAGGACCACCTTGTCTGCTGCGACCTTCTGGTAGACAGCCGGTTTGAAGGGTATACGGATGTGCTCCACGGCGGCATGATCTTCGGTATTCTGGATGTGATGATCTGGTACGTGATCTTTATGGAAACAAAAAGGATCTGCATGACCAGGAAGACTGAAACTGAATTCCTCAAACCTGTGATGTGCAACACCCTGCACAAGGCAAAGGCTCAGTTTTTACGCATAGAAGACAGGGATGTATATGCATCTGCCTGGATTGAGGATGAGGCCGGAGAAATATACGCAAAGGTGGATGCCCTGTTTCGGGAGGCCAGGGATATCCCGCTCTCCGCTTTTATTGACAGGTTTGATTTCAGCTACACCACCCCGGAGATTAAAGAGTACTTCCTCTCCTTACATGAAGAAAGGGGCGGGCAGAACCCACTCTTAGTAAAAACCTGATTGACATTAAAATAAAAAGGTTTGCTTTCTTACAAGTAG
>PNOM01000001.1 GCA_013824835.1 Syntrophus sp. (in: bacteria) | reverse complement strand
GTCTTCAGGGAAGTAGAGTAGCGTTGTAGGAACAGTAAGGTTCTTCTTCAAGCATATCGCCCTTTGATTCATGGGCCCGCGCCCTGCACCCGCCGCAGATTTTTACATACTTGCACCTGCCGCATTTGCCCTTATAGGATGCCGTTTCCCTGAGTTGATCAAATATAGGAGACTCTTCCCAGACCTTTCTAATACCTCTTTCCCGCACATCGCCTGATGCCATTTCAAGATAGCCGCAGGGCTGTGCAACACCCCTGTGAGAAATAAACATGAAGCTCTTGCCTGCGAGACAGCCTGCGCTCTTCGGTGTATCGCCCTTCTCCTTTACAATCCGGTAATAATGAGGCGCGCAGGTCACCTTGATTTCGATCTCCTCTCTCTTCTCAATACCGTAGAGCCGTTCAAGGACCTCCTCATACATTCGCGTATTCAGCTCTTCGCCCTTGAGCCCTTCCCCTCTTCCCACAGGCACAAGAAGAAAGATATGCCAGGCAACCGCGCCGATTGCCTTGACGATACGGTATATATCATCAAGATCATCACCATTGAGCCTTGTGATTGTGGTGTTTATCTGAAAAGGCAAGCCTGCATCATTGAGCATCTTCGCCCCGTTCATTACTGCATCAAAAGAACCGGCGACACCCCTGAACCTGTCATGAGCCTCCCTGTTCCTGCCGTCAAGGCTCATGCTGACCCGTTTGATCCCCACCTCTTTCAGTCTCTGCGCTTTTGCGGTATCAAGGAGGGTCCCGTTCACGGCAATGACCATACGCAATCCCTTTTCAGTGCCATAGGTGATGATGTCAAATATATCATCCCTCATAAGGGGCTCGCCCCCTGTAAGGATGATTGTGGGATCGGCAAAGGTTTTGATCTCGTCAATGATACGGGTGCATTCCTGGAAGGTCAGTTCATCGGTATAGGGTCCACGGGTAGCCGATGCCCTGCAATGGATGCAATTGAGATTACAGTTTCGGGTAACCTCCCATGCAACCATCCTCAGAGGGAATTCTCTTTGAACCATCTTCCCATATCCTTTGCAAAATAGGTAATAATGATATCAGCGCCGGCCCTTTTTATGGCTATTGTCGACTCCAGCACGGTCCTCTTGAAATCAAGAACACCCTTTGCAGCGGCGAGCTTAATCATGGTATATTCCCCGCTCACCGAATAGGCGGCAAGGGGTATATCAAATGCCTGCCTTGCCATGGCAAGGACATCAAGGTAAAAGAGGGCAGGCTTTACCATGATGATATCTGCGCCCTCTTCGATATCAAGGCTCATCTCCCGCATGGCCTCTCTCTGGTTAGGAGGGTCCATCTGATAGCCCTTCCTGTCGCCATACTGGGGGGCTGACTGGGCAGCATCCCGGAAGGGACCGTAGAGGGCGGATGCATATTTTGCCGCATAGCTCACAATAGGGGTATTGCTATAACCGCTGTTATCAAGGGTTTCCCGTATAGCCCGAACCCTTCCGTCCATCATATCCGAAGGAGCCACCATATCAGCGCCGGCCACAGCATGGGAAAGGGCGCTTTTTGAGAGAAGCTCAAGGGTCGCATCATTATCAACAGCCCCATCCTTCAACACACCGCAATGCCCGTGGCTTGTATACTCACACATACAGACATCGGTAATCACCATGATGTCGTCGCCAAAGAGCTTCTTGATCGCCTTTGTTGCCCTCTGTACAATCCCCTTCTCATCATAGGCGCCGCTTCCCGTCTCATCCTTCTTTTCCGGGATGCCAAAAAGGAGGATTGCAGGAATGGAGAGGCTCACCACTTCCTCCACCTCCCGTACAAGCCCTTCTATGGAAAACTGGTGGATATCAGGCATGGACGGTATGGAAACCCTGTCTTCAGCCATCTCTCTCACAAAAAGGGGATATACGAGGTGTTTGGGGGATATCTCCGTCTCCTGGATCATGCCCCTCAGTTTTTCATTTTTCCTCAGTCTTCTCGGCCTGTATTCAGGAAACATAGGATCAACTCCTTGTTTAGCGGATAGCTCATAGCATTCAGGGAACTATACGCTCTACGCTGCCTTTATAGTATCTCTGCTTCTGTAAGATAGCACTGGGGGTCTTCTGCCCAAAGATCGCCAGTCTTTGCCTCAGCCCTTACCCTGAAATTGCCTCCGCATACGGAAAGCCACCTGCATGGGGCACATCGTCCCTTCACATAATCCTTCTTGTGTTTCAGTTTTGCCATGAGGGGATCGGTCGTGTCCATCCATATCTCACTGAAAGGGCGTTCCTTTACATTCCCGAAGGAATATGACCGCCAGAACTGGTCGGCATGGACATTTCCTGCTTCGTCAATGCAGCCGATCCCTATCCCTGAGGCATTGCCTTCATTCATCATGAGGAGTTCATAGACCTCTTGTGCCCGATCCGGGTCCTCTTTGAGGAGGCGTTGGTAGATATAGGGGCCATCAGCATGATTATCAACAGTAAGCACCTCAAGGGGCCTTCCCCTGTCAAAAGATGCCTTTGTCCGCTCAAGGATGTAATCAACAACCTTTCTTGTCTCTTCGTGGGACAGGTCCTCTTCTATAAGCTTTGAGCCTCTCCCTGCATAGACAAGGTGATAGAAACAGACCCGCTCGATCTCCTCTTTCTCTATGAGGTCAAAAACCTTTGGAATCTCCTGAAAATTCCTTGTATTGATGGTAAAACGGAGGCCCACCTTGATGCCTGCCTTCTTTGCGTTTCTTATCCCCGCAATTGCCTTCTCATAGGCGCCCTGCACCCCCCTGAATGAATCATTGACCATGCCGATGCCATCAAGGCTCACCCCTATGTAGGAAAGGGAGAATTGAGAAAAGATGCGGGCCTTCTCCTCTGTAATGAGTGTGCCGTTTGTGGAGATTACGGCCCTCATCCCCTTTTTCACTGCATAATCGATGAGTTCGGGCAGATCCTCGCGCAACAGTGGCTCACCGCCGGAAAAGAGGATTACCGGGACACCAAAGGCAGCCAGGTCATCGAGGAGGCTCTTCCCTTCATCAGTAGAAAGCTCCCCCTGCCTTGGCCCTTCCCCTTCGGCAAAGGCGTAGCAATGGACGCACTTCAGATTGCACCTCTTCGTCGTATTCCAGACTACAACAGGTTTTTTATCCTTTGAAAACTGGAGCAAATGAGACGGGAGCCTGCTTGAATCCCTTCCATAGCGCAAGGGGTCAGAAGCCTCCACTGCACCGCAATAAAGTTTTGAGATACCAATCACCCACATATTGTGTGCATAAAACAAAAAAAAGTCAATGTTGAAAACCAGCTCCAGGGAATTGACTTTGCACGTAAATATGTGCAGTCTATGAAGAGGAGGAAAACATGGAAAGACAGAATGTAACCTTATCCCTTCCTAAGGCGCTTCTCAAGAAGGCGAAAACCCTCGCAATCATGAAAGATAGATCGTTGAGTGATCTCCTGCGGGAGACCCTTGAAGAGAAAGTGAAGGAGGGAGCGGGATATCAGAGGGCAAAGAAGATGCAGATTGCCTGTATGGAAAAGGATTTTGACCTTGGCACCAAAGGCAAAACCAGTATTGACAGGGACGAGCTTTATGAGAGACGCTAAGATATTTGTAGATACAAACATTACAGAGACCACAAATACTCGTTTTGGGATTCCTTAATCATCGCCTCTGCCATCGAGGGAGGAGTAACTACCCTTTTTTCCGAGGACCTCTCGGACGGACAGACTATAAAAGGTGTCGCTATTATTAACCCTTTCAAGGAGTTGCCGCTCCCGTAGCTAAATCGGCATATTTTGATGCACGGTCATTCAGCAGGCGCCAACCTCAACCATAATCCTGTCTGTAATTCCATTTCTAATTCAAGTCATTGCGAGGAGCGTAGCGAAGTGGCAATCTAAGGCCTTGAGATTGCTTCGCCTTGCTCGCAATGACATCTGACATAAAATAGACTACTGAATTAGAAATGGAATAATCTCCCTGTGCAGGTCTGAAGGCTTGTCGCTGTTTTTACCACCATCAAAATTGAGGGGGTTCCCACGTGAAGCTCAATAATCTTCCCGAATACGGGCCATTCTCCAAATTGCACCTATTTGTCTTGTTCCAGACTACAACAGGTTTTTTATCCTTTGAAAACTGAAGGAGGTGGGAAGGGAGTTTGCTCGAATCCCGCCCATAGCGCAAAGGGCCACTCCATCCGGCATTATTAGATATCTTTAACGCTGTGGTTGCCGGAATATACTACAACTGACGAACCTGTAAAACCTATCCGGTAAGTGCGAGCATTCAAACGTCAAGGGTTTACCCTTTTATTGTCCCCGGGTTTGCGTGCAATGCACGGGCAGGCAAAGTTTGCACTTCATTTTTTTTGATTTATTTGTTTTTTTAGCCAGTATTTGCTTCTCAATGCCCGGAGTACATGGAGTTCATACATCATCCTATCATTAGGAAATTCTTTTTTAATCTCTTTTTCTATCTGTTTCATAAGAACGTCCGGTATTTCCATTTCTCCAGCGACCTTCTGATAATCAAAATATTCTAGTGTTTCCATTGCCCCTCCTTATAATTCCTGGGGAGAAATAATCTCTATTACTCCAAACCCTGCCACCGTGTTTATTGAATTTACCATTCTTCTTGTCTTCACCTTTACCAGATGTGTAAAATTCCAGGATACGAGATATGGCACTTTATAATATGACACTATTGCCACGTGGAGAGCATCATCAAAATATTTTTCAGGAAAAATTCCATGTTCAACATACAATCTTGCAAGATTCTCAATTTTCTTGTTTGATTTTAATACCTTAAATTCTTTTGTCATATCAAGCAGATCGACTTTTAAAAGCTCATCCTTTGTATTTGAAAGTTCCTGAACGGTGATTTCAGATATGCATGCTCTGTAGTTTGGCAGGATTTCGTTCCAGAAATTTATTGTTGCTTCTTGTCTGTCCTTTGACCGCTTATCATAATATGCACTGATTATAGAAGTATCAAGGTATATGGATTCCTTCTCGATCTTGCACCTCCTATGATATATAATTCTATCACATGTACCGAAAAACTTCTTGAAAACTCGTTTCCGTTCCTATTTGCTATCATATTTTTGCCAATCGTCAGGCTTTTGCTTACCTTCAATAAAGTGTATTGCCCCACGGTTCAATACCCCGAAGTTTTCTCTGATAAAGTTTGCATGGTCTTGTCCTGCCATTGATAACCAGCGACTTACCGCGGGACACTTCATTGCCGGGATATCGCGCATCTTTGCCAGACGAACCCTCAGGGACGTAGGTAACTTCCGTAACTTGCTCATAACCTATTCTCCTTTTTCGTCATGCTTTTTAGCCCTCTTTCCTCACACAGCAGTCTTCTTCCTGCTCCTTGTGACAACCGGTGCGGCTGAAGCTGGCTTGGCAGATAATGGCGCTGCTTCCTTCGGGTTTGTTTGCCCCATTTGCGTGATGAAAGCACAGACTGCCTGCAATTCATCGAAGAGCTTTTGAAGGTCTGAATCAGTGAACTTCCCTCAAAGGCAATTCCAGCCAAAACAACTACGCGTGCGACCACCACTCAAGCTATATTTATGCTTTTTCTATCCATGAATCTCCCCTGCAAATTCAATGTAGAATTATGAATGAAGAATGAAGAATTGAAAATACTGTTCATCCCCCTGTGATATCTATTTCATACCGCAAGAGATGTAACTTCTATCATATTGTGCCTTTTGCGGGAATTATTGACAATTCTTTCGAGCTTCGCCGCTGTTCTGTCTTCTATCCAATCGGCGCCACATTGCGAACAAACGGTTGCAGGCACATCTCTTACAACTACTACACCGAAACCAAGATCAACAGTGAATGTGGTTCTGCCGGCCTTCTTCCTGCCTCTACATAATGGGCATTTGTCAGGTAATACCTTAATTTTCATATCTTCTCACTCAATTGATATCATACTCAAATGCCTTTGTTGGCAACACATCTAAAAACGAACAACCATTACTTAATTATAGCGGTACATACTTAAAGATACAAGGCTTTTGTCACGCTTCGCGTATTCTTACAGCAAAGCTTTTATTTGACATTCCTCTATTGAAAAGCCCCCTCCATTTGTGGTACTAAGATTTAATATGCCATTCCCCAGGAGGAAAATTTTATGACTAAAACCATCACAGAAAAGAGCACAAAGACTGAGATATTGGATGCCTACAACGATCTGCTGATAAAAGGCAAGGAACAAAAGGCAACAGATCAGAAGGCAGTTAAAAAGGAGACCGAGGAAAAAGAGACGGTAAGGTCCGCTGCTCAGAACTCCGTTGAAGATATTGTAAAGAAACTGGCAGGCCTTAAACTGGAAATCGTGAAGAGTATTGATGGCCTTGAGGAAAAGCTAATAGCTGAATACAAAAAGTTTACCGAGCTTCAGCAGGCCGTGGCCATAGAGTCAAGTGAATTGGAAGACATGTACGGTATCCAGGCAGAAGCGGAGAGCCTCACGGCCCTGATTCTCTCCCAGAGAGAGAAGAAAGCGGACTTCGAGGATGAAATGGATGAGAAAAAGGCCGATTTTGATGCTGATATGGTCCAGAAAAAACAGCAATGGAAAAAAGAGCAGGAGGATTTCGAGTTTTCAAAGAAAGAAAGGGATGGCCAACTGAAGAAAGAACGACAGCGGGAGGAAGAAGAATATACATACACCCTTCAGTTGCAGAGAAAGAAGGAGAAGGACACATACGAAGCAGCAAAGGCTGCCCTTGAAAAAGAGCTTGCTGAGAAGAAGGCGCGGGCGGAAAAAGACCTTGCTGAGCGGGAAATCATCCTCTCGACACGGGAAAAAGAACTTGAAGACCTCAGGGCCAGAGTCGACACATTCCCGAAAGAGCTCGACAAAGTCTTAAAAGAGACCGAGAAGTCTGTCACGGAAAGACTTGAGTTCAAATACAAGTTTCAGGCTGAGCTTTCCGCAAAGGAGATTGAAGGGGAGAGAAAACTGAGCGCACAGATCATTGATGATCTTGAAAGAAAGATAAAAGAGCAGGACGAACACATCCGTCAGTTGACCCAGAAAGCCGATGAATCCATACAGCAAGTCCAGACAATCGCTGTGAAAGCCATTGAAGGCGCCTCAACGCAGCGGATATTTACAGAAAGACCAAAGGACAACAGCTGAGGAATGAACCGGCAAGGTCCATCACACCATCAAGGCAGGGGCAATAATAACATCATCAATATCGGGCCGAACTCTCCGCAGATTTCTGCGAGGGTATGGAAAAGCCCGGACTGGAGGGGTTTTGCAAATGCATTTCCCTTTGCAGTGGGAGGGTTTTTTCTCTTTGTCGGCCTCATGGTGCTGGGTAACCGGCAGGATGCGCACATGGCGCCTCTTTTCTTCTTCATTGCCCTTCTCCTCTTTGCGACCCATATCCCCCTCAGGATAGTCGGCAAAGGTGAATACCGGCTCGGCTTTGATTGGGATAAGGATATGCTCTGGGTATACCGGAAAGGCAAAGGGATCACGGGTGTTGAACATGATGCACACAAAATCACGGGCTTTTCCTTTGTGGATAAAAGGAGTTTTTCGGTGAATCATCTCTGGTATATGAACCCTTCAATGCCCTTCCTGTGGCATAAGAGAGAGTGGCTCATTACTGTCGGACGCACCACTTCTCAGTTCCAGTTCGGTGTTGCAGGGTCCGGGCTGGCAATAAAATCTGAAGCCCTGGAAATTGCTGAAAAGGCCAATGGATTGCTAAGGACGATGCAGCCGGGTCGATGAACTACCTGGCCTTACTAGCTTCTCCACAATATTTGTCCATCAAAGACTCTTCAGGAGAACCGGGAAAAATAGCCGCCCAGTCCGGGGAAGGCTTTTTGAATGTTTCGACCTTATCATCCTTTCGCACCACCTGTATAAAGATGGATCGATGTTTATCCCTTTTGCAGTCTATTTCTTCAAGGGAAATGATCTCTTTATCCACCATCCGGTACGGGAGAACCCTCTTTCGCCAGACTCTAATAAACCCCCGGGAAGGATAGGATACGGTCTCCTTTTCATAATAAAAAATGGTGTTTAATTTATTCCTGGCATGTTCTTCCCATTTTTTGTCCGCTATCTGTTTGTTTAAATCCATTTCCGCCCCACCGTCAGCCTTCTTCTTTGCCTCGGCATCGGCGGCAATCTTGACAGGATCACCGTCAGCCTTCACGGCTCCGGTTTTTTTGGATATACCGCAGCCGATTACCAGAAAGGCAATGCACATAGCAAAAATAACTGTTTTAATAACCCTGCTCATAAAATCACCTCCAGATTTTTTCAGAGACCCGTGGAGCGTGGAAAAGGTATGGCGATTGCTTTTATGGGGCATTCAGCGGCGCAAAAACCGCATTCTTCGCAAAGGTCTTCTTCAATAAACGCCTTTTCTTCCTTCACAACTATTGCCTGAGGCGGACAAACCTCAATGCAATTTCCGCACCCCGTACATTCTTCCTTGTTAATCACCGGTATCATCAGATCCTCATTCCCATGCGATAACCGTCATGGATCGCATTATTTATTCGTCTTGGTTTTTTCGCATCCCCGATGTAGTAAATTTCTTGCCCAGTGGAACCGCCCCATTCTATGGCAGATTCCTGCTCTGCCATGATAATCCCGTCAGTCTCAATAATCGTTTCTCCTGATGCCTTAAAAACACGAAGTTTGTCCCCCTCCATGCCGAGAATACGGGACCCTGCCATGATGCGCACCTTCCTCTCCTTCAAAAAACGCACATACTGCCAGAGATAGAAAGGATTTACATCCCGTCCAAGTCTGTTCCCCTCTTCAATAATCGTGAGATCATATGCCCCTTTCCTGAGCAGATATACGGCAACCCCAAGGCCTACACCATTCCCTCCAACAATCACAATCCGTCGGGACAGGTTAACACCTTTCTTCATAACCTCTTCCGGGGTAAGCAGATGCCTTCCTGCCAGGGCCTCTCTGCCCTTTGTACGGGCGCCGATGGCAATCACCACCACATCAGCCCCCTTTTCTTTTATGATAGCCGGGGTAGCTTCAACCCCTGCCCTGATGTCAACATTATAGCGGCGGCACTCCCCTTCAAGCATGGCAATAGGGCGCAAAAGCTCGTGAGCGCCCTCATCAACCCTTGATGCCATGTGCACGCTTCCCCCTAATCGATCGGCCTTTTCCAGGAGCGTTACCCTGTGCCCTCTCTTTGCTGCTACTGAAGCGCATTGAAGTCCTGCAGGACCACCTCCCACGATAACAACCTTCTTCGGCTCCTTAACAGGAGTAAAACCGTAATAACCCCAGTCAGGATCCGCCTCTCTGCCCAAAGTAGGCCTCACAGAACACATGATCGGCTGGTGATAGTAAAGACGGGAAAAACAGAGGTTGCACGCGATACAGGGGATAATCTCTGTCTCTCTCCCCTCTATCGCCTTTATGGGAAGCTCAGGGTCAGCGATCATGGGCCGGCATACCTCCCAGAAATCGATCATCCCCTGAGAAAGCGCCTTTTCAGGTATATCAGGGGTAAATTGACGAAAGGCCATCATAACAGGGATATTCACCTGCTTTTTTACTGCCTCGGCCACATAGAGCCAGTGGCCCATAGGTACATCCCTCGTAATAACCGATTGAGAGGATTCATGCCACCCAATGGTGACACTCACGTAATCAGCGCCCGACTCTTCGGCTATCCGGAAACTTTCGACGCTTTCCTCAAAGACATTCCCGCCCCGATCATCAAGGAGTTCAAGGCCGCAGAGTCTTATGCCCACCGGGAATGTATGGCCTACCTCTGCCTTAATGCCGAGGAGAATCTCTTTCATAAGGCGGCACCGGGCACGGATATCTCCACCGTACTCATCCTGCCTTTTGTTGCTGTAACGGGAAATGAACGTGGAAATCAGATACCCGACGATGCCTGAGATCTCTATCATGTCGAAACCTGCATCCAATGCCCTTCGCGCTGCTTTGATATGATCTCTCACCGATTCCTTTATCTCTTGAGCAGTGATCTCCCTTGGTTTTTTGAAATAAGAGAGTTTCTGGGGCACGGCTGATGCCATAAGGGCATAATCAAGCTCCACACCACCCTCTCTTCCGCAATGGAGTATCTGCAAGCATGAAAGGGCATCATGCCTTTTTATCACTTCAGCGATCCGCGCCAGACCCGGAACAAAGGCGTCGTCCCATATAGCCATCATGCCCATAAAACCCTTACCCTCACCCCCCGGGTCAGGATATGCGCCCTGGGTCGTAATAATACCTGCCCCACCCCGCGCCTGTGCCTCCATATAGGCCACCTCCCTATCGCTCACAAAACCGTCGCAATAGGGAAAGTTCGTTTCTGTAGCAGCATATTTAACCCTGTTTTTTGCGGTAACAATGCCTATCCGGCCGGGTGAAAAGATATGGGGATATTTTTCCATGTCCATTCCTTGCAATTATTTTCGTTCATTCTCTATCTATGACGATTTAACACAGGCAAAAATAGTAAGTCAAGCATTTATAAAAAACGCAAAATTCCCCTTGTTAAAAATATATTTGTATTTTACTATTTGACTGTTATAATTAATCCCAGCCCTGTGAGCATATAATAAGGATCATTCGGGCTTTATCGGTCCTGCCAACAAGGCGAAAAAACAGGATTGAACATTTCATGTTTATACGAAAGGGGGATCACGCTTATGAATAAAATTCTGTGTGCTGTTATTTTAACCCTATGTCTGTTGTGTTGCATCACCTGCACCTTCAGTGAAGGGGCCGAGTGGGTGCCCTACAACAGCACAAAAGCAACGGAAGGCTGGTCCCGTAATGATTTTTATGATAGGACAACTATGATAAAGACAGGGAGCGGGACTATTGAGGTCTCAACAAAAATGGTGCTTTATGGCAAACCCTCAAGAGAATCTTTAATCCCTGATTCCTATACCTCTTTGGTCGAGATAAACTGTCAGGGAAAACAATATAAACCTAAAGATTATTATCATTCTGACGGGAACTGGAAGAATGTTACATCCGATAGAAACATGGAAGCCTTATATGAATCGGTCTGTCTCAATATCAACAGGAGCGCCGAACAATCCACATCACCTGACTCCGCACAGAAAGCCGATGCACTGATTAACCAGAGCGCCCTTAGTTTTCAAAAAGGCGATTGGAACAACGTGATCGATATGACTACACAGGCCTTGCTTTTGAACCCAAAAAGCGAAATTGCCTATACCAACAGGGCAGGAGCCTACGCAAACAAAGGGATGTTGCAAGAGGCTACAGCAGACTGCAGCAAGGCAATAGCCATTAACCCGGATTATGGACTTGCCTATAATAATCGGGGATATGCATATGAGTTACTCGGGCAAGCCAAACAAGCCGGGTCAGATTACCGAACAGGCTGCAATCTGGGCATTGCAAAGGCATGCGAAAACATTGAAAGAATAGCGAAAAAGGGCAAATAAGGACTTTTATACTTCACCTGCTTATCCGGATAAATACAGGATAAACAAGACGGACAGGTAATGAATTGTTATCTGTGTCCTCCTCTACCTCCCCCTCTCCCTGAGGAGCCTCCCCCGCTTCTTCCGGAATAACCGCCTGTTCTTCCTGAAAAGCTTCCGCTGCTGCGATGTGATGCCCCAATTCCTCCGCTTCGATGTGATGCCCCCATTCCTCCGCTATGGTATGAAGGGCTTGTCATCCCCGCACTGCGATATGTTGGTCCTGATATTCCCCTGTGGGAGGATGGATTCATCATATTATTATTTTTATATGCCTGCACGGCCATCCGGCTATTGTATGACGGGCTCACTATGCCTGATCCTGGGCGTGCATTGGGCATAGCAGGAATTGCGGCGCTTCTCCTTTGAATCACTGCATTACTGACCCCCCTCACAAAAGGCAGACTACTGCCGGCAAAAGATCTTCCTTGAAATCTTCCCATTGGGTCAATCCGGATATATCTGTGATTTCTGAAGTCACGGAAATGATTTGAATAATAAAAGGATCTGCCATTCACAAAAACAGTCCTATTGAAGTCGTTCAAGATGTAGAATCCGGGGAACAAGCTGACGGAATACCAGAACGGGTAAGGGACAAAAACATATAAATTACTGTATTCAGGCGGCGGTGCATAGTAGGTATACACTGGCGGTCCTTCAGCAACATAATAGTTATTTAATGTTTGAGCATCAGGGTAGGCAGAAAAGTTGTCAGTGCCTGTTGGCATATCTCCGTATGGAATGTCAACGCCATGGGGGGTGACCGATAAATTAATATTGGCAAAAATATCATTCAACCGCCTTATTGCCTCGTCTTTACTCATAGTCAATCTTCCTGCATCCCCGGCATCACTCACTGCTTTTTGTAACTCACCGATAATATCCGGTGTCACAGGGTAATCGGCAATCCATCCGTTTCTTGGTGCAATCCCGGCCTCTCCAAGCTTACGCTCGGCCAGCATCTCATTTGGGGTCGATCCCATGCCCAGGGCAGGCAGCAACTTGAGGGCAAGGTCGCCTTCACGAACTAACGGCGCCGCTATGGTCGGCAGACCCGATTGACCTTGTTGTGTTTGCCCATGAACAAAGGGGGGAATTAAAAGGAGGAAAAGGCCGATTACTACAACTTTAATCTCTCGAAAAGGCAGCCTTTTCATATAATCTCCCTTTTGTCTTTCATCTGGCCTCTCTTTTCATCATCTGTTCTTGCCAGGTATTGTCAATGCTGTTTAGCAGTAATCTCTACTAAGCAAAACAAATGCCACAGCAAAATACTTTAACTCGGCTGATATTATTGCATAAATATCCTCTCCAGCCTGAGTCTTTCGCCGATAATGTCGAAACAATACGGTTGCAGCGACAATAATGTCGAGAGCACTGTTTTCGCAATCAGGGTTAAAAGGGACAACAAAAGGCCTTTCCGTGGACCTTTTTGGCACATCACTTCATAGCCGGTTGATAAAATACTCCTCATACTATATATTTAATGGAGGTAAATTAACAAAAAGACAGGTTTTAAACTTGTATTGAAAGCCATAAACAAGGAACTGCTATGAACGACCTTTCTTTTCTGAATGAGATGGAAAAGGCCTCCGGAGAGAAGATATCCGGATGCTACCAGTGTTACCGATGCACCATCGGCTGCCCCGTCGTGGCTGACATGGACCTTTATCCTCACAGGGTCATCCGGTATATTGTCCTCGGTGAGAGAGAAAGGGTTCTCACGTCGAAGACCATCTGGACCTGTCTTCAGTGCGTCACATGCAGCGTGAGGTGTCCCAATGATATCGACATCGCCCATGTCTTTGATGCCTTGAGAAAGATTGCGGTTAAGGAACAGAAAGAGGCAGAGACGGATACATGGAAATTTGACCAATACTTTATGGACAGCGTAAAGAAGCACGGCAGGCTCCATGAAATAGAGACGGTCCTCAGATATAAGATCGAAAAGAAGGATTTTTTCGGGGACGCAAAAATGGGCATGGGAATGTTTATAAAGGGAAGGATGGGCATTCTGCCCCATAATATCAAGGATAGAAAGGGCCTGAAAGAGATGTTTAAAAGATTGGAAGATAAGAAGATCGGAGGTTAAGAAGTTGAGGAACACCGTAATAGTGGAATCAGGCTCCATGAGCGCAGGATTTGAGGTACTATCTTTCCGTCTTTGCAGTTTTTCACTCCCTCACTCCCTCACTCCCTCACTCTCCTCAGGTGCTTCATGAGGACCCTTACATACTATCCCGGTTGCTCTCTCAAGACTTCAAGCAAATTCTATGAAACCTCCATCAGAGAGGTCTTCTCCGCCTATGATATAGGATTGAAGGAGCTTGACGACTGGTCCTGCTGCGGGGCTTCTGCGGCCCACACTATCAATGAGACCATTGCCCATGCTCTGGTGGCGAGAAACCTGAGCCTCGCAGAGCAGGAAAATTATCCGCTCTTTGCGCCCTGTTCTGCCTGTTACAACAGGTCAAAGATCACCAATGAACGGCTGAGAGCAGACAAAGAGCTGCGAGATGAGGTGAACAGGGCAAATGAGCCTCTAAAATGTCTCGGCACCCTGGAAGTGAAGAATATTATCGAGGTCCTCAGCGAGTATGCAGGAGTGGAAAGGATTGCCCGGAAGATCGCATACGATCTCTCCGGTCTCAAGGTGGTGCCCTATTACGGTTGTGTGCTGACCAGGATTATGAATATGGAGACCTTTGACGATAAGGAAAACCCCACGAGTATGGATACCCTCCTCTGGGCAACGGGCGCTGAAGTGGCGGAGTGGCCTTTTAAGATGGAGTGCTGCGGGGCAAGCAAGACCCTTACAAACAAGGAGACGACCCTGAGGCTGTCAAGCAGTATTATGGATATGGCCATCACCATGGGCGCAGATGCGATCGTTACACCCTGCCCCTTATGCCAGCTCAATCTTGATATCCTTCCCTACCTCGGCAGGGGAGCGCGAAACCTGCCCGTTCTCTTTCTTTCG
Source organism: Syntrophus sp. (in: bacteria) (assembly GCA_013824835.1). Taxonomy (GTDB): domain Bacteria; phylum Desulfobacterota; class Syntrophorhabdia; order Syntrophorhabdales; family Syntrophorhabdaceae; genus PNOM01. The sequence continues at coordinate 114,825 of PNOM01000001.1, read as the reverse complement.
GAAATCTTTGAGCTTGCCCTTTTCGGGAAGCTTTCCGGGGCCGGGTCGCACATTATTCCCGTAGATGAGGCAATAAAAAAGGTGATTAAGGTCAAGACAATAAATACATATGAGCAGCGGAAAAACAATGGAGACGACTGAGAAACTTGAATATATAAGGAATTATGACCCTGCCGGAGCTGAGAAGCTGAAGCGGCTCCTTGACAGGAAAGATGCCCTCAAGACCGGGAATGTGTACGGCGAGCGATTCACGGACAGGCAGTTCTCACTTGTGTTTGAGCCTCTTCTTAGAATGTCCTTTGAGAAGGCCCGGATACTCGAAGCCCTGCTCTCCTGGGAAGAGACAATCTGGGGGCTCTCGGAGAGGCTTGGTCTCAAGGAAGATGTTGTTTTCAGACACCTGAAGGACATGATGAAGGGCAACCTTGTTGAGATTGCAGGACATAGAGAAAGAGATGCACTCTTTAGAAGAAAAGTTGATTAGAGCCGATTATGTATGCGTGGCACGGGCCAAGAGAGTTTTCAGGCAGTTGATTGCAACCCATCACGCTTCACGCCAGTTATGGCCCCTCCCTTATCTCCCTCCCCACCTGTGGGGAGGGATGGGGAGAGGTACGCATCACGGCTTTTCAGGTAGGAGATAATGGATAAGGTAGGAAAAGTACTTGTTATCGGGGGCGGCATAGGCGGGATGGAGGCATCGCTCGACCTTGTGGAAGCAGGGTTCGGGGTATATCTCGTTGATGAGAAACCGAATATCGGCGGGAAGATGGCTCAGCTCGACAAAACCTTCCCTACCAATGACTGCTCCATGTGTATTATGGCCCCCAAGCTGGTGGAGGTAGGCCGTAATCCAAACATAGAGCTCCTCATGAATACCGAGGTTATAGCCCTTGAGGGCAAGCCCGGTAATTTTACCGTAACCCTCAAGAGAACACCGAGGCGGGTCATACCTGAAAAGTGCACCTCCTGCTCGCTCTGCGCGCCCCAATGTCCCCTTGACGTAAGCAATGATTACAATGTGGGATTATCGAGACGGAGCGCTGCCTTCATTAATTTCCCCCAGGCAATCCCGTCTACATATATGATTGACCGGGAGATTGCGCCCTGTGTAAACAGATGCCCCGTAAACCTCAATGCAAGGGATTATGTGGGGCTCATCGCTGAAGGAAGATTCCTCGAAGCCCTTGATCTGATACGGGAAAGACTTCCATTCCCCGGCATCATCGGTCGCATCTGCGCCCACCCCTGTGAAGAGGAATGTCTGCGTGGAAGAAAGGTAGACCAGCCCATTGCCATATGCGCCTTGAAGCGCTTTGTAGCAGATTATGAGACAGGAAAACGCGATATTCCCGTACCTGAAACAGGTCCTGACAAAGGAAAGCGGGTGGCTGTTATCGGCGGGGGACCTGCAGGGCTTGAATGCGCCCTGGAACTCCGCAAGGCCGGTTATGGGGTCACCATATTCGAGGCCCTTGATAAGCTGGGCGGTATGCTCTATGTAGGTATACCTGCCTACAGACTCCCCAAGGATGAGCTTGCCCGGGAAGTTGCAATAGTAGAAAAGATGGGCATTGAGGTGAAATATAATACGAGGGTCGGGAAAGACATTTCGCTCAAGGAAATCTATAGCACTTTCGATGCAGTCTTTGCCGGACCGGGTGCCCATGGCGGGAGGAGCCTCGGCATTGAAAATGAGGATGCCCAGGGCGTAATAGGCGGCATCGCATTCCTGAGGTCCGTGGCAAAGGGTGAATTAAATCCCCCCAACCCCCCTTTAACAAAGGGGGGAGAGAATAAGGCTGCATTGTCAAAGGGGGTCGGGAAAGAACCTGATTTAGCAAGAGAGGGTGGAGATAAAGCAAACCCGGCACAACAGGAGCTTCAGGGGGGATTTTTAGGAAAAAGGGTTTTTGTCATTGGCGGTGGAAATGTAGCCGTTGATGTGGCCCTTACGGCGAGGAGGCTCGGCAATCACGAAGTCCACATGGTATGCCTTGAGAAATGGGCAGAAATGCCTGCCCACGCATGGGAGATAGACCAGGCAGTGGAGGAAGGGGTAACAATTCACACCTCTTGGGGCCCGAAGCGGATCGAGACAGACAATGGAGCCGTAAAAGGCATTGAATTCAGGCGCTGCATCGCAGTCTTTGATGATCAGAAAAGGTTTATGCCCCGTTTCGATGAATCGACAACCATCTCCTATGACGCAGATACAATCATCCTTGCAATCGGTCAGGCAATGGATACAGGGTTCCTCAAGGAGCTTGAAGGACTCGAAATCTTACGAGACGGAAGGCTCAAAGCCGATCCGGTGAGCCTGGAAACAACAGTGAACGGCTTTTTTGCAGGCGGCGACGCGGTCACAGGCCCGAAAATGGCCATTGACGCCATTGCCCAGGGGCAGAAGGGAGCAGAATCAATTATACGGTTCCTTGAAGGCCGGGATATGAAGGAAGGTCGGAGGGCTGTAGAGGATAAGCTTGTTGAGGATATACCGCCATTTATTGAGAAAAAGGCCAGGGTCGCCATCCCGTCAGTGCCCGTTGCCGAACGGTCAGGTTTTAAGGAGGTATACCAGCCTTTGACAGAGGAGGAGGCCCGGGGAGAGGCTGAGCGGTGTCTTAATTGCAGGAAATGCCTTGGCTGCAAGATCTGCGAGGAGTTCTGCAAGCCTGAGGCAATTAATTACCTTGAAGGGCCGACAGAAGAGACCATCCAGGTAGGAAGCATCATCGTGTCGAGCGGTTTCGACGCCTATGATGCGCACAATAAACCTGAACTGGGTTACGGCATCTATCAGAACGTGGTAACGAGCGTTGAATTCGAGAGAATCCTCTCGGCAACAGGACCCACGGCAAGTATCATCATGAGGCCATCAGACGGGAAGATACCCCTCAAAATCGCTTTTATCCAGTGCGTGGGAAGCAGGGACAAGGTGAATGAATACTGTTCATCCGTCTGCTGCATGTATGCCACAAAAGAGGCGGTTATTGCAAAAGAACATCAGAACGATATTGAACCCACCATCTTTTATATGGATGTCCGGGCCTTTGGCAAGGGCTTTGACCAGTATTACGAAAGGGCAAAGGAGGAGCACGGGGTAAGGTACGTAAAATCCCTTGTCTCCCGTGTCCTTGAAGACCATGCAACAAAAGATGTGGAGATCGTCTATCTTGATGAGTCCGGTACCCTCGCTACAGAAAAGTTTGACCTCGTGGTCCTTTCCGTAGGTATGAGGCCTGCCGAACACCTCTCAAAGCTTGCCTCCACCCTTGATCTTGATCTCAATGAATACGGCTTTATCAAGACAGGGCTCACAAACCCATTGATCACCTCGCAACCGGGCATCTACGTGAGCGGGGCATGCGAATCACCGAAAGACATCCCTGAGACCGTGATTCAGGCAAGCGGGGCCGCATGCGAGGCTGGATTGATTATCTCCGAGGTCCGGGGCAAAGACCTCATCATCAAGGAACTGCCCGATGAAAAGGACGTGGACGGGGAAGAGCCGAGGATCGGCGTCTTTGTCTGCAACTGCGGGATCAATATAGGCGGCGTGGTCAATGTGCCGGAGGTACAGGCCTACGCAAAGACCCTCCCGAATGTGGTGCTTTCCGACGAGAACCTCTTTACCTGTTCCCAGGATACCCAGGACAAGATGAAGAAGTACATCGACGAATACAGGATCAACCGCGTTGTCGTGGCTTCGTGCTCACCAAGAACCCACGAGCCCCTCTTCAGGGCCACCATACGGGATGCGGGACTCAACAAATACCTCTTTGAGATGGCAAATATCAGGGATCAATGCTCCTGGGTCCATATGCATGATAAAAAAGGCGCTACAGAGAAGGCAAAGGACCTTGTGAGAATGGCGGTCACAAATGCCAACTACATTAAGGCCCTAAAAGACGTGATGCTTGACGTGACCAAGAAGGCCCTTGTAGTGGGAGGCGGCATTGCAGGCATGACTGCAGCGCTCAACCTCGCAAACCAGAACTTTGAGGTCTTTCTCGTGGAGAAGACAGATACCCTTGGAGGCAATCTGAGACACCTCTTCCACACCATTGACGGCCTCGATGTACAGTCATTTTTGAATGAGACGATTGAGCGGGCGACAAGCCACCCATTGATCCATATTGAGACCCGGACGGTCATTGCAGATCATGCAGGTTTTAAAGGAAATTTCGAAACAGGCCTTGTGACGGGACCTGACAAGACATACCAGAAGATTCTTCATGGCATTCTGATCCTTGCCACAGGGGGCGAAGAGCTTAAGCCCCTCGGAATCTACCATTATGGTGAAGATGACCGCATCATCACTCAGATGGAACTTGAGAAGAAGATCGTCGGCAAAGAGCTTCCCAGGGCTGGAAGGATCACCATGATACAGTGTGTAGGCTCACGGAATGAAGAGCGTCCTTACTGCAGCCGCATATGCTGTACAAGCGCGGTCAAAAACGCAATCGCCATAAAAGAGAGCACACCTGATACGGATGTAGTAGTCCTTTTCAGGGATATGATGACCTACGGGTTTCTTGAGAAATATTATCTCAAGGCACGGAGGCTCGGGGTACGGTTTACGCGATTTGACAAGTCAATGCCCCCTGTCATGGAGTTAAAAGACGGCGCCATTGTCATGCGCTGTCAGGACCCTGCTGTAATGGAAGAGGTTTCATTCACCACAGACCTTCTTGTGTTGAGCAGCGCGATCATCCCGAGGGACAACCATGACCTCGCGACCCTCTTCAAGTTACCGAGAACAAACGAAGGCTTTTTCCTTGAGGCCCACATGAAGCTTCGGCCCGTTGATTTTGCCTCTGACGGCATGTATCTCTCCGGTCTCTGTCATTCGCCGAAAAATATGAAGGAAAGCATTACCCAGGCCGAGGGGGCAGTAGCGCGGGCGCTCACCATTCTCTCCAAGGATAAGGTAGCCGCAGGCGGCATCGTTGCCCATGTAGAAGGCGAGAAATGCGCGGCATGCCTCACCTGTGTGAGGGTATGCCCCTATTCAGTGCCTGTTATCAACGAAAAAGGAGAGGCAGAGATAGATATTACAAAGTGCAAGGGGTGCGGTTCCTGTGCCGCAGAGTGCCCTGCAAAGGCGATAGATCTGATGCACTACAGAGATGTGCAGATTATAGAGAAAGAGCAGGCGTTATGTGTGAAAGACAGTTCAAGGTTCTAAGTTCAATGTTCAAGGTTAAAAGCCAGGTTTTCAACGTTGAACATAGAACAATCAACTACCCCGCAGCAGAGCTGCGAGGTATTAGCGGAATGAGGAACATGATTACGCCCCCTCACCCTACCCTCTCCCACGAGGGGCGAGGGGGATATGTTTACCCCGAAGCAGAGCTTCGAGGAATCTATTGATTGAACATTGAACATTAAAGGAGCATGTGTGGAAAGATTTGAACCGGAAATCATAGCCTTTTGTTGTGAGTTCTGAGGGTATACTGCAGCGGACCTGGCAGGTTCGATGAGACTCTCATACCCGACAAATATAAAGATCGTGAAAGTCCCCTGTACGGGCAGGGTTGATATCATCCATATACTCAAGGCCTTTGAGGGCGGGGCGGACGGGGTCTGCCTTGTTGGCTGCCTTGAAGGAGATTGTCACTATCTCAGGGGAAATCTGAGGGCAAGGAAACGGGTGGAGCATGTAAAGCTTCTTCTTGAGGAGAGCGGCATAGGCAAAGAACGTGTTGCCATGCATAATCTCTCTTCAGCCCAGGGACAGCGCTTCGCAGAGATTGCCCGGGAGATGACGGAAAAGATAAGGGCCTTAGGGCCGAATCCAGCGCGGAAAACCGGTTGAGGAAAAACCGGTTGAGTAAGTTGAGTAAGGTGAGTAAGTAAATGGGAGAGCGAGTGGATGAGTAGACAAGTGGGTTGAGATTTTCCTTACTCAACTACTTGCCCCACTCAACCTACTCAACCCTATTTCGAGGAAGGAGAAATAGATGATAGTAGCAAATAGAAAGCCCTTTGAAGAGATTATTGAGATGCTGAAGCCCTATTCAAAGATACTCCTTCTCGGGTGCAATGAGTGCGTTACCGTCTGCGCCACTGGAGGGGCAAAAGAGGTCTCAGTCCTCGCCTCTGAAATCAGGCTTTTCAGACAGAAAGAGGGACAACCCGTTGAAATAAAGGAACTGACTCTGGAGAGAAACTGTGATACTGAATACGTGGAGTCCCTGAAACCGGCTATCAACGATTACGAGGTTGCCATCTCCATGGCCTGCGGCTGCGGTATCCAGTTTGTAGGTGAACATTACAGGGATAAGCTGGTTTTGCCTGCTGTTGACACCACCTTCTACGGGGTTGCAGAGGAACAAGGCGTATGGACGGAGCGTTGTCAGGGGTGCGGGGCATGCGTCCTCGACAAGACACTTGGTATATGTCCTGTTACCCGCTGCGCGAAGAGCATTTTCAATGGGCCATGCGGCGGTTCACAGGGAGGCAAGTGTGAGGTAAACAAAGAAACACCCTGTGCCTGGCAGCTTATTGTGGATCGATATAAAGAGATGAATATGTTGGAGAAATACCTGGAGATTCAGCCTATGAAAAATTGGTCCACAAGCAGGGATGGGGGACCGAGAAAACGGGTCAGGGAGGATTTGAAGCTATGAGTACGGGGAGCAATTTAGAGAAGGTCCTGAAGAGCGGCGCCTTTGCCGTCACATCAGAGTGCGGTCCTCCACGGGGCGCTGATCCTGAGGTGGTAAAGAAGAAAGGCGCTTTCCTGAAAGGGTATATAGACGCCGTCAATGTGACGGATAATCAGACGAGCGTTGCCCGGATGAGCAGTCTTGCGGGCTCCCTCATTCTGAAAAACATGGGCTTTGATCCTGTCATGCAGATGGTATGCAGGGACAGAAACCGGATTGCAATCCAGAGCGATATCCTCGGTGCGGCCTCATTGGGGGTCAATAATCTTCTCTGCCTCTCCGGGGACCATCAGTCTTTCGGCGATCACCCAGGGGCAAAGAACGTCTTTGACATAGATTCCATGCAGCTTATCCAGACGGTAAAACGAATGCGGGATGAGGGCAAATTCATTAGCGGAGATGAGGTAAAGGGTAGGCCGAACATCTTTATCGGCTGCGCGGAGAATCCCTTTGGCGATCCCTTTGAGATAAGGGCCATGCGCCTTGCAAAGAAGGCGGCGGCAGGGGCAGAGTTTGTCCAGACCCAGTGCGTCTTCAATGTAGATAAGTTTGAGAAATGGATGGAAATGGTACGGGACCTCGGGGTCCACGAAAAGATGTATATCCTCGCAGGCATCACCCCCTACAAGTCTATCGGCATGGCCAATTACATGAAGAAATCCGTACCCGGCATGGATGTGCCCGATGAACACATTGAGCGCCTGCGGAGCGTGCCTAAAGAAAAGGTCGCAGAAGAAGGCATTGCAATCTGCCTTGAGATCATTGAACGGGTAAAGAACATTAAAGGCGTTGCCGGTATTCATATTATGGCCATCGAGTGGGAAGAAAAGGTTGCTGAGATCGTAAAGGCGGCAGGTCTTTTTCCCAGACCGGAGATATAGCAGATATCTCTTAATATTGTATAGTCATGGCCGGTTTTCCTGTGTTATCATATATTCACGGTTCACAGCTCAAGAAAGGGGGTCTTCATGAGTCTCGCGATTGAAAAGGAAAAACGGTATACATATAACGATTACCTTACCTGGGATTATGGGGAACGATGGGAAATTATCGACGGACAGCCCTATAATATGACCCCGGCGCCGAAGGTGAAACACCAGGACCTTGCAAGTAATTTTCATATCAAACTCAAGACCGATGAAAAGAACCGCTGTTATACCGGCATAGCCCCTACTGATGTGGTACTCGATCAATACAATATTGTCCAGCCTGACGTGTTCGTAGTATGCGACAGGGATAAAATCAAGGATAATAACATCGAGGGCGCCCCTGATCTCATAATAGAGGTCCTTGCCCCGGGCACGGAGGTTAAGGATAAGCGGGAAAAGAAGCGTATCTATGAGCAATTCGGGGTAAATGAATACCTCCTTGTCTATCCCGAACAGGAGTACTTAGAAAGGTATTGGCTGGAGAATAATCGCTATGGCGCTCCCGAAATCTTTAATTGGAACGAACCCCTGAAACTTCTCAGCCTCGACATGGAAGTCAAGCTCTGGGAAATATTTGACAAGACCCCTTCACCCGAATAAATGCATACTGGATAGGATTATTGTTTTGAAGGAAAAGTGCCTCATGATTTTGTATCTGCTTTAGGGTGCCAATCTTGAGCAGGCATATAAGCAGGCCGTAGTTGCTTGACACCATACAAAAAAGGGGTTGAGAAAGTTCTTTGACCGATATATTATATGGCAGGGACATCAAGGTCTTGGCGAGAGGACCCCTGATTAGGTTTAAATAATACTCTACAGGTACAAAGCATGATATTTTGAGGGGTGAGTTCAATGAATAATGACAAAGGGATCATCCTTGTTATAGTGCTTGCAGTATCATTGATGGTCATGATTCTCGGTGCCACTGCCATAAAGATGTCTGAAATTGGCTACCTCGCTTATGGAAGCGAAAAAAGGTATCAGGTTGCAAATGCTGCGGCTGAAACCGGCATAAATGCAGGATTAAAGTATGTGGTTGACAATAGTGCCTGTCCCGCCTCAACAAGCAGTACATTGAGCACAGGCGGGGTAAATGCGAGTTACACCTATTTTTCCATAACCGGTGGCAGCAGTTGCTTTATTCACGCCAAGGGCAGCTATGGAAATGCAACAGTAGTAAAAACCGCGATTGTTCCGGCGGCATCTTCCGGCAACTGGGGTGCCCTTGTAGTAAGGTCCGGCACTGTTGCCCTTGGCGGCAGCGGCGCCATAATAAACTGCGATACAGATTGCTCCAACGGGGGACCGGCAATTATATATAAGGACGCCACTACGATAACCGGCACAGCCCCTTCAACGAAACTCCCTTCTGCCTGCGCAAATAATGAAAAGGGTCCGGTTGGTTCTCCTGCAACGAGTCAGAATTCATTGCTGCCTGATGACCTGACCTCTACTTACTTCGATTCTACTGACATTACAGATCTGGAGTCGGACCTCAGAACAAAGTACGGTGTGGATACTACATCAATCGCTGCATTGTCAAGTTCATGCAAATACACGGGCACCTCTGCCTGCGACACCACCTCGGCTACGAACATTCGATGCGGATTAACGGACATCAATCTGACAACATGCCCAAAGGTATACATACAACAGGCAAACCTTACAATCGATCAGAGCCTGAGCAGCAAAACAATTTATTCCGGCGCAAAGGTAATAGTAAGCGGAGGCACAACAAATACGAACGTCTTTGCCAATACTATTTACCTGGATGTTCAATCTGCCAATATCTCCGGGGGGACATTCTTTTCAAACTCCACATCGTCCACTTCGTCTCCGGCAACAAATTCTGTATACGTGAAATCCAACAAACAGCTTGGCAGCAGCACGGACCCGATTTTATTTATTTCCAAAGGATATACTAAATTTGATTCAAATGGCGGCCCTGATATCTACGGATTAATTTTTACAAACTCAAACTCGATTGATGTAAACGGGAACATCAAGTTCAGGGGGTCATTTATTGACAGCAACACTGCAACCATGACCTTCAGTGGAAATGCAGAAATCCAATTTGATAAATCTGTTTTAGAAACTTTGAAAACGAATCTCGGCACCATTGGCACTGCCTTAAAAAGCCCGACATGCGGTGTTTCACAATCAACGTCGAGTTCAATTACAAAGACAAAGATAGCTGTGTATTAAACAAAGGTTTATCTGTTGTAACTATCCGTTCTTGATCTCGCAGGTGGCCTTAACTGGCTTGCAGCCTTGAAAGCCCTATTTGATTCACTGTTTGTTGACGTAGAATAACCCTTTTCAATATATGACATCCTTGCATCATGGGTGTCCTTATATCTTCCTTCCCATGCTCGTGCACCTGCAATTCTGCCTTCCCTTTCTTCAAATGCTATACTTTCCCTTAGTTTTCTGTATTTTGTGTCTCGATCCTCATTATAATCTACAAATACCCTTTTCGCGTCAGATGTTCTCATCTCCCTTAAAAAAGACCTGTATTTATCTGCCTCAGTGTCACTTAAAGCTCCCTGCTCAACTTGAGGTTTGATGATATTTACTTTTATTTGACACAGCCCATTCATCGGAAAGATTATTAAGAAAAGTAAAATAAAGACAAGGTAACCCATTTTACACCCCCTCTAATCTTTGTAAAGTTCAATAGCTGGTTTTTTATCGACTTTTGAAATAACCGATTTCATTATAATAGGCTCTTTTGTTGTTTTTCTGACAACTTTTATATCTATTTTTTCCTTTTCATATGTAGCATCAAGCATGATTTCAATACTTATTTTATCTTCATCCTTTAAATCAAGGATAATCTCCTTTTTTATCTCTTTTTTCAGTTGAAAGACTTCATTGTCATTATCACATAACGTAGGAACAAAGGATACAGATATTCTTTTCATTCCTTTTACAAAATTTTTCTCGTAAACAACCCCCCCGGGCATATCCTTTATCTCTTCTTCATTTATTTTAAGATATACTTCGCCGGGGCTTATCCTGTTAAATTTCGACTTAGTATCTGCAAATTTATATCTAAATTTTAATTCTTTTTCCGATTCATGTTTAACGATTTCTCTTTGCTCATCTTTATCGGGAAGATAATCTTTCATGTTAAGTATAATGCTGTAGTTAACAAACTCCTTCTCCTTAAACAGTTCATAGGGGATAACTGTTTGCGCTATAGCATTCAAATAATCCTTTGCGCCCATTATCAAGCTCATTGCTTTATCTTGCCGCCTTCTGTCTACTATATAAAGTTTTAATTGTATACTATCGCCTTGTACAGCGTATACACCTGTTATTACCACGTCGATATTAAGCTGCTCCATGCTGTTCTTTAATCTATCAATAGCCTTTTTATTAGATTTGCCTGTAGCTGAATTGAAATAGTGGTCCTGGTAATTTACATAATCTTTTAAAACCGTTCTATTAACTGCCATCCTTTGTTTTTGTTCAAAAACAGTTACAATCTCTTCTTTTATCCGTTCAGAGAACCTGGTAATGTTGTTCTTTTCATCATAAATATTATGAACATAGACCCTGATTACCCTTTGAGGTTCATATAGTGCAATAACCTCATTTAAAAGCGTGAAAACCAGAGGGTACATCCGGGGGTCAGTATACTCTAATTTGTTTATAAATACATAGTCGCCCTTCCCTGCCTCAGCGCTTAGCTTTATAACCTTACAGACACTCGTTGAGTCTTCTGCACTTATTACCGCACATTTCCCGATATGTCCGATTAAAATATTATCATCACTTTCAACAATTTTTAAAATATCGCCCGGTATTACACCATCTTTCTTTCCAAGGTTTGTAATGACCTTTTCGCCTGTCCCTACACTGATAACATTCTGGGGTGTCGCGATAATAGTTCCTTTAACCATCTCTTGACTAAAGGAGTCGGTGGCAAAGATCAGACAAAAGAGTATTAAAGACAGGTGAATAATTTTAATCTTCATTTATCCCTCATCTTTATAAATATTTTTGAGAATTATAGGCGTTACAAATATAAGAAGTTCCCTTTTTTTATCCGTTAAGCCCTGGCTCTTAAAGAGCCAACCAAGTAGGGGTATCTTCATGAGCAGGGGTATACCGGTCGTAGTGTCACCGCTTTCTGTTTCATATATCCCGCCTATAACGACTGTCTCTCCGTCTTTGATAATAACATCAGTATTCGCCTCTTTTGTTGACATTGCTATAGTGGTTGTATTCCAGTTATATGGCTTATTTTGAGTTACCTTTATCATCATTTTTATATTACCATCTTTTGTTACATGAGGGGTCACCTCTATGCTCAACTCTGCCTTCTTGTATTCAATGGTTGGTGTTGCGCCCTGCATCGCAATAGTCTGATAGGGTATTTCATCACCTTTTGAAATTTTTGCCTTTTGATTGTCCGATGTGACCACCTTCGGAGTGGCTATTGTTTTTACAAGCCCATCCGTCTCTCCCGCCTGAATAACCCCGTCAAGGAATAGACTTGCCGCGGCATCCCCTACAAGGAACGCAAATCCGCCGGATGAATTAGCAGGAAGCGCGGTGACGCTTGGCGTTAATTTCATATACCTGTTTAAAAAGTTACTTGACCCTTGCATGGCAAGATTCCATTTAATGCCAAGGTCTCTTGAAAAATTAGTGTCTGCTACAATAATCCTTGCGTGTATCTGTACCTGTGCGGGAGCATAATCATGCTCTTCGATAATTTTTTTAATATTTTCAATTTTTTCTTTTGTATCATATACTATTATTGCGTTTGTCCATTCCACCTCTGTGACCATACCGGATTCAGATAAAAGACTTTTCTTAACAGCAAGGGCTGCAGTTGCAGAACCAGCAGGGGTACCGGGAACAGCGGTGGCGCCGGTAACAGCAGGGATTGCCGTGGCAGTAGTATCACCTTTTATTACTGCTACAAACTTTTTTGCATTTGCATAATTCAGGAAGAACGTCTTCGTAATAAAATTCTCACCCTGTTTCAGCTTGTCAAGTTCTGCCCTCTTAAGGGCTGCCATATCATCACTATCACGTTTCTTTTCATCAAGAAACTTCTTTGCAGTCATTACCCTGATGATGTTTCCCTCTTCATATTTTGACAGGTCCTTGCTTTTCACAATAATATCAAGGGCCTCTTCCATAGAGACATTATCAAGCCTCATAGTGATCGTCTTGTCTTTCAGATCCTTTACATCATCTCCTATTATGATGTTTTTCCCCATGACATCAGCGAGCCCTTTCAAAACGTTTCGAACATCCGCATCAACAAAATCGAACGAGACTTTGGAAGGAGGCTTTTTTGCAGTTTCACTAAGCACAACTAAAGGCACTGCGGTCAGTGCTATAATTAAAAATATTAAGATCTTCTTGCCCATACCTCACCCCTTCTATTTTTTGGGGATATCTATATTTATCTTCTTTACTTCATTTCTCAGCTTATAACCAAGAATCAACCTGTCTTCAACAACATCCACCACCCAAAGATTACTGTTCAGGCGGTCTCCCTTCTTGAAAAGCATACCCCTCCCCTGCATATCCTCCATCATGGCAACTCTGTTCATATCTTTTTTTATAGTGCCTACAAATTTAAGCTCCTCAAGCTCGTAGCCTTCTTTCCTGGCCTTGCCCGCATGATCTTTGTCTCGTTTTATTTTAGTGAGATAGAGGGGCTCAAAAGGGTCTCTCCGGTTTTCTGAACTGAAGGAGAAATCTCCAACATTAAACTTTTTTGTCTCGCTATCCTTGCTCGCCACATTATCCTTGCCCGTCTTTCCTGCAATTGACGGGGTAGCAGAAGAAGGCGTAGCTGGGGCTGCCTCAACAATGACAGCCACACAAAGACTAAGCGTCAATATGATGATCCATAAAATGGTTCGCATACTATTTTTTAACAGGTGACACACTTTTACTATCCTTCTTCTCTTTCGGCGCTTCACGGAGATATACATAAGTCTTTGCCATGCAAGCACCTTCCAGTATTCTCTTTGTTGGAGGGCCTTTGGCCTCAAGGGAAAAGCTTGAAATATCAATAATCCTCTCCAGTCTTCGTACACCATCAAAAAAATACCCTACATTATGGAAAGATCCGCTATATTTGATTTCAAAAAGAAGTTCACCGTAAAATTCCTTATTAGTCAAAGCCTTAGGTTCAAAGTATCTTATTTTTGTACCCGTCTCAGTCCCAACATTCGAAACACTCCTTAATAGATTGGGAATATCCTTCTTCTCCGGCAGTTGTTTTAATAATCCCTGAAGCAAATCCTGAGTCTGGGCATATTCTTTCCGGTACTTTCCCATATTGCTTTTTATGAGAGTCACCCTGTCAATATCCTTTTTTAATACTCCATATTCTGACACCAGTTTATTCTTCTCTTCAAACTGAGGAGTAAACACTAAGACAAACAGAACAACAAATACTATTATGTTAATAGCCGCTATTATGATAATTTTATATGGCGTAGCGATCCTGTCTATTGCCTTATTTATTCCCGCTGTTTTGAAATCCATTTTCATCATAAGGCAATATTTCCCTGTACCAAAAACTTTTTTATTACAAGACCTTCTTCGTTTATATCTTCAACCTTTTTCAATTCCACGTTTTTTAAATAGGGTATCGTCGAGATGGTCTCAACAAAATCAGATATGGATTCGTTTTCCATTGACCGCCCCTCAATCTCAAAGGTATTGTCGGTTTTCCTGAATGTCCTCAGCCATATTCTTTCCTTTATGACGTTTGACATATCGTAAAGGGTCCTTGCTGCAAGAGCCCTGCCTTCTTTCAACCCTTCGATAGCCTTTATCCGTCTCTCAATCTCCTTTTTTTCCTTCTCTATCTGTAGGTATTCCTTATAAACCTTATCAAGACTTGCGATCTCTTTCTTTGCATTTTCAATTGCCGATCTATATTGGGCAATATCCCTTACGTTACTGAAATAGATGCCTGCAATTATTGACAGATTAATTATAAAAACCAGTATAAATGCATATATATGGAAACGATGTAATGATTTATGAGCCTTCCGTGGTAGTAAATTTATCTTTATCATGATTCCAGGTCAGTTATCCTTGAAGACAGGTATAGTGCAACGGACATAAATTCTCTGAAATGATCATAGGTAACAAGTTTATTATCCCCTTCATTTATGAAGAGAAAGGGATTGATATATTCTACCTCAATCCCCATATTTTTTTGTATTGCCTCCTTAAGCCCCCTGAGCAAAGATGAGCCTCCGGTCAGGTATATCCTGCCGATCCTTTCTTTCGGCTTGGTAGATGCATAAAAATTGACCGTTTTGTTTATCTCTGATGAAATATTAAATATAAAATCTTCAAAAAGATATGATACCGAATCATCGCCGGAAATTTTCTTGTCTTCTGCCTCTTTATATGAGAGTCTCATCGTTTTTTCAATCTGATTGGTGAGATGCCTGCCCCCCATTAATACTTCACGGGTAAACTCAATATTCTCCTCTTTCATTATTGCGATATTTGTTATAGATGCCCCTATATCTACCGCCACAACAGACATTTCCTTTGGATTATATATCTGCTCAATAAGATTCGTAACCCCGAAGATATCCACATCAAGGAATTGGAGATCCAGGCCGGCCATATCGAACGCCTTCCTGTAGCCGTCTATTATTTCCTTTTTTGCTGCTACTATCTGAACATTCAACATAGTCTCCCTCTCCTCGTCAGCGCCTATCACATAATAACTGTAATAGATATCCTTGAGGGGAAAGGGGATTACGCTCTCTACTTCGAGATTCATTGTATTTTCAAGGGCTTCTTCATCAAGAAAAGGCACAGAAACCCTTTTTGCTATGACGGAATAGCTTGAAAGGGCACTGGCCGTAGCCTTTGCTTTTATGCCCTTTTCCTGAAGCAGGCTTTTCAATTCCCGTGAAACAAAAGCGCCGTCAATGATGTTGCCATCACTAAGTATATTCTCCTCATATGACCTCATTGCCACATCAAGGAGCTTGAAACCATCTTTTAAGTATTTCATTACGCAGATCTTTATCGAAGTCGTGCCGATATCAACGCCTATCAGCTCGTTGGACTTCCTGAAACCAAGTTTATTTAAGAAACCTGAAACCATAGCTCTCCTGATAAGTATATCACGTTATATTATTTTTTTGCTCCATATTTCCCGCGCCTCTTCTGCTACATCTTCGGGAAACAACAAACAGGCACTCTCCATATGTATTTTGTTAAAATAATTTGCATCTGAAGCATTTACCGGGGGAAGAAATCTACGGGCAACAATTCTCATATTTGCCCTGAAAGATTCTTCGTCTTTTACGCCTGAAAAAAGACTGAAGTTAAAGCCTGATATATTCTCCATCTTTAGATAAGTCAATATTTTGTGCAGACCTGTACCAAAACTGTTCATATCCGCGTCAGTAAGATCAAAGATGGAGTTTTTTTGAAAAATGCAACCAAGATCAACATTTCCTTTTGGAGCAAAAGGGGCATACCAGTAGACCTTGCCATCATCATTGATGTAGCGATCGTAGAGATCCTTCTCCTCATTCATCAGTACATCCCAGAAGACTCTTTTGTTATCTTTGCAGAATATCCTGCTCTTATCAAGGATTAGGCCATGATAATTCGTTGGATATTCACCGGCAATTGCCTGAATATGAGGATGAAGTATGCTGCTCCCGGACATGGGCATATAATTACAGTTTATTGAATAAAATTGTGCCTCTTTATCGAAGTCGTTTATAATGCGGAGTGCCTCTATAAGGGCCTTTATGCCTTTCAGCAGATAGTTCCCATTAATAAGGGTATCCATATCTACAAAATGTTCTTTGGAGATAATTGCGACAAGACAATATTTATCAAAGGACAAAATATTCGGAATAACCGTGACGCCATCCCGTTCCAGTCTTTCAAAGCCGAATAGACCCTTGTCAAACCTCGAGGTCATCCTCTCGATATTCTCAGGACAAAAGGGACATTTGCTATGTAGTGATCCCTCTACAGTATCATTGAAATTGAACTTCCCGATCTTTTTTACAGGAAAATGAACGATTCTTGAAGTCAAATCAGTGAGGGGGTCCCATCTGATTTCCACCTTTCCTTCATGAGGAGAAAAGTTAGTAAAGGGGTTTAAATAGACAATACCTTTCTGAATTGCCTTTTTAAAGGTAAGCATTATCAAACCCTATCAAAAAACAATACCTTAAGTCAATGACATATATCACTGCCCTCAAAAATTAGTAGGCCCCCTTTCCCCCGCATATCGCCCTGAAGGTCTTGAGAATAATAATAATGTCCAGCCATATAGACCAGTTCAACACATAGAGATAATCAAGCCTTACCCTCTCGTTATACTTTATGTCACTTCTTCCGCTCACCTGCCAGAGACCTGTAATGCCCGGCCGGACCCTGGAATAGATTGCTCCATAGGATCCCAGAAAGGCGCTGATGGCCTTTTTTGTATCAGGTCTGGGTCCAACCAGAGACATTTCACCTTTTATTACATTCAGGAATTGAGGCAGTTCATCAAGGGACGTTTTTCGTAGTATCCTCCCTACCCTCGTCACCCTTGGGTCATCTTTAATCTTATTTCTCTCTTGCAACTCCGTGAGAGCCTCAGGGTTCATATCTACATATTCATCCATAACAGCGCCCTTTTCAATGTGCATAGTTCTATACTTTATCATATCGAATTTCTCAAGATTCATGCCGCATCTTCGATGGTAGAAAAAAACCGGACCCCTCGAATCTATTTTTATGAGAAGAGGGATTATTAATAAAAATGGCATGAAGACTATCATCCCTGCTCCTGCCAGTACAATATCGAGAAATCTCTTTATAATCAGCTTTTGTTTCGAAAGAAGGCCGTTGTTTGTAGTTATCAGGGCTATATTTTTTGTCATGAATGTTCTGATCTTGGTATTCATAAATGACAGTCCCGATAAACTTGATACGATGATCATATTCTCAACACACTGTTTCAGGGTCTTTATAGTCTCTTCATCGGAACACTCGATTGGGACAAAACATGTATCTATTCTTTCGCTCAATGAATCTATATGTATCTTATCAACGATATCATATCCTGGGTACCATTCATTATTTAAGGATTCTTTAAGCTCATCGCTTCTATCCCCTTTTCTCCGATCAAACAGATATGCCCGTCTCCTCTGATTACACGTTTTAAAGAGAATGAACTTTATGAAAAACCTCACCAAGGGCAACAGAACTGCCATATAAATAAAACTCAGGCTTACTATAATCCTTGATACTGTTTCAGCCTCTTTCTGCAGCGACAATATTACCCATATGATTAAAAATGATGCAAAGAGACTTCTCAGCAATACCGCAAAATCATCCCATATTGTTATTATGGTGCCATAGCCTCCATAATACCCTATCATCGATATAACAACCAAAAAAACCCACCATTTGTATATATAGAAAGTAATTCCATGACCCAGTTCAACTAAATTAAGAAAACCTTCGAGCCACACCCTTGCATGGAAAGCAAAAACAAGACAGATACCTACAGCCAGAAGATCACCGGCCAGAAAGATCAGGTTCTGCCAACGCTTTTCCTTAAGCATGGGTTCGAATAACCCCCTTAAAAAGAAATGAGGGAAATTTTGAGTAACTCAGCCCAAGCTTATAGCCTGTATATTTGTACAAAGCTTCAATGATACCGTATATGATCCAATATGCCTTATGTTCCCTTACGAAGAATTTAAACTCCTCCTTCAAAAAGGCAACTCCCTCTTTGTCTGCTTTCGCCTGCTCAAGAAACCATGGATTATTGCTGAATGATATGCCTGCTTCGAGATACCTTATAAACTGCTGACGCAAGGAATAATTATGGGAATGGATAACCTTTGCATCAGGAGAATAGGCAATCCTGCAACCCTTCATCATCAGTTTTGCCGCAAAAAGCATGTCTTCAAACATGATTAAATCCTCCGGAAATCCACCCAGCAACTCAAATTCATACCTCCTTACCACTGAGAATACGTTGCTGAAAAAAAACGTCCTTATTCCATATACTGATGTGTCGCCAAGCCCTCTGACTGCCTTTGTCTCAGGGTAGTTGTAATATCTTGTAAACTTCTCTGTGGGTTTTGCCGAATCCATGGGGATTTGTCTTCCATAGCAGGCGGCAATATCACCTTCAACAGATGCAACAAGCCTTTCTATGCAATGAACATCAAACGGCAATGCATCCTGCGTAAGGAAAACAATAAAATCCCCGCGAGTATGTGAAGCCGCCAAATTCCTTGCCCTTCCGTGATTAAAGTCCTCTTTTTTTATCGATACAACCTTTGCACCAAATGATTCTGAAACTGATACAGTGTTATCCGTAGAGGATGAATCTATGATGACGGTTTCACATAAGACCGTCTGTGATTTGATCGAAGACAAGAGGCCATGGATATATCTGCCTGCATTGAAAGTCGGTATTACTACACTAATCATGCAAAAACCTCTTTATCTTTGCCTTGAAAAAATCCTTCTGCCATACAGGAGTCATTATATCCAATATATATCTGTTGTCCACTCTCCTGGATTTCATTATCGCCTTTCTTTTTCGATACATCTTCGGAAACATCCTCAGCGCATCCCTCTTTGCCTTACAATACAGCCTAAATTTTTTATGCTTGATTACAAAATAAACAAATTCTGCAAATAAATTTATCAAGAATTCAGGCATACAGATTATAAAAACACATGCCGGAACATCCTTAATCCTTACCAGTTCACTGTTTCTAAGGGAATAGTATACCGCTGAATCACTCATAACACCTATCGATGAACGGACTTTATGCCAAACAACGGCCATCGGAACAAACAGAACTTTCCAGCCCCCGAGTTGCGCCCTAAAATTCAAATCAGTATCCTCATATATCAGAAAAAAATCTTCGTCGAGAAAACCTATTTCTTTTATCATCCGCCTTCGATACAAGGCAGCACCTGCGCACGCACCGAATACATATTCATTGTTGTCATAAGCGTTTTCGTTTCTTCCTTCACCCCTTTTAAATCCCTTGAGCGCTGTCGAATATCCGTCCCCGGCGCTATCAACTATATCGGATTGATATACGATAAGTCTGGATGCGCATATCCCTATTGCCGGGTCATTACCCATCCCTTCCATCAACTTTTCAAGCCACTTTTCATCGGGCTCGGTGTCATTATTTAAAAGCGCCACGAACTCACCATTTGCGTGCCCCAACGCTGCCTTATTCCCACCGGAAAAACCTATGTTTTCGGACAAGGGAACTACCCTGAACGGATAAGAAATGGGGTTATCGGCGAGGAATGCATTCAACCGTGTCAAAGAACAATCCGCAGAGCCGTTATCTACAATGATTACTTCAAAGTCTTTAAAGGTCTGTCTTTCAAGGGAATTCAAACAGTCTTCAATAAAATCTATCCCGTTGTAATTTACAATAAGTATGCTAACCATATGTTTTTCTTAGCTTAGAAGTTTTTTGGTAAAAATTCATTAAAAAACTTGCCGAAAAATAAAAATAGGGGTTTATAGAAATATCAAATAGTTTCAGTTATAATTGTGCAGGGCAATCAACATTCATAATACAGGAGTTTTATTTCCATTGAATAAGTCATTACAAAAAATAACCGTTTACGAACCTGATAATTCTTTAAAGCAAGGTTATCTCTCTATTTTTATTGAGATTTACAACGAAATCAATAAAAACGGATGGCTTATATACCAACTATTCAAAAGAGATTTTCTTGCATTATACAAGCAGACATTCATTGGAATCTTCTGGTCTTTACTCCTGCCGATAGTCAGTATAGGCGTGTTTGTCGCATTAAACAATTCAGGCATATTCAACGCGGGTATTATCGATGTGCCCTACCCTCTTTATGCTGTAATCGGTTTGACCTTCTGGCAGATATTCTCAATCGGCCTTGTGGCGTGTTCAAATTCGCTGGTCAATGCGGGTTCAATGATAGTGAAAATCAATTTCTCAAAAAAATCCCTTGTAATAGCATCTATCGGGCAACCTATTTTATCCTTTTCCGTACAAATGCTTATTGTCGCTTTTCTTTTTTTGTTTTACGGAATAACGCCATCATCGACAATATTGTTTCTCCCGTTGTTTCTTCTGCCTGTTTTATTGCTGACAATCGGTCTCGGTTTTATCTTTTCGCTGATAAACGGCATCATGAGGGATATAGGTAACATGCTCTCCATGGTTGTAACCTTTTTGATGCTTCTTACACCTGTCCTCTATGCAAAACCGGCTCATGGCCTGCTTGCAGGTATTTCGCGATATAACCCACTCTATTATCTTATTTCGATACCAAGAGACCTCTTCCTGACAGGAAAGGTAACTGAACTAAACGGATATATTATTTCCTGTATATTCTCTGTATTTATTTTTTTTATATGTATTGTCGTATTCCATTTGACAGAAACAAGGGTGGCGGAGCGTGTTTAACTGTGAACGATAACACAGCCGTAAAAATAGAAAACGTGTCGAAAAAATACTGCAAATCCCTGAAGAAATCCATGTTCTACGGCATGAAAGACATTGCCATGAACGCCTTTGGTTTGAGTTCCCGTTCCGAAAGACTGAGAAAAGGTGAATTCTGGGCGGTTAATAACATTTCACTCGAGATAGCAAAGGGTGAGACATTAGGAATAATAGGGCCTAACGGCGCAGGCAAGACAACGCTTTTAAAGATGCTCAATGGCATTTTCTGGCCTGATAAAGGACGGATAACGATAAAAGGAAAGGTAGGCGCGCTCATTGAGGTCGGCGCAGGTTTTCACCCATTGCTGACAGGACGTGAAAATATTTATATCAATGCGGCCATTCTCGGGATGACAAAAAAAGAGGTGGACAGACAATTTGATTCTATCGTCGGGTTTGCCGATATAGGTGATTTTCTGGATGCCCCGGTTAAACATTATTCGAGCGGCATGTTTGTAAGGCTAGGATTTGCAATAGCAGTCCATTGTGACCCCGATGTCCTTCTCATCGATGAGATCCTTGCTGTCGGCGATCTGGGTTTTCGAGTAAAATGCTACAACAAGATCGTAGAGATAGCAAAAAATTGCGCCATAATTATGGTTACCCATGACATGTCAACAATGGCAAGGATCTCCTCCAGAACCCTTGTGATGAACAATGGCACAGCCCTGTTTTCAGGTGTACCGGATATTGCAATCCAGCATTATTCATCCATATTTCAAAAAGAAAAGACGGTTGTGTCTCCGGGAGGTATTTCTTTAATTGAATTTACTGTCGATGCAAAAACGGAAAACGGGCATTTCGCCATAACATCCGGCGCCCCGATGAATATAAGTCTTAAGTTTTTCTCGGAATACAACAACGACTATATAACGTTGATCCTTGCCTTTGTGCATTCATCGGGCGAGTTTGTCGCAGAATATAACAGTTGGCTGAACAAAGAGGAGTTAAAACTACCGAAGGGCAATCACACATTGCATCTCGCACTTGAACCTTTACATCTCAATACAGGTATCTATCACCTTTCCCTTGTTATAACAACCAAAAATAGGATGGGGCATTTGCTTGTCATCGACCGGTTACTATCCCTGTTCGTCAACGGTGAACGTTTCGGCAATGCGCCTTATCAGATTAATGGGGTTGTAAATCACATACCTCAAGAAGAATATTGAGTATGAAGATCGTACTTTATAAACCTCTTATAAGACCGGAATACCGGTTTGACGCTTTTAATGCCCATTACATAGGTTTTAGTTATCTTATCACATATGTGAAACAATTCGAACCGGATTGTTTTGTCGGGATTGCTTACACATCACAGGCAATCATCGATATGCAGCCCGACCTGATAGGCATATCAAGTGTTACAGAGATGTGGAACAGGACCGAAGATACTATCTCATGGTTGAGAGACGAGGGATTTTCCGGGCCGATTGTAATTGGTGGCCCTCACATTACAGCGCTACCAGAAACTCTGCCTCAAAAAGCAGACTGCGCGGTTATAGGCCAGGGAGAAGAAACATTCCTGGAGCTCATAAGGTCGTATAGAGCTACACGACAACCAGCCCTCCATGAAATACCTGGCATAGCCTACAGAGACCAGGATAACCGGATATGTTTTACCGGAAAACGAACACCCCTTGAAATGGACGTTCTCCCTGTCGATGTATATGAAAACCCCTCCATACCTTTCCAATTAACTACGGTAAGAGGATGTCCATTCCATTGTTTCCACTGTGTTGAACATGATACACAGGGAAAGATGACCTATCTGAGCGCCGAAAAATTACTCTGGATAATGAAATTGCGTTTCAGGGCAACGGGCAACCCCCATTTCTTCTTTCAAGACGATACGTTTCTTGCACCAAGAAAACGCCTTGAAGAACTTCACGACCTGATGATAAGAGAAAATCTGTTGGGAAAATTTATAATCCGATCAATTTCTTTAAATACAAATTTAGTAGATGAACACACCATGCCCATGCTTAAGGATATTGGAACCATAAAACTGGGCATGGGCGTGGAGAGCTTAAACCCCAGGATGTTGCAGGTCATAAAGTGCGGGATTGTAAAACCTGAGCATATTGATAAAACCATAAAGTACGCACAAAAAGCAGGTATACCCATAGGGGGTTCGCAGGTATATGGTTTTCCGGGCGAAACAAGAGAAGAGATGATTGATAGCATCGCGAGGGTAAAACACTATGAGATGACAACCGCCTTCCACCACTGGGTTTGTTATGTTTGTCAGCCCCTGCCCGGAAGTCAGCTATGGCAACAGGAATTATCAAAGGGTAATGTTTCTTTCGATATGGACTTTTCAACTTTAAGGATAGACGGTGATTGCCGTTTTTTCAGCACTCCCTGGTATTACGGTAACGAAGAAAATATCCCTCGTAGAGAATTTATCGCAATTCTAAAAGAACACAAGATGATTGCTACAAATTTCATATTGCCCTCCAAAGAAATACAGGAAAAACAGGGAGACAATAGCAATTATTTCAAGCGTATGGCTAAAAGGTTCTACCGCGATATACTTTTGTCTATCGAGGGTAGGAAACAAAGATAAAATAGACGGGGGGTAAGATTTTCTTGAAAATAGCCTTTTATGTTGCCCATTATCCATCTGAAGAGATGGAACAATATCCTTTAGGTATAGGATATCTTGCGGCAACAATAGTTTCGCAACTTAATATACCCATAGAAAACATACTTTTTGCGAGAAGACTGGAGGAAATAATCTCGTTTAAACCAGATGTACTGGCAATAAGCTCTGTTTCGCAGGTATTCAATGACGCCGTGCAGATTGCCAAGGCATGCAGACAGGCTATTAATTGCTTCACGGTTATAGGGGGCTACCACATCTCATCACTGCCCAATTTGTTACCGGAAACCATTAATGTAGGAGTCATCGGAGAAGGAGAAGATACCCTTCTTGAATTAATAAACCACTTAAAAGATAATAAGCTTAATAGCGATAACGCCTTAAAAAACATCAACGGCATCTGTTATCATTCGAATGGCTCTGTTCTTTGTAACCTTCCACGACCTTTAATAGAAGACATAGATACGCTTCCCCACCCTCTCCGGTCAGGCAATTTTGTGGAAGATGCATATCTTTTTACATCCAGGGGGTGTCTTTACAAATGTACTTTTTGTGCAAGCTGTCGGTTCTGGGGAAATATTCGTTATCATTCGGCAGATTATGTGCTGGATGAAATCAGGCAGCTTGTCAACCGGCATAAAGTCCGATCAATAAATATCCTGGATGATGTTTTTATTGCGCACAGGGAAAGGTTTTTTTCTATTGCTGAAGGCGTGCTCAACGAAGGGTTGAATAAACGCGTTTCGTTTCATGGGTTTGTCAGGGCAAATCTTGTAGATGAAGAGATAATAAAAGTCCTTAAAAAGATGAATTTCAATTCCATAAGGTTTGGCGCCGAAACCGGCTCCAGCAAACTTTTAAAATACCTGAAAAAGGGATCGGTCACCATTGAACAAAACCAACGTTTAATTGATTTATGTAATACATACGGCCTTCCGGTTGGATGTTCCTTTGCTTTCGGCACACCCGGAGAGACCGAAGACGACTTGAATGATACCATTAATTTTCTTAGAAAAAACAAAACCAAAGCCGCTATAATGGGATTTTACCTCCTTCAGGCTGTCCCTGGAACAGAACTTTGGTCATGGGCAAATGAGAAACACCTCGTCTTTGAAAACATGGATTGGTCAAGACTGGGACTTGATTTTCAGAAAAAAGAGTTTTCCTGGGAAAATGTAAATTATTTAAACGCTGAAATATTGCCTCTGTTAAGGTTTAAAGAAATCGTAGAAGGTATAAAGAATGAATTCTTGCCCGATAAAAAAGAGGGTATTTTTAAAAAAAACAAATCTCTTCGGGAACTATCAGGCCGTCTCACAGGAATTTACAGAGGAGAAAAAACTCTTGTCGAGGTAGGTTCCGGAAGTTCACCCCGACAGGGATACATCCACTGCGACATACATTCTGCCCCGCATGTTGAATACGTATGCAAGGCATGGGAGATTCCCTTTTCTTCGGAAAGCATCGATGAAATCTATGCACGCCATATCCTTGAACACCTCACCTACCGGGATGCATCACGTTCCTTGAGACACTGGTTATCACTCCTTAAGGCTGGTGGTCACATCGACGTGAATGTCCCTGACATAGAGAAACATATAGAGCAGTTAAAAATGGATGGAGACAGCCCGTACATAGATTACGTAGTCACTAACAGGGATCATGCGATGGCGGGAATTTACGGTTGGCAGCAAAACGACAGGGATATTCATCAATGGGGCTACACATTCGATTCTTTGTCTTCATTATTGATAGAGACAGGCTATTTAAATATACGGAGAGTTGCTGATGACTCTGTCTCCGGATATTTAAATCTCAGGATTATTGCAGAAAAAAAGGATACGCTGCCAGGGCTTTTTCCTGATCCTGATTCGCAGAGATTGTCATGGACATATTACAACTGGAGCGGTTTATTAAAAAAGGTA
This sequence comes from Syntrophus sp. (in: bacteria), assembly GCA_013824835.1. Classification (GTDB taxonomy): domain Bacteria; phylum Desulfobacterota; class Syntrophorhabdia; order Syntrophorhabdales; family Syntrophorhabdaceae; genus PNOM01. The sequence goes on along the minus strand of PNOM01000001.1, from coordinate 89,187 downwards.
TCACGAAAACTAAAAATCACATATTTATTGAGATACATCATAGATTTTTCTCATAATATGTCTAAATCATTTGGGAAAGATTACAGCAGCAAGGGCGACAGACAGGTGTCTCCTAACACTGACGGCATAAGAAAAGATCATACCGGGAGGTACAGATTTGCCTGCCACTTCATAAAAAAAGATGATAGAGTTCTGGACTGCGCATGCGGCGTAGGATACGGTTCTTTTATGATCTCCCGGCTGACTAATGCGTCTGCCATAACTGCCATCGACAGGGCAGAAGAAGCAATAGAATATGCCGAAAAACATTATTATGACAGCAGAATACAATACAGCACAGGGGATATTTTTGCCAGGGAGCTGCCCACAGAATATTTCGATGTAATAGTATCTTTTGAAACAATTGAACATGTGGATGGCGCAAGGCTTTTAAGGCTATTCCACACAAAACTGAAAACAGGAGGTATTTTGGTTGTCTCCACCCCAAATCAGGATATACAACCATACAACGAAAAGGAATTCCCCACCCATCTAAGGCATTATACACCTGCGGAATTCGGCACTTTGCTATCATCAACAGGCTTTGAAGTTATTGGCAAATACACCCAGCATGACAGGGAAAAAGAAAATGTTTCAACAGGCTGGAATAGCCTGTTCAATATTGCTGTGGCAAAGAAGGTGTAATGAAACACAAAGGCATTTTAATTGTTACCGACAGGTCAAATTACTTTTCTTTTTTGGGCAGTCAGTTGGAAAAAGATTTTCGTGTCTATTATATTGCCGTATGGAAAGAAGACGAAATCATTCTACTTAAAAAAGGTAAGCCATATATATCCCGTGAACAATTACTTCAGGGTCTTATTTCCACAACAACCGATGAAATCCTGAATGATGAAGAGATAAAAAAAGCGCTCTCCTGCGATCTTGAATATGACAAAAAGTATAATAATGGTAATCATGAGGATTTAATATTAATAAAAGGCCGTGTCTATGCTAATAATGTTGCAAATATTACAAATGAACATAAAATTGACCTTATTATTGTGCAGAATGACTCTTGGGGCTATGCCTCAATCCCTCTTGCAGTTGGAAGAAAGAAAAATATAAAAACCCTTATTTTCGAGGATGGTTTTTTTAGACCCGATACCATTGTTATTGACGAGAAAGGGGTAAACAAAAACAACTCCTGCCACAGAGAAAAGAGCTTTTATGAAAATATTTCCATCAATAGAGAAAAGTATGACAAATTTATTCAGAGGGAGATATCCAAGGGTTCAGGATATCTGGTGAACCTATTTTCAGGAATAAGATTATCGAATATCATTGGTAAATTATTTAATTTTATTAAGCATCCGAGGAAGATACTGAGGATATTTCCTCTTTCCCTAGACTTGATAGCCTTCCTTGCTGTAAAAAATGATTTCATCCTCCTACCCCTACAGGTACGTTCCGACAGCCAGATAGTTTGTCATTCATCGATAAAAAACATGGAAGATTTTATTAATATATGCCTCTCCTCTATTGAAAAATACAACAAGCAATTCAATAAAAACTTTTTTGTCGTCATAAAGGAACACCCCAAAGACCCCCATATGGATATTTTATGGCAGGCGAGAAAAAGGCATAAAAATGTAAAAAATTATTATATTACAAAGGCAAATACAAGAAAGCTCATAGAGAAATGCACAGCTATCATAACTATCAACTCAACAATCGGGATAGAAGGCTTGCTGTATTACAAACCTGTTATTACGCTTGGTCAGGCATTCTTCAATATAGACGGCATTGTCAACCATTGCGAAGATACAACAAAACTGGGTCATGTCATAAATAATGCAATTAACACTCTCACTAACAGGAAACTGATAGACAATTTCCTCTATCACCTCAAATTCAACTATCAGGTTGATGGGAATCTGAACAATCCCGACGAAAAAAATATAAAACCTGCCATCAGAAGAATCAAAGATACGTTAGCTCATGAGATTTAAAAGAATTTTATTCATATATCCCGACTATCCGAATAACCATTATGGAGGAAAAAATCCCCATCCTCCCATTGGAATCGGTTATATTGCGGAACTGCTAAAAAAGAACAATATCGAAACCACGCTCGTCGATATGGGATTACAACTACCCTCCAAACACCTGCAGGAAAGGATTGAAGAATTCAAGCCTGATCTTGTCGCAATCTCATTAATGACATTTCGCTACAAACACCACTATGCCTTACTGAAAGATATAAAATCACAGATAGATGTTCCAATCGTTGTTGGCGGCCCCCATGTTACCGCTTTAAGAGCAAAAGCGCTGGAACAATGTAAAAATATAGATTTCGGTATTTTCCTTGAGGGCGAATATACAATGCTCGAACTTTGCCAGGGGGAATATCTGGAAAAAATAAAAGGACTTATATATAGAGAAAATGGGGTTATTATCTCTAATGGGGCAAGAATACTCATCAAAGAGCTTGATACCCTGCCCTTTCCAAAATATCAGAACATAGATTTATCACGTTACCAGGATGTAAGGTACATATGCTCATCAAGAGGGTGCCCGTACAACTGTGCATTCTGCCAGTCAAAGAGTATGTTGGGGAAAAAATACAGGGTCAGAAGCGCGCAAAATATATTCGATGAAATAATATTCTGGTACAACAATGGTTACAGGGATTTTAACTTTGTTGATGACAATTTCACAATGGACAGAAAGAGGGTGTACACCCTTTGTAACCTTATAAAACAGAGCAATATGATGGATTTGGATTTATCCGCATCCGGCGTAAGGGCCGACCAGATTAGTGAAGACCTGCTGAAAGAGATGAAAGAATCAGGTTTTACCCACCTATGTTTTGGCGTTGAATCAGCGTCTGATAACGTCTTAAAAGCACTCAACAAAAAAGAGACGATCGGCACCATCGAACAAAGCGTTGAATTGGCAAATAGATTGGGGTTTTTTGTCCGATTGTATTTTGTCGTGGGTAGTCCCTACGAAACGTTTGAGGACGTTAAGAAATCCATCGAATTTGCAGAAAAGTATTCGACAGGGGGCTGTAATTTTGGGAGTCTCATGCCCCTGCCCGATACGGGATTAATGGAATGGGTTCAGGAAAATGGCACTCTTCTAATGGAGCCTGATTACTACCTCAACGAATTCGCTGAATTTGAACGAATACCTTATTTTGACGGGCCCGGCATGACAATTGAGGAAAAGATGGCAGCCCTCGAAATGACCGAAAAGGTTAGAAACAGATTGGAAAAAATCTACAACATAAATTTGAGGAAACACTCATTGAAAAAATATTTTAAGCGTGACATAAAAAATTCCGGGTATATAAAGGCGATTCTTTTTCTTTTTATGAGAACACTATTGTTAAATAAATTTCTGTATACCCTTTACAATAAAAGCCAGCTTTTGAAACGCTGTAGTTCCGCACTCAAAGGCACATATAATAAAACTAAAACCGGGGATTGAAAGCACAATGAATGATGACAAACATATCGTTGCCCACATCAATCATACCTGGTTTGCCACCTCCGAGACGTTCATATACAATTTTATCTCCAGCCTGCGTACCTTTCACCCAATTTGCCTTTCATGGATACAGGAGAATATAGATGTTTTTCCTTTTCCTGAAGACGATATGCATTCCCTCACCCGGAGACGTTACTCCCCGGAGTGGTTGTTCAACAATATCCATAAAAGAATCTGCGGGATTGATTATTATTTGAAGAATATCGTCGAATTGCGCAATGCAAAGATAATACATGCCCATTTCGGCCCACATGGCGTCTACGCACTTCAGATAAAGAAAAAGCTGGGCATACCGGTAATTACGAGTTTTTATGGATACGACCTGTCAAAATCATCCATTATCAAACAATGGCGAAGAGGTTATGCATCTCTTTTTGAAGAAGGCGACCTCTTTCTTGTTGAAGGTCCTCATATGAAATCCGTTCTTATAAATCTGGGCTGCAAAGAAGAAAAAATCGAGATACAGAGGATTGCCATCCCTGTCGATAATATCAGGTTCATTCCACGCAGGCCAAAGCGCACAGACGAGAAGATAATGTTTGTTTTCTGCGGCAGGTTCGTCGAAAAAAAAGGGATCACACACGCCTTAAATGCCCTGAAAATATTAAATAAAACATATAACAATTTTGAATTTACCATCATAGGAGACGGACCGTTGAAGTCAGAGATCGAAAATTTTATAGATACAAACGACATGAGGGGATATGTCAGAATGACAGGTTTTATGCCTTATACAAAATATATCGAAGAGATGCAAAAGGGTGACATATTCATTCATCCAAGCATCACTGCTTCAGACGGGGAATCAGAGGGCGGCGCGCCGACAGTCATTCTTGAGGCGCAAGCAATGGGTATGCCCGTTGTATCTACTGTTCATGGAGATATTCCAAACGTAGTCGTGCCGGGAAAGAGCGCCCTTCTCTCTAATGAAGGAGATCATGATGGGTTGGCGGAAAATATCGCCTTCCTTCTTAATCATCGGGAAATGTGGGAGCAAATGGGAAAAACTGGAAGAGAACATGTTGAACTGTATCACAATTTAAAAACAGAAGTCATGGCACTGGAAAACAAGTACCTTAGGCTATGTCAATATTCTGTAGCAACAGATGACAGAACCCTATAAAATACTTGTTATGTGGGCAATTGAAACATTGAAAACTAACACCACACAGACTGGAGCCATTTTAAAAAAACGCAACAGATGTCTCAACGTTAAACGGGAAGGTTAGGATGATAGACAATTCTTCATCTCTTGAAACATCGCGTATAAGAAAAGAATATTTGCGAAGAGATATATCTGAAACCAATAAAATATACACATATGAAAACCCGGTGTTTCTTTACCACATGCAGGAGCGGGAACATACAATCCTCAGAATGATAAACAAGGCAGGTATTGTTATTGCAAATTTAAAGGTATTGGAAGTCGGGTGTGGAACAGGACATATACTCCAAAGGTTCCTGGAATTCGGTGCGGGAAAAACATTCGGTATAGATTTAATGGAACATCGGATACAAGACGGAAAAAAACATTATCCAAATATATCTTTTGTTCAAGGGAATGCATCTCAACTCCCCTATTCTGACAATTCTTTCAGTCTCGTCATGCAGTTCATGTGTTTAAGTTCTGTGCTCGATCAATCCATGAGGAACAGCATTGCAGAGGAGATGTGGAGGGTTTTGGAACCGGATGGCACACTTCTTTCTTATGATATGCGTCCTCCTTCACTTATATTGCTGTCGTGTTTCAAGCTCTTTAAATCCTTAATCCCCCGAAAGTGGATCGGAAAATCCGTGCATGTTCGTCCAAAAGATGTTACCCCGACGAGACCGCTTTCTCTTCGTGAAATCAGAATTCTCTTCCCTGAAGGAGAAATCTATTATAAATCAACTTCCCTTGAACTTAATCTTGCACAAATTGCTAAAAAATCTTTTCTTGCTGCGTCCTTTATGTCCCTTATACCATGGTTCAGGACTCATTTTTTAGTGATTATTAGGAAGCCCAATTGTTGCACAACATAATCCGAATTGCCAAAAAAATAATAAAAAGAACACCTTTTCGGCCTGTTCATATAGGGGATTATATACGAAGCCTGTATTTTTGTCAGTACACAAAGATACTTCCCATGGATAATTTCAAAACCGTCTTGGACACAGGATGCGGTAATGGAGCATATGCGGTAAATATGGCATTGCAATATCCTCATTTGAGTATAATCGGTAAAGATATTGCGGAGATATTCTAGTGCTAGCCAACAAACCTCAAGAGGAGCACTCAAGAGGAGAAATCTTGACCGAACCGTTAGTGTCAGTTATTATACCGACCTACAATAGAGCAAAGCTGATCGGCAGGGCTATTGATAGTGTGTTAAACCAATCATACGGGAACCTTGTCATTATTATTGTTGACGATGGTTCATCGGATAATACACGAGAAATATGCGAGACCTATGTAAGCACACATCCTGAAAAAATCATTTATTATCACAAAACTAACGGCGGATGCGCCAGTGCCAGAAATTACGGTTTGAACAAAACAGATAATGCCACTCAATATATATGTTTTCTTGATTCGGATGACTGTTATTTGCCTGACAAATTAAAAATAGAAACCGGTCTACTGGAAAAACATCAGGAAGCTGATTACTGTTATGCAAATGCCATTCTTTATATAGAAGAATTAAAGAAGACACAGCTTCATCATGTTGCAGCAGCAGAACACCCTGAGGCGTTTGCTATAGAACTTTTTTTAACAAATGATGCAAAATCGGGGGCAATCCTATACAGGGCAAAGATACTTAAAAACAAACGCTTCGACGAAACGCTGTTGCATAATGAAGATTCAGAGTTCCTCCAACGTGTCGCCATTGAACATAAAGGTAAATACAGTCACGAACCAGGTTGTTGGGTAATGGACCATACCGGTTCTAAATCAAGAAACAAAATTGCAATTTGCAAAGCAATTTTGTGTGCCAATCAGAAGACATTGGAAGCATATCCTGATTTTTATCGTAAATATTCATCACAAATTGAATCAAGAATGTCCCGGGCGCACAAAAATATTTATGTTGAACTTATGATAGCAAAACACTGGCATGAAGCCGGAACATACGCACAGAATTACGTAGAAAAGATTTTAGCATATTCACGATTGGGCATTTATTATCGGATAAGACGTCTTTTGTGGAGAAATATTTTCGCTAAGTTCAATATATTAAAGCGGATTATTGGCAAATGAGTAAAACCATAGGTCTCCGTATTCTACTCGGCACCCACCAGTTCTTCCCCGAACACAGGACGGGAACCGAGGTGTTGACGCTGGAACTTGCCCGTGGCCTGCGAGACCGTAACCACACAGTCCATATCATTACGTGTGTTATGGAACATAAAATTGCGTATACGGCGAAGCCGTGGCTAACCCATGATAAATACGACGGTTTCTCCGTTCACAGATTGCACTTCGGGGTCAGTAACTGGAACAAAATCGTCTTCCTCGAATTATCGAACCCTGACAGGATCGCCCTCATTAAAGATCTTATATCAACTATCAACCCTGATATTGTCCACTTCAATCATATAGTAGGCCTCACGGGAGGGATTATCCCTGAGATAAAAAAAATGGGCATCCCTACCGTATTTTCCGCAACCGATTTCTGGGCAGTGTGCCCAGCGTATACGCTTTACAAAAGATTTGAAAAAAAGGTGTGCGAACCGCCGGCAAATCCTGTCGATTGTCTTCAATGCCTTATGCCGGTATCGGGACAACTAGCAAAAATGGCTATGATTATTAGCAAAACACCATTGCACAGGCTGCATATTAAGAGCCTGGCCATAAACACCCTGGGCAATCGCCCTCAGGCAATGACAAATTATATAAATTCAGCGGATGCAGTTTTCGTCTCAACCAGGTTTCTGGCCAATACATTGATAAAAGGAGGGATAAACGAAAAGCTGATGAGAGTCGTTAACTATGGCGTAGACATTGGGGATTTGCCCGAACCCCTGCCCATACCGGAGAGATTCAGCGAAAATAGCCCCCTCCGGCTTGGTTTTATAGGCACTCTGTCAGAAAAAAAGGGGGTTCACGTAATTTTAGATGCCCTTACACGCACCCTGCCCTCTCCTAACGAAAGCAGGACGAGAGAGGCTTTTCATCGAAGAAATATCGAATTGCTAATCTACGGGAAAATGGAGGAGAATGACCCGTATTGTAACATGCTTAAAACAAAGGCAGAATCATGCGACGCTGCCATCCGTTTTGCAGGCATCTTCCCCCACGAAAAGATAGGCGAAATCTTAAGGGGGATTCATATCCTTATAATACCTTCTATCTGGCATGAAAGCTCTCCCCTCGTTCTGACCTCCGCACTGAATGCTCATACACCACTTATCGTAAGCGACTTGGGCGGTCTGACCGAGATGATTAACGGGGGAAATTACGGATTTTCCTTTGCTGCCGGTAATGGAAAGATGCTTGATAGAACTATATCCACCGCCCTTGACAACCCCGGACTCATAGCGCGTATGCGACAGAACATGAAAGGCCTGAAAAGAACCACCAGGGATTATGTTGAAGAGATTGAATCGGAATATCTGAACCAAACTTCATGATCTCAACAAAAATTTAAAAGCAACTGATGACAGTCATAACTTATCGTGGTTTTGCGACGTCCTTCTCCAGCAGTCGCACCCTTTCCCGCAAATATGTAAGAAACACGTTCCTGGGCACAAATTCCCGTGATTTTACTGTGGTTATAACATAGACATTATTTTCTGCGTCAGACAGATTATCCCTTGCTATCCTTAAGGCAATCTCTTTATTGCCCAGCCGCTCTTGAACAACCGAATCGAGATCCATGATTTTATGTACAAACAGACCATTCGGGTTGTTTGTATTCCTGTATTGGAAGAGGTAGGGCTTGATTGATCGGATTAAGTGCAGGGCAGCGTCTGTCTTCCCGTTCTCGAGATAATAATTTGCAACCTCGTATGCGTAATATGCCGACGAGGGGTAACAGAATATAGCCTTTTTATAGTATGATTCAGCCAATGCCGTATTACCGCAGACTGCGTACCCCCTGCCTATCACAAAAAACAATTCCGAATCCCTGTTTTTGCTGAGTTCCATCTTCTTTATGAAATATATGATGCCCGACCTGGTGTTCTCTTTTTTTGCAGGATCATGCTCATTTCCGTATGATTTAATAAGGATATTGACTGCCCTGATATACCCTTCATCGCTTAATGGCATTTCATTAATCCCTTCCCTGTACTGCAAAAACGCATCTGTAAAAAGACCGTTTTCCTCAAATGTTACACCTCTTGCCATTGACTCCCTGAAAAGACCGGCCCTGGCAGTAAATAGAAATGAAAAGAGAAGGGCTATCATGATTACGGCAAATATGGCCTTTTCCCCTTTTCCCTTCATACGTTCGGATAGATCTGATATTCCTTGTATAAAGGGGGAGGAGGTCTCCCGGCAGTTTCTCCCATTGCTGTTAAAAAAGAACGCTGAAAGCACAAAAAAGGTAATTACGTGGGCAGGGATATCAAAAGAAAAATCGAGGAGACCAAAGAAAAATGCCCACAAAGTAGAGAGGGCAATACATAGATGCTTTAAATTCCAAGCTGCTATCCTCATCCACCAGATACAGCCTGCACAGTAAAATAAAAATGCTGCAAGTCCAAACATGCCGGTCTCAACAGCAATTTTCATAAGAGTACTGTGTGCAGCGATCGTATATGTACTCCCCCCCGAGTGCTCTCTGAAGGCATATTCAAATGTGCCCGCGCCAAAACCTTTTACGGGCCGCCCTGCAAAAGCATTCGCGCCGACCCTCCATATTTCCGTACGGGTATTCATTGTACCGAGCTGTGTATATACCGTCTTTGCCTTATCCTTGAGAACATGCCTCACATTTACACTGTCTGTCTTTTTTCCGCCGTGGAGAAAAACAAAGGAAAGTAGAAAGGCCAGGGCTATGACCACCGAAAAGGCAACCCCATCTTTAACTTGCCTTTTTTTAATCATCACAGACGTAAAGATAAGGAGTGTCATAATGGATAATCCCATTCCGATTCTTGTAGAAGAGAGTATCGTAGCTACGATAATGAGCGCAGAAGCAATGATGTAGAGAATCTTTCTCTCAAAAACAGCAAAATAAAGAGATATGGGGAGGATCACCGCAAGATAGCCGCCGAATATGTTGTGATAAATATAGGAGGCAAAGGGGATACCCGACTGTTCCCGTAAAACGGCGGCATACCTGCCGTCTTTTAAAGTGCCCAGAAGGGCCGGGAAAAGCATTGTATACTGAATAAAGGCAAAGACCGAAGACGCAGCGGCACCGAGGACAAGGGCCTTGAGAAGCATCTCTTTCCGGTCTGAATGGACGAAGAGGTATGCGCTTCCAAGGACCCACAGATACACGTTTAATCCATTCATGGTAGCAAACAGGTTATAGGTATAGGTGAGACTCACTGCCATTACAATAAATAAGGGGGTAAAAAAGACCATAAAAGCCGGAAAACCCCGGGTACTCCCATTGCTTTTCAACTGTGCAAAAAGTACCGAGATTATTAAAAGGAGCAGGAAGGTGGTTTCAATCCAGAACCTGTCAATGGTAACAAGTTGGATGGGAAGGTGGTTTCCGCCAAGGAAGGGGATAAGGAAAAAGGTGAGCGTAGCAATGCCCGATTGGATGGTCAATATGTTTCCATCCCGCTTCTAATAGACCGTAGTCTTTGTTGTTGAAATATAGAACTGCCTGTTGACAGAAGCGCTCCCTCCACACGAGTAAGCATTCATGATTCCACTCAGCCTGCTTGTAAGGGCGGTGAGGATCGTGGGATTATAGGATATTGATTGATTGCCTGTTGTATTTATCGTGTTGTTCGACGTTGAGTTTCCGATAATGGCCCCGGACACGTTGAAATTACCCGTCGCTGTATAATTGATCTGTCCGTTTGCAAACATTAGACCGTTAAAATTGGTCGTCCCACTGTGCCCCAGGGTCAGGTTTCCTCCTGCCAATAAAAGGGTCGGATTAGAGGAGGTTCCCACCTGGCCGTTTCCACTGCCCGTTGAAGAAGTGGCATTTTGGGAATAGAGAAGGCCGCCTGCGATATCATAATTAGTCTGGGTTAGCACGGTAGTCTTTGAAAACACATTTGTGTCAACAATACCGCTCATAGTATTCACGGTGAACACATCCCTGGTTACAAGGGTGTTGTTACTCATGGTGCCCCCGTTCATCGTAATATCGCCGTTTGTACCCGCGGTGACAAGCATCGAATTGCTAATATAGTCTGATCCAGAATTTGCAATGGTAATGCTGGAATTGGTCCCCGTGCCGATCACATCGGCTTTATCGATGCCCATAGCCGACTTAAGGGTAATGTTCCCCCCTGAGATGATTGAAACCGTTGCAAGACCTGTTTGGGCCGGATCATTGATCTTCGCAACGGAAGCCATAACCAGGTCTCCTCCTGACGACAGAACAGAGCCATTCATGATGTCGCCGATATCTGTGAGTGTGAGGGTGCCCCCTGCAGAGATGGTTGATCCATTCAGTTTTACATTCCCATTATTAATGGTGATGTTTGCCGATCCTGTGGCATAGATGCTCTTATTCTGAAAACTTGTATCACCACTTGGCACACTGGATGCGGTCACATTGCCCGCTGATACAATTGAGGTAATACTGGCTGGTATGCTCTGAATAGCGAGAGTGCCGTTAAATTTTATCTGGCCGCCGCAAGCGGCGAAGCTGGCAACGCCGGTACATGAATTTGTGGTTGAAATGAGAGTCAGGCTGGAATCAGTGCATGTACATGTAGGGCTGGGCACTGTGGGCGAGGCGGGCATGGCTGAAACCGTAAGGTTTGTCACATTTACCGCATGTCCATTATAGGTCCCTGCGGAATCGTTCACAAGATCAGTCCAGTCGGTGGACTTGAATATCGTGGGGACAAGGTCGCCCAAAGGGTCCGATGCAGGGCATGTAATGGCGCCGCTGCTTACGCTGCAGTTGTTGCCATCCTTGTTAACCACCGCATAGGGAGAACCGTAGATGCCTTTGGGGTTGTTAGGACAGGTTGCAGGGTCATCAATAAGCCCTCCTTTCGCCGTGAGGGTTACGCTTCCTCCATACATCATACCAGGCCCTTCACATGTGCTCGAACAACTGACAATAGCCGCACTCCCCCCCAACACCACCGTCCCCCCATTACGCATGGTGAGAGCCCCATACTGGGCGCCCTGACTGATCGCCGCCGGTATAATCACATTCTTCACAATCCTCGCATCACCGAAGGTACCTGTGCTATGGATAAAACATCTGCTCCCTGCGCTGATAGCAAAATAACTGTAGCCAGCGTTCACACCACCTGTCGAAAGAGTGCCTGCTGCTGCCACCGGACACCTGGTAATAGAGTCAACAACACCGTCGACAACAGCCTTTATCCCCACGTTGATACCATGCTCAGATGCTGCACTTGCAACCTGATAACGCTTTTCGCTTCCATAGGCAAGATATCCCAGTTCAGACATCTTTATGGCAGCAGCGGCAAGAATCATGACCATCAAGGATACTGCGAGCACCACAACAAGGATAACCCCTTTGTCATTATTCATAGGTCTCACCTCCCGAAGGTCCTTTCTACGCTCTCTGTATCATAGGTCCTCTGATAGTTTTTCTCCTGGCTTCTAAGGGTCACGCTGATTTTTGCTGCCCTGCATCCCCCGGTTGTGGCATTACAGGAGGCCGGGAGGAGGGCAACCTTGAAGCTGTTGACCGGGGCAATGGCTGCTGAAGGCTCATTGCTGTTGCAATTACTCGCCTCATCAGTTAGATCGCTATAAAGCCAGAGCTGATTGCTGTCAGATGAGTTCTGAGCGCAGTAGAGTCTAACCTTATGGGGGGCTCTGTGCAGCACATCCCCTGCCTGGATTGTCTTTGTGGCAGAACCGCTCCAGGGATCAAGGGTTGAGGAGACTGTGGCATTCGACGTGCTTCCCGATGTCAATGCGGAACAATCTGCGTTATTGACGGAAAGATTACTGTTAAGCTGCAGATGAATGATGTTCCCTGAAACAACGTCATTCTGCAGCACATCATTTCTCCAGAGATAATGACAGTTCTGTCCTGTAGTCTTGCTTAATCTGCAGCTCACAATACTTGCGGTGCCGCTTGTCACGCCCTGAACAAAACCCGCTCCATTGAGGTCTCCCCAGAAAGTAACCTCATCACAGGGGTCGCCAATGGTTAAGGCAATACATTTTCCGTCTGAAGGAGGATAGGTAGCACAGTTATTCGTACCTGTTGTGTAGACGCCTACCCCCCACCGGTCAAAATACCTCGATATCAGTTCCATGGATGGGACTTTGGTCTGTATGTTGTCAGACGTTGTTTTTACATCCTTAAATAGTTTGAATGATCCCATATAGAGGAGATATGCCGCCTCCAGTATAAAGATTCCTATTACCGCGACAATGAGAAGCTCAATAATTGAAAAACCCTTTATACCAAGTTTCATCGTGCCACACCTATTGAAAGTTGCATATCCGAGTCGTCATCTGAGTGGTCCTTCCGCCCCCAACAGCCGTTGCCGTCACATCGGAACAAGCATTTGCCGCAGGGAATGCGCTGGGGCTTAAACTCATGGTACCGCTCGCCGCGCCGCATGTAAATGTCGTGTTTACCGTTACATTTGCCTTAAGCTGCGACAGACCGTTTAATGCATTTTCCATTAGACAGTTGCGAAGCTTATTGTCAGCGGCCCCGGTACTGAAATAGACCATTAATCCCACCACCCCGAGAAGGCTCAGAGAGAGCAATAAGGACCCGACCATGGCCTCGATAAGGGTAAACCCTCTGTCAATCATCATCTTCATTTTATGGACATGCCCCTGTGCCATTCTCCGTTCTGATACCTGTTCTGTTTACCACAACCTTGTGGTATTTGATCCCGTTTGAAACACAGGTGTTCCCTGTCCATATGGCCAGGCCCCTTGGATCAAAAGATGCGCCGGAGCCACTTATGGAGATATTGTATCCCGTCGCGTCATAGCTCGCCACAGTCATAGTTGAAACTACCGTTCCTGTACAGATACCTGCCCCCCTGCTTGTTCCAATATCGTAAATATTCAGTGTAGTGCTGCTATCAACACAAACACCTATGTTGCGTGTCCTTTCCATGGCCATAATCTTGGCATATTTCACAAGGTATTCCATATTGTTTCCATATTTCGTAAGCTTATGACTCTTCATCATCTGTAAGTAGGAAGGAACGGCAATCGCTGCGATTATGCCCATTATAATGACCACGATCATCGCTTCAATGATGGTAAAACCCCTGATCGACATCATATTCCCTGCATACCTTCTATCTCCTGGATAGAAAATCAAAGAATCCATAGATGATAATCTCACCTGCAAATACATACAATAAGGCGCCAAGGGAAAGAAAGGGCCCGAAGGGAACGGCATAGGTTGTTCCTTGTCTCTTGATCAGCATCAGGGGTATGCCCACTATGGTGCCTATGATAGACCCTGCCATGAGGCTGAACACAACCCCCTTTATACCGCAAAAAGCACCAATCATGCCAAGAAGCTTTATATCTCCGCCCCCCATTCCTTCTCTTTTTGCAATAAGCTTATAACCCATGGCAATGGCAAAAAGGATGCCTCCGCCAAGAAATATGCCATATATTGCATCGAGCCAGGTAAAAGATGGCCGGAAAAAGGCAAGTAGAAACCCGGCAACAAGCCCGCCGAGGCTCAGGATATCGGGTATAATCTGCAGCTCAAGATCAATAAAAGAGATAACCACAAGGAGCGAAACAAACAACATATAAACCGGGAATTCCATGGTAAAGCCAAATTTATTAAAAAGAAAGAGAAAGAGAACAGCGGTGATGACTTCGACTGCCGGGTACTTAAGGGAGATAGGGGCATTGCAGCGTCTGCACCTGCCTTTAAGAAGGATATAGCTTATAATGGGTATATTGTCGTAAAACTTTATCGGCGTATTGCAGGCAGGGCAGGAAGATCCTGGGCGGATAATTGATTTGCCCTTTGGTATTCTGTAGATACAGACATTAAGAAAGCTCCCTATTATGCTGCCGAATATTAAGACTGCCAGTTCGACTATTCGCTCCATCTCTGTGCAACTCCATATGAACTATGTTATTCCACAATTTTTCAGTAAACCTTTTAATAAAAAGAGGGGGCATATGCCCCCTCTTTTTAACCGTTATTATTAATTCTTTGGTATGTAGGCAGCATCAACTGTCCCACTCCATGTCCAGGTTTTAAAATCTGCAGCCCCTGTAAGCACGATGGTGCCTGTAACGCCGGAGATTGAACTTGTCGCAGTGACAGTCCTCGCGGCTGCAACATACGCAAAGGTTGCCTTGCCGGTCGGTACATCTATACCGTATGTAGTCTTGATTGTAGCCGCATCTGCCGCGTCTGCGGTTGAGCCTGCTTCAGAGTAATATACTATGACGGCGTTCTTTACAGCCCCCATAGCATGTACAATCTCCCCTACTTTAGCCTTCTTTGTGTACCCCGTGTAGGCCGGGATTGCGATAGCCGCGAGAATACCGATAATCGCAATTACTATGAGTAGCTCAATCAACGTAAAACCCTTACTATTTCTTTGGACCTTAATCATAAAGCACCTCCGGTAGAATATAATATGTAGTTCATATCGTAATTCTATCCGCTTTACTTAAGTTAGTCAATGACTTATGTCACAAATAATTTGCTCATGGCTCATGGGAAATGCGTAAAGATGAATTTTGTATCCGTCATTTCCCGCTCCACACTATGAGCTATGAGCCACTTACAATAAAGCACGCTACCCGGTGCCCCTCGTCCCCTTGGAGGCAAGGACTTTTTTGAGCACACATCTCCCCTCTCCTGTCACATCTGGGGCAATAGACACAGCCTCCTGTCATAATAAACCCTCCGTCATCAGGGCTTTTAAAGCGTTCACCATTTATTGAGTGTATGAGCATCTGCGTATAGGGATGCATTGGTTTATAGAAAACCTCGTCTCTGGTACCTGCTTCGAGGACCTTGCCGGCATACATAACGATAATAGTATCAGATATAAACCTCACGATATTTAAATCATGGGAAACAAAGACCATGGAAATCCCGAGCTTTTCTCTGATATCAATAAAGAGGTTGACAATCTGCGCCTGGATGGAGACATCGAGGGATGAGACCGGTTCATCGGCAACAATAAGTACCGGCTTGGTCGCAAGGGCTCGACCAATGGCAACCCGCTGTCTTTGGCCACCGCTCATCTCATGGGGATATTTATTGAGAAAATCCTCGCCAAGGCCTACATCACTCAGTATTTCCGTGACCTTTTCTTTTACCGCCTTTCTTTCCACAACCCCATGGAAAAGAAGGGGCTCAGCCATGATATCACAGACCTTTCTCCTCGGATTTAAAGACGAGTAAGGGTCCTGAAAGATAATCTGCATATCCTTCCTGAGAGTTTTCAGTTCCTTTCTTCCCAATTCCCTCAGGTCCTGGCCAAGAAATATGATTTTCCCCTCATCCGGTTCCTCAAGAAGGAGCAGGCACCTGGCCAGGGTACTCTTTCCTGAACCGCTCTCACCAACTACTCCAAGGGTCTGCCCTTCCTCAAGGTCAAAAGATACCCCGTCGACTGCCCTGATAATATCCTTTTTATATGAGAATGCTGTTTTTCGGACTTCGTAATACTTTTTCAGCTCTGATACAGATAGCACCTTACCCATTTTCCCTTATCCAGTTCTTTAATCTGCGGTTCTACTTCCCTGCACATGGGCATAACAGAAGGACATCTGGGATGAAATTTACATCCTGTGGGGAGTTCAGACATCTTCGGAACTGTGCCCGGAATCGCCTTGAGGCGTTGCTGGTCGCTCTTAAGATTGACTACAGAATCAAGCAACCCCTTGCTGTATGGATGCATTGGGTCCCTGAAAAAATCATCAACACGGTTCTGCTCCAGCAGCCTCCCAGCATACATTATCCCTATCCTGTTACCCAGGCTCTTGATAATGTGCAGGTTATGGGTGATAAAAATCATGGACATACTGTTTCCTGTAACCAGCTCCTGCAATAGACAGAGGATCTGGGACTCTGTTGCCACATCAAGGGCTGTAGTCGGTTCGTCTGCAATGACAAGGGATGGATTACAGGATACTGCCATGGCAATCAGTATCCTTTGTCTCTGCCCACCGCTTAATTGATGGGGATATTGTATGAATTTCTGTTCAGGTTCATCAAACCCTACACTTCGTAGCAGCTCTATCGCCTGGCCCTTAATCTCTGATTTTGTGAAGTCTCTATGGGTTTCTATGGTTTCACATATCTGGTCACCTACCCGGAAAACCGGGTTGAGGGCGCTCATGGGCTCCTGGAACACCATACCTATTCTGTCACCCCTGATATTATTCATATCTTTATCGGGAAGACCCACAAGATTTTTTCCTTCAAAGATCACCTGCCCCCCCAGTATCCTCCCGGGGGGAGGGACAAGGCCCATGATCGAGAGGGAGGTCATGGTCTTTCCTGACCCGCTTTCACCAACAAGGCCGAGAATTTCACCCTTATCGAGGCTGAAATTTACTCCGTCAACAACCCTTACCGTATCGGAATCTATAGGAAAAGCAGTAGTAAGGTCATGCACTTCCAGCAACCTGTTATTCAGCATACCCATGTATGGTTTACACCCTTTACAAAATCTTTTTGATTATTTTAACCTTATGCATTATACTAATCCCATATAAAATGGCAAGTCTTTTGTAGGTTGAATCGAAAGCTGCTTTTATACTTTAACGGTTTACAAGCTATTAACTATGACGAATTTATTAATATCCAGAAAACATGGAGCCTGTTTTAATACAACTATGGGCAAGCCACGAGTAGATGACTCATGCTTCAATAACCGATAGACAATGAACACACGCCATGACATGCTATAAACCCTTTAATTGCCCTTATTTAAGGGCAAAAGGGAAATGAAAGAGGTGAATTAATGGAGGAGAAAGATATTAAAGAGGGTCTTACCTTTGACGATGTGCTTCTGGTCCCATCCATGAGCAGGATCATGCCAAAGGAAGCAGATGTCTCAACCTACCTTACGAGAAGTATAAAACTGAGCATACCGATCCTCAGTGCAGCAATGGACACGGTTACTGAAGCAAAAACCGCAATATGCCTCGCCCAGGAGGGCGGCATAGGAATTATCCATAGAAACATGGGCGTTGAAGAACAGGCCCAGGAAGTTGAGAAAGTCAAGAAATCTGAAAGCGGTATGATCGTAGACCCTATTACCATAAGGCCTGAACAGAAGATAATGGACGCCCTTGACTTGATGGCCCGGTACAGGATTTCCGGTATACCCGTTACGAAAGGGAAAAGGCTTGTAGGCATTATCACAAATAGAGACCTGAGATTCGAAACAAACCTGGAAGAGATCGTTGAAAACGTAATGACCAAGGAAAACCTGGTCACGGTCAAAGAAGGGATCAGCCTCGAAGAATCCAAAAGAATACTTCACAAACACAAGATTGAGAAGCTCCTCGTAGTAGACAGGAACTTCAACCTGAAAGGACTCATTACAATAAAAGATATCGAAAAGATGAGGAAATTCCCTAATTCCTGCAAAGACCATTTTGGAAGATTGCGGGTTGGGGCCGCAGTAGGGGTCAGCAAAGACAGGGACATGAGGGTTGACGCATTACTCAAGGCCGGGTGTGACGTCATTATTGTGGATACCGCTCATGGACACTCACAGAATGTCATTGAATCCGTAAAGGAGATCAAGCAAAATTTCAAGGATGTTCAGTTGATCGCAGGCAACATCGCAACCGGAGAAGGGTGTGAAGCCCTTATCAAAGCAGGGTGCGATGCGGTGAAGATAGGGGTTGGTCCAGGGTCCATATGCACCACAAGAATTATCGCAGGCGTAGGCGTACCCCAAATCACCGCCATATTTGCCGTATCTAAGATAGCAAAAAAATATGATATACCTATCATCGCAGACGGGGGTATCAAATTCTCAGGGGACATCACAAAAGCACTTGCTGCCGGAGCAGACACGGTTATGATAGGAAATCTCTTTGCAGGCGCTGATGAGACGCCAGGTGAAATGGTGCTCTATCAGGGAAGGACATACAAGGTATACCGCGGTATGGGCTCCCTTGAAGCCATGAAAGAAGGCAAAACGCGGGACAGGTATTGTATTGCCGAAGACGAGATTGAATCAAAGATCGTACCGGAAGGAATAGAAGGCAGAGTGCCCTACCGGGGATCCCTGTCCGTCTCCATCCAGCAGCTTGTAGGAGGCTTACGGTCAGGCATGGGATACCTGGGGTGCGAGAGTTTGAATGAACTTCGTGAAAACCGTCAATTTATGCGAATATCGGCAGCCGGCTTGCGGGAAAGCCATGTCCACGACGTAATTATCACCAAGGAATCCCCGAACTACAGGATAGAGTGAGGCGACATGGATTACCATAAGGAAATAGTCTTAATACTCGATTTCGGCTCCCAGTATACCCAGCTGATCGCAAGAAAGGTCCGGGAGCTGGGCGTATATTGTGAGATATATCCCTTCAATTTAACTTTTGATAAGATAATAGCCATGAACCCCAAAGGCATTATCCTCTCCGGTGGCCCAAAAAGCGTAACCGACCTTGATGCCCCCATATGTGATAAAGGTATCTTTTCCCTTAATATTCCCATCCTCGGCATATGCTATGGATTACAGCTTATTACCACGATCTATAAAGGAAAGGTCGACAAATCATCTAAACGGGAATATGGAAAGGCCCATATTGTACTCGATGATTCAGACATGCTTCTCGAGGGCATAAAAGACGGTGATATCATATGGATGAGCCATCAGGATAAGGTGCTCACCATGCCCAGGGGATTTAAAACCCTTGCCCACTCCGATAATTCTCCCCATGCAGCGATAAGGTCTATAGATACAAAGATATACGGCGTTCAGTTTCACCCGGAAGTCCATCACACACCAAAAGGCAAACGGATACTCAAGAACTTTCTCTACAAGATATGCAAGGTAAAAGGACTCTTTTCCCCAAAATCTTTTGTAATGCTTGCCACTGATCATATCAGGAACAGTGTTGGCGATGGCAAGGTAATCTGCGCCTTAAGCGGAGGCGTTGATTCCTCTGTTGTGGCAACTCTTATTCACAAGGCCATTGGCGATAATCTGCGCTGTGTTTTTGTGAATAACGGGGTATTGAGAAAGGATGAAGAGAGGGAAGTCGTTGAAATATTTAAAGACAGGCTTCATTTAAACCTGAAATATATCGATGCTGAAGAGTTGTTCCTCTCTGCCTTGAAAGGCGTAAAGGACCCGGAACGGAAGAGAAAGATCATCGGGAAGCTTTTTATCAAGATCTTCGAGGAGGAGGCCAAGAAGCTCGGTGACGTGCAATACCTCGCTCAAGGAACCCTATACCCGGATATCATTGAAAGTATTTCTTCCAAAGGCCCTTCCGCCACTATAAAGAGCCATCACAACGTGGGCGGCTTGCCAAAGAGGATGAAACTGAAACTCCTGGAACCCCTGAAAGAACTTTTCAAGGATGAGGTGAGGATCGTAGGAAAAGAACTCGGACTCCCTGATTACATAGTCCAGAGACAACCCTTCCCCGGCCCCGGCCTTGCCATAAGAATTATCGGGGATGTAAGCAGGGAACGGCTGAAGATACTGAAGGAAGCAGACAGTATCGTCAGGGACGAGGTTGAACGAAACAGCGCATTCTCGCATATCTGGCAGTCTTTTGCGATTCTCATACCGGTAAAAACCGTAGGCGTTATGGGTGATGAGAGAACCTACGCGAATGTAATCGCCCTCAGGATTGTTGAGAGTGAGGACGCCATGACTGCTGACTGGTCGAGGGTCCCCTACGAAGTCCTCGATATTATGGCACGGAGAATCATAAATGAGGTTCCCGGCGTCAACAGGGTGGTCTACGATATCTCTTCAAAACCCCCGAGCACTATCGAGTGGGAATAGTATAGATGGCAGATTTCGTTCATCTTCACATGCACACCCAGTTCAGTCTGCTGGATGGCGCAATACGATTTGACCGTCTCTTCAGACTTGCCAAGGAATACGGGATGGGTGCGTGCAGCATCACGGACCACGGCAATATGTTCGGCGCCGTTGATTTCTATTTTACCGCAAAACAGTTCGGCATAAAACCTATTATAGGCTGTGAAACATATATTGCGCCGAAATCAAGGTTTGACCAGAAGAAGGTTCGGGGTGAAGACAATGCATTTCACATAGTGCTTCTTGCAATGAACAATCAGGGGTACCAGAACCTCCTCAAGCTCGTCAGTTTTGCCCACCTTGAAGGTTTCTATTATGTGCCAAGGATAGACAAAGAGCTCCTCAGAAAATATCATGAAGGCCTCATATGTCTCACAGCCTGTATCAAGGGTGAAATCCCCAGCATGATTTTGCGTGATGACGAAAGGAACATCAGGGACAGGGTGGAAGAATACCATTCCATCTTTGGAGAGAGGCTTTATTTTGAGCTCCAGGACAATGGCATTCCTGAGCAGACAAAGATCAATGAAGGTCTTGCCCGTCTTTCGAAAGAATACGGCATCCCCCTTGTGGCTACCAACGACTGTCACTACCTGAGAAAAGAGGACGCAAAGGCCCACGAACTTCTCCTCTGCATACAGACCGGCAAGACTATGAACGACAAGGACAGGCTCTCCTTTCAGACCGAGGAGTTTTATTTTAAATCAAAAGAGGTGATGGAGTCTGCCTTTGCCCAATATCCTGAGGCATTGTCAAATACGGTAAAAATCGCTGATATGTGTAACGTGGAGATAGATTCAAAGACCTATCATTTCCCTGAATTCAAGCCCCCTGAAGGTCTCGGGATTGATGAATATTTTGAAAAACTCTGCGAAAAGGGTTTTCAATCAAGACTTGAACATATCGGTCTTTCCTATGACATTTTTACAGAGGAAACGAAAAGGACATACAGAGAACGGCTCTTGTATGAGATTGAAGTAATCAAACGGATAGGCTTTGCAAGTTACTTCCTCATTGTCGCCGATTTCATACAATACGCAAAGGGTGAAGGTATTCCCGTCGGTCCTGGCAGGGGCTCCGCAGCAGGGAGCCTTGTCGCTTACTGCCTCGCCATAACTGATATTGATCCAATCAAATATGATCTGATTTTCGAGAGATTTTTAAACCCCGAACGGGTCAGTATGCCTGATATTGATGTTGATTTCTGCAAGAAAAGACGAGATGAAGTCATCAGGTACGTAACAGAGAAATACGGCAAGGATAATGTCGCCCAGATCATCACCTTTGGAACCATGCAGTCAAAAGCAGCAGTCAGGGATGTAGGGCGCGCCCTGGGCATCCCTTATGCTGAGGTCGACAAGATTGCAAAAATGGTCACCTCAGCAGATAACGGCATTGAGAAATCAATGAAAGATGAGCCTCAGTTGGCCGAGCTTTACCGGACTGACGGCAAGATAAAGGAACTCCTCGATAATGCAATAGTCCTTGAGGGCCTTGCCCGCCACGCATCGACCCACGCGGCCGGCATTGTGATCGCAAACAAACATCTTTCCGAGTATCTCCCTCTTTATAAAGGCTCAAGGGATGAAATAATTACCCAGTACGCCATGAAGATCATAGAGAAGATCGGACTTATAAAGATCGATTTTCTTGGCCTTGAGACCCTCACCATTATCGATGAGGCAAGAAAGCTTTTGAAGGCCCAGGGCATAGAAATCGATATTACCAATATCCCCCTTGACGACAGGAAGACCTATGAGCTTCTTGCAGCAGGTAACACATCCGGGGTATTCCAGCTTGAAAGCAGGGGGATGAAAGACCTTCTCACCAAACTCAAGCCCTCTAAATTCGAGGATATAATGCCCCTCATCGCCCTTTATCGGCCTGGCCCTCTAAAAAGCGGTATGGTCGATGAATTTATCAAAAGAAAAAATAACCCGTCCCTCGTGAAATATGAGACACCCCTTCTTGAGGGGGTCCTGAAAGATACATACGGTGTCATTATCTATCAGGAGCAGATAATGAAGATCGCTACTGTTCTTGCTCATTTTTCGATAAAAGATGCAGATTCTCTGCGAAAAGCAATGAGCAAGAAAGTTCCTGAGCAGATCGAGGCATACAGAGAACAATTCATGACCGGCGCTACCGCCAATGGGGTTGCCCCCACTGCTGCCCAAAAGATTTATGATGTCATCCTCCAGTTCGGTGAGTACGGCTTCAATAAATCCCACAGTACCGCATATGGGCTCATTTCATATCAAACCGCCTATCTTAAAGCCCATTATTATGTGACCTACTTTGCCGCTATTCTCACAAGCGAGGTGAACGATACCGATAAGATGGTAAAATATGTCACCGAGTGCCGTGAGGACGGTATAGAGATTCTTCCTCCTGATATAAACAAAAGCGACAAATCCTTTACAGTCGTTGGGGGCAAGATAAGGTTCGGTCTGTCAGGGATAAAAAATGTTGGCGATGCGGCCCTTGAGAGCATCCTTGCAGTGAGGGCAGAGCTTGGGGAATTCACCTCCTTTACTCAATTCCTCAATGCAATCGATTCGCGGAAAGTAAACAAGAAGGTGATGGAGAGCCTTGCCAAGGCAGGCTGTTTTGACAATATGGGTCTGAAGAGGTCCCAAATACTCCACATCATGCAGACCAAATCGGATAAACCTCAGAAAAAGGACCCTACAATCGGATACCAGATGGACATATTCGGAACCGAATACAGCGCCAACGAGGTTATTGAAATACCCGATATAGAGGAACTTCCCAAGGATGAGATTCTCCTCGGAGAAAAAGAGGCCCTTGGCTTCTATTTCAGCAAGCATCCTCTCGCATCCTATGAAGAACTGATAAGAGAGATCACCCCCTTCGATAGTCAGCGGCTTAAAGAAGCAGAGACCTCCGAAGATATAAATATTGTGGGCATGGTTAATAATTGCAGGGAAGTAACAACAAAAAGGGGTGATAAAATGGCCTATATCACCCTCGAAGACACAAAGGGGATTGTGGAAGTGATCGTTTTTCCAGAGCTTTATGCGAAAAATCTCCTCAACATCAAAAGCGAAAAACCTTTAATCGTAACAGGGTCAATCGAGAAGGTTGACGAAAGCGGCGCGAGGATAAAGGGAAAGAATATCACCTTGCTGGAAGATATCGTCCGGGAGATGAAAAACAGGGTAAAAGTTCGGATTAATTGCGATGTTTTCAAAAAAGAAGACCTCCGCAAGCTGAAAGATATACTCTTCAGTATTAAGGGCAATGCAAATATATCACTCGAATTTTTCCTTAATGGGGACAGCAGGTCTCTCCATATCAAGGACTTGAGGATAGACCCTGCGAAGACGGATGTACTATTGAATAACTTTTCAGAAGGTATTTTTATAGAGGTGTCGAATGAGATATTATCTTGATTTTGAAAAAAGACTTGAACCATTAGAGCGTAGAATAGATGAAATAAAAAGGTTCCATGACATAAATGTTCCTCAATATTCAAAGGAACTAAGCGCCCTCTCAAAAAAGGTTTCAAAGCTTGAAAAAGAGATTTATGGTGATTTAACAAACTGGCAGCGCTCTCAGGTTTCAAGACACTTAAACAGGCCCCACACCCTTGATTATATTGCAAGACTGTTTTCCAACTTTGTAGAACTTAAGGGGGACAGGAGATACCGGGATGACCCTGCAATTGTGGCCGGCTTTGCAGAATTTGAAGGTATCTCCGTAGCAGTTATCGGCCACCAGAAGGGAAAAGATATCCGGGAAATGGCTTACAGGAATTTTGGTATGGCCCACCCTGATGGATACAGAAAGGCAATGAGAATCATGGATATGGCAAACCGATGGGGAAAACCTATCATAACCTTTATCGATACACCAGGCGCCTTTCCTGGAATCGAAGCTGAGGAGAGGGGCCAGGCAGAGGCGATCGCCTCAAGTATCTTTTTTATGTTTTCCCTCAATGTTCCCATCATAACAATCGTTATTGGAGAGGGAGGCAGCGGAGGCGCCCTCGGGATCAGTGTAGGCGACAGAATAATAATGCTGGAAAATGCCACTTATGCTGTCATTTCGCCTGAAGGGTGTGCGGCAATACTCTGGAGGGACGGTTCAAAGGGCCCCCTCGCTGCTGATGCGCTGAAACCAACATCCCATGACCTCCTTAAGCTTCACGTGATAGAAGAAATCATTAAGGAACCCTTCGGAGGGGCACACAGAAATTGGGAAGAAACCTTCCTCAATACACAAAATGTACTGGCAGCATATCTTGAAAAGTTAATGAAGGTTCCCGCAGAAGAACTGAAAGAGAAGAGATATAACAAATTTAGAAATATGGGAGTTTTTGAGGAGAAAAGATAAAGGTAACTGCTAAACCTTCTTTGCTCCGTGCCGTGTCCGTTCCAGCTTGATCTTTTTTATTCTCCGCCCCTCTATGTCAACCACGGTAAACTTGTATTGGCCTACATAAATCATCTCCCCTCCTTTTGCTACCCCCTGGAGCTGATTCAGTATAAAACCGCCCAGGGTCTCGTAATCAGGAGATTCTGCAAGATCAAAATTCATTTTACTGTTCAAATCTCTGATAGAATATGCGCCGTCTATAATGATGGATCCATCCTTTAACCGTTCCATCCTGTCGTCTACATCAGTCTCATCCATGATTTCCCCGAATATCTCTTCCATGATATCTTCAAGGGTCACTATGCCGGTAGTGGTCCCATACTCATCAATAACAATGGCCATGTGGACACGCCTTTTTTGCATCTCCTTGAGAAGGATGCTTATTTCCATAGTATCAGGTACAAAAAACGGTTTTTTCAGGAGTTTCTCCAGATCAAAAAGCTCCTTCTGCCATATATGTCTGGTAATATCCTTATGATACACAATCCCTATAATATTATCGGGATGATATTTGTATACAGGGTATCGGGAGTATTCATTTTCGATAATATACTTAAGGATTTCATCTTTACCCCCCTCTATGTCAATACAATAGATATTGGGCCTGGGAACCATGATCTCTTTGACGAGCCTGTCTGCAAATTTGAAAACACCGTGAATCAGCTCCTCTTCTGTCCGGTCAAAAACCCCTTTTTGCCTCCCTTCTTCAAGGAGAATCTTTATCTCGCTTTCCCCGACATGTTCTTCCCCTTTTTTGAGTTTCATACCCTTTACAATAAACATGGTAGAAATGGTCAGAAAATTTACCGCAAAAAAAAGTAATTTTGAAGTGAGTTCAAATATAGGGGTAATCTTTAAAGCAACTCCTTCCTTGTAGTTCATCCCGATGTATTTCGGCACCAGCTCTCCTATAACGAGGAAAAGATAGGTTAAGACAGCAACCACAATGACAAGGGCAAGGGCCTCACTAATCTCTTTCGTGAAAATCCTGTCCAGTATAGGGGTCAGATATTTTATCGAGATAATGCCGCCGATCGCCGATGCGAGAGTGCCAAAGAGAGCGATTCCTACCTGCACTACCGAGAGAAATCTCTCCGGATTCTCCTTCATGGAAAGGAGCGTCTCCGCATGTTCCTTTTTATCCCGTATCATCTCTTTTATCTTGCTTTTTCTCGATGATATGATGGCTATTTCACCGGCAGAGAAGATACCGTTCAAAAGAACAAGGATGACTATTGCTATTATTTCAAAAGAAGGATTACCCATTGTCCTGAAACTGCTCCTTTACCTGGTACATGAATGCTTCGAGGCGGGTGGCAATGTTTGTACCCCCCTGGCCGTCATAGGCTACATTAATAGTCGGAACATCATATTTGTTGTGAATAAGCTTCATAACTGCGCTCGAAATAGTACCAGGCATACAGGTAAAGGGCATTGCATTAACAATTCCCGAGACTCCCTTATCTATAAAATCAATCGTTTTACCTACGCTCAATATGGCCTCTCCTTCAAAACTTACATCCACATAAGGTCTTGCTTTTCTGATAATTGAATCCACCCTTGGCTCAGGACCATATCTTAGCATCTTTTTGAATATCTTTTCCATTCTATGCTCATCCTTTTTCTGAATATAATCTGTAAGGACAAGGTTGAACATATTGGATAGACCAGCACGTTTCATACTTCTTCTTCGCGACGTATAGTTCACATATGCGATCCACTCCGCAATAGGCGCAAGCCATACCTGTCCACCAAACTCTTCAACCTTTTTAATCAGATAATTGTTGCTGAATCTGTTGGACCTGATATATATTTCGCCTACGATACCGACTATGGGTTTTTTTACCAAACTTTTTCTGATAGATTCAAACATATGCGCTGTGTTTTCAAGGGTTTTCATTATCTTATCGCCCCCCCTTTCGACCTCCCCGGAGATAAGGGCCAGGGCCTCTCCATATACCCTGTCCGTTTCACCCTGTTTCATTTCAAAAGGCCTTGTCTCAAGGAGCATCTTTGTAATAAGATCAATTGCAACGACTGCACGCCAGCCTAATCGCGAAAATTTCCCGCCCATTATATTCAGCTCCTGGTAAAACCTTTCGTCCTGATTAGGCGCATAAATGGGTACATCTCTGAAACCAGCCTCATCCAATACCATCCTGTGAAATCTGTTGTATTGTCCAAAGCGGCATGGGCCACCCCCTGAGGGCATAAAGAAGGCGCTCTTATCCGGCTCAAAGGTATCTTTTGATGCATACTTTACCATATCGCCGGTAGTGAGAATGCAGGGATAACACTCTTTCCCTGATGTAAACTTCCGTCCCAGATATGCTGATTCCTCATCAGGCTCGTCCATAACTGCGGCATCCACACCGCAGGCCCGAAAGGCGCTCGAAAGGGCAATGGAATGATCGGACATACGGGGAATATAAATCTTCTTCCTGACCCCGTTCATCTTAAATGCAACCTTTTTCACTGCCTTTTCATTCTTCTCTGTTTTTGCGTTTTTAATACTGTCAAGAAATGCCTCCAGACGCGTAACCGCACCTGCATCAGCGCTGTGCTCATCAATCTCCAACTGAAGATAGGGTTTGCCTTTCATCAGTCTCTTGAAAAAATGAGTAATGAATGAATCAGGGCCGCACCCGAAATTGGTGACATAGATACCGTAAAGCTTGTGGTGATTCCGCACAAACTTCGCTGCCTTTAATATCTTCTGTCCATACCCCCAGTACATATCTTCGATCCCGTCCTCAGCTCCTTCAATGGATGATAAGGGCAGCATGTCAAGAGGGATGGGGATCACCCCGAGATCAATCAGTTTTTTGTGAATATTAAGATTTGCCCCTGGGTCCATACTGTTGTAAGGTCTGCCGATAATCACCATTGCCTTTTCGTTCTCCTTTAAATTTGAAAGAACATTAAGGCCATAATCCAGACATTTTTCATAGAATCCTTCCTGTACTGCCAATGCAGTCTTGCAGGCCTTCCTGACCTGCCCCGCTGATTTGCCCAAAACCTTCCCGTATGCAGCAAGGTTCTCAAGAAGAAGCCTTTCCCCTCCACCAAAATAGATGACTGGAGAGTCTACCGCTACCCCTGATGCTGCAAAATCTATAGATGCCGGCGCGGTATATGGAATGGATTGGGCATAGGGACATGCATAAGCACCAGTTCCATTCCCGGAAGGCGCCTTCATGGTTATCACGCTGGGAATAAATATTCTCTTTACCCCTTTTATAATCAGGTTGAGTATATGGCCGTGGGCCAGTTTTAAGGGAAAGCACGCCTCTACTATGACATTCTCCCCTCCGTCCTTGATTGTTCTTTTGTTTGTCGAGTCAGAAAGGATTACCTGAAAACCAAGCTCGCCGAAGAAGGTCTTCCAGAAAGGCAGGAATTCATGCATATTCAACATCATGGGTATGCCTATCTTTTCACCGCTCACATCTTTATCATAGGCATTAAGAAGCATGTCATTTCTTATTTTAAAAAGGTCCGGCAAATCCCTTTTCCCGGCTTTCTTCACTACATCATACTTTTCACATCTGCTCCCGTAGTAGAGGGGCGTCTCTTTTTCCACCGTGACCCTTCTGATTTCACACAGATTCTCACACCCCTTACACTCAAAGGAGTCAATTTCATACCCCCTTTTGCTGAGGTCAAAACCCTTAAAGGCGCTCCTCTCCCCGTTATATTCTTTCATGGCCAGTATTGCAGCGCCGATTGCCCCTGTTACATCATGGTGAGGGGGTACTGTGACCGGTCTTTTGAGGACCATCTCGAAGGCAGCCACTACACCCTTATTAAAGGCTGTGCCGCCCTGAAAAAATATCTTTTTCCCGACTCTCCTGTCTCCAACCACCTTGTTCAAATAGTTTGTCACAATCGAATAGGAGAGACCGCTTACAATATCATCCGTTTTTGCCCCCCTCTGCTGATGGTGCACTACATCTGATTCCATAAATACAGTACACCTTTCCCCCATTTTCACGGGCTTTTTCGAAGAAAGGGCAAGGTCGGCAAATTCCTCCTTCACCGAAATGCCAAGCCGCTCAGCCTGTTCCTCAAGGAAAGAACCTGTCCCTGCTGCACAGGCCTTATTCATTTCGAAATCAATAATCACGCCATTCTCGATGCTGATATATTTTGAGTCCTGTCCCCCGATTTCGAATATGGTGTCAACTTCAGAATCCAGGGAAATCGCTGCTTCTGCCTGTGCCGTAATCTCATTCCTCACTATGTCGGCCCCTATATAATCGGCAGTAAGATATCTCCCTGATCCGGTAGTAGCAACTCCAATAATTTCGACCTTATCCCCCACCTCTTCCCCTATTTCAGCAAGGCCCCCTTTTACCGCCTCAAGGGGTCTCCCCTCGGTCATCAGATAACGCTTGGCCAGGACGTTTTTATCCTCATCTATAATCACAAGATTTGTACTTATAGAACCCACATCAACACCAAGAAAGGCCTTTGTTTTCCCCTCTTCTATCTTTTTCATTGCATAGGATACGTTGAGATTCTCTTCGGATATTGTGAGCGGTTCATGGTTCTCTTCCCGTTTTTCATTTTCCAGATAAAGATCCAGTTTTTTAAACCCCACACACTCACGCCTTAAGGACGGCTCGTCATGAACCGTATATACAGCACCGATTGCCGCCATAGATGCAGAATACTCGGGAACAATAAAATCATCATCCTTCAAAGAAAAGACGTCCTGTATGGCCTTCCTCATGCCTGCATTTTCCGCAACCCCCCCTACAAAGGCCACGGGTTTTCTGATCTCCTTCCCTTTGGCAATATTACTCTTAAAATTTCTTGCAAGGGCGTAGCAGAGACCAGCGACAATCTCGTAGTCCGGCGTCGCTATCTGCTGCAAATGGATCATATCTGATTTTGCGAATACCGTACATCGTCCCGCTATCCTCGGAGGGCTGTCAGATTTAAGGGCAACCTCGCTGAATTCTTCTATGGTGAAACGGAGCCTTGTTGCCTGCTGATCGAGAAACGAGCCTGTCCCCGCAGCACAAAGGGTATTCATGGAAAAATCCTTCACCTTGAGACGATTCGTCCTGGAGCTATTCTCAAATATGATGAGTTTCGAATCTTCACCACCTATATCTATAACACTGCCCACATGAGGGTAGAGATAGGTGAAGCCCCGCGTAAGGGCTACAATTTCATTGACAAAGGCAGTGTCAATCAGTGAAGCGAAGGTTTTTCCTCCTGTTCCTGTGGTTGCGATAAAATTGATCTCATAGTGCTTCATCACCTCTTCCAGAATATCCCTTGCCTTCTCATAGGGTTTGCCTTTGTGGCGTATATAGCTGTTTTTTACAATAATCCCCGTCTCATCCATGACAATCAGGTTCACACTTACAGAACCGATATCTATGCCAATTCTATACATTCCCTCTCCTCCATATAGCAAAAGGCTTTGATTTTGTACTATCTGTATGTTAATTATAATAAATAAGGGCCACAATCAATAGAAAAGAACAATGATGATAAGAATACACATTCTGGTAAGCGGAATAGTACAGGGCGTCAACTTCAGGCACTACACTGCCACGACCGCCAACACACTTGGTTTAACAGGGTGGGTACGCAATCTCAGTGACAGCCGCGTTGAAGTTCTCTGCGAAGGCAACAAAGAATATACGGACCAACTGGCTGAATGGTGCAAAAAAGGCCCGGATCGAGCATACGTCAAAGGGATAGAAATTATTCGGGAAAAATATACTGGTGAATTCAAAACATTCGACATACGATACTGATATGCAGTACTACCCGATATTTCTGGATATTTCAAAAAAACCCTGTCTTGTCGTCGGGGGCGGCAAGGTTGCTGAAAGAAAGGTGCGGATTCTTATCACATTTAAAACTGCCATCAGATTAGTGAGTCCGAAGATAACCAGGGCCATTTCACGCTTATCAAAGAATGGAGCGATAGAGGTCGCCGAGAGGGAATATATGGAAGACGACCTCGAGGGGATTGCACTGGTATTTGCCGCTACCAATAATGAAGAGATTAATGCCCGGATAAAGGTAGACGCAGAGAAGAGAAATATCCCGGTAAATGTCGTCGATAACCCTAAACTATGCGATTTCATTGTCCCTTCTATTGTCAAAAAAGGACCTGTCACCATCGCCATTTCCACATCCGGCACACTGCCTTCCCTCTCAAAAAGATTGCGGCAGCTCATTGCCGGTCAGGTTACCAATGATTATGTTCGCTATGCCTATAAATTGGGGAAAATAAGAAAGCTTCTTATTGACACCGTAAAAAATGATGGGAGGAGAAAGCAGATTATGAAGGCATTAGTGAAGCTGGACATTAAGGAGCTGAATGGTATGAGCCTTCGTAAAATCATGCAACAATTTCTTATACCGGAAAAATGAACATATATTTTCTGATTGCCGCCCTCTCATTCTATCTCCTGTCAACCCTCTCCTATCTTCTCTTCTTAATTACCGGCAAAAAGGGGTTCGGAAAACCGGCTCATATCAGTGTGACAATCGGCTTTGCGCTCCACCTTGTGTCGCTGATCCTCCGATATATTCAGGCAGGA
The DNA here is from genome assembly GCA_013824835.1 of Syntrophus sp. (in: bacteria). Lineage (GTDB taxonomy): Bacteria > Desulfobacterota > Syntrophorhabdia > Syntrophorhabdales > Syntrophorhabdaceae > PNOM01. Next base: position 57,577 of record PNOM01000001.1, on the reverse strand, counting down.
TATACCCCTATCACAAATTTTCACGAAGCCCTTTCATTTTTTTCCTTGTCCATTGCAGGTTTTTTTCTTTACCTTAGAAGGTCCTACCGGATAGAGATCGTAGGGTGCATTATACTCCCCGTGATCTCCCTCATGCTCATCTGGGCCCTGACGTTTCCCGTTGCTGTAAAACCCATACCACCTGTATTGCAAAGCTATTGGCTTCCAGTCCACACAATATTCTCTTTCGCGGGAAATGCCGCATTTTTTATCAGCTTTTTTGTATCCCTCATGTATCTTATTGCAGAGAGGAGCATTAAAAGAAAAACTGCCCTTCCCTTTTCGATACATCTGCCATCCCTTGAAACCCTTGATTCTATTAATTACAAGTGTGTCTCTTACGGTTTCCCCTTCCTAACCGTCGGTATTGTCACCGGCTCAATCTGGGCTGGATTCGCATGGGGTTCTCACTGGAACTGGGATCCAAAAGAAACGTGGTCACTTATTACATGGATTGTATATGCAATCCTCCTCCATAATCGGCTTACCATGGGGTGGAGGGGCAGAAAAACTGCCTATATGATGATCATCGGCTTTTTATCCATGATCTTCACCTTCTTCGGGGTCAATCTCTTTATAGGGGGACTCCATTCATACCTATCTTAGCGCTGCCTCAACAATGAAGGAATTATGCATATAGTCGCCTTTGGGTTAAACCATAATACAGCCCCTGTAGAAGTAAGGGAAAGACTCTATATTCAGGAGGAAACATTGCCCTCTGTGCTACAGGGACTAAAAAGAAGGGGCATAGATGAAACAGTTGTTCTCTCCACCTGCAATCGAACAGAGGTATACTGCTCCTCTTCTGACTGCGAAGAATCCCTCAGGGTGATCAAGAAAACTCTTACCGATCATCTTGGAATAAAACCCGAATGGCTCAAGGAGTTCACCTACAGTTTTTTCGATGAAGATGCTTACAGACACCTCTTTCTTGTAGCTTCAGGACTTGACTCAATGATCGTGGGCGAACCCCAGATTCTTGGGCAGGCAAAGGATGCCTACCGGTTTGCAGCCTTTCAGGACACAACGGGTTTCCTCCTCAATAAGGTCTTTCACCGTACATTCAATGTGGCAAAAAGGGTGCGGTCAGAGACAAAAATAGGGTATAACCCCGTATCTATCAGTTCCATGGCGGTTGAGCTTTCAAAAAAGATCTTTTTGGATGTGAGCCAAAAACGGATCCTCGTTATCGGCGCAGGTGAAATGTGTGAGATTGCCCTCAGACATTTCAAAAAAGAAGGGGTTAACGAGATTTTTATTACGAACAGGACCCTTCAGAACGCACAGAAGCTTGCAGAAGAACACCTCGGTATCCCCTGCCCTTTCAATGAGATACCCGACCTGCTCACAAAGGTTGATATGGTAATCTCCTCTACAGGGGCAGATAAACCAATCATAGAGAAAGACCTTGTCCAATCTGCAATGAAAAAAAGGAAGTACCGTCCCCTTTTCTTTATTGACATTGCAGTCCCCCGTGATATCGATCCTCTGGCAAATAATATTGAAAACGTATATCTCTATGATATCGACGATCTCAAAGACCTTTCCCAAAAACACCTCGTGAGCAGGGTCAAGGAATCGGAAAAGGCTTACGGCATCGTGGAAGAGGAGGTAGCGCTGTTCAGCCAGTGGCTGAAACAGCTCGACATGACCCCTATCATCACCAGTATTTCCCGGAAGGTCGAAAAGATACGATCCTCAGAACTGAAAAAAGCCTTGCAGAAGGTTAAGGGCATAGACGAGGATACCTTGGCCCGTATCGACATTATGACAAGGTCAATTGTAAACAAGCTGCTCCACCCCCATCTTGCCCTTATCAGGCAGGATGGAAGCCCTGAAGTGCTTGAGGTAATGAAAAATATATTCCAGATAGAGGATGAACATGAAGACGAGATGGATCATAGGGACAAGGGGGAGCAGGCTTGCCCTGAAACAAACGGACATGGTGATAAAAGAGCTTAAAAACCATTACCCGGGGTTTCAATTCCTTATAAAAACGATAAAAACAACAGGCGACACCCAATGGGATAAACCCCTCCAGACCATAGGTGAAAAGGGTCTTTTTGTAAAGGAGATTGAAGAAGAGCTCGTAAGGGGCGGGATTGACATGGCAATCCACAGCATGAAGGACCTCCCTTCCGAGCTTGCAGAGGGGCTTGTCATCGGGGCAATGCTGAAACGGGAAGACCCCCGTGATGCCTTCATTTCCTTTACCCATGACGGTTTCTCCGAAATCAGGGAAGGTTCAAGGATCGGCACAAACAGTGTGCGGCGAAAGTCACAGATACTCCATTTAAATAAAGGTATTGTCATTGTACCTATTCGCGGCAATGTGGATACAAGGATCGATAAAATAAGGACTCTCGCCCTTGACGGCATTATACTGGCTCTGGCCGGGGTGAAGAGAATGGGATTCGAAGAGCACGTAAAAGAGGTCTTTCCCCTTGGCATGATGGTGCCCCCTTCCGGTCAGGGTGCAATCGGCATAGAAACACGGAATGAGAAAGATGTCCTTGGCCTTCTTGTGCCCATACACGACACCAGGGCCTTCCTTGAGGTCTCCATAGAGAGAAGGTTCCAGAGTCTCATTGGAGGCGGCTGCAGCGTGCCCCTGGGGGTCAATGCTGCCATAATAGACGATATGGCAACTATCCACGCAGCCTATGGCGATGAAATGGGCCTGTCTATGGTAAAGGCCAAGGAAACGGATAAAGTAAAAAATGCGGAAAATCTTATTCTACGAATCCTGTCTCAGATGCATCTGCCATGTAATGGGATACCCGCTTGTTAAAAATGTTACAAGTAGGTATCAATATTAATTGACATAGCAGTGTCGGTATTATATGTTAATTATATCACAAGCACAAGCAGGAGTTAAACATGAGCAATTTCTATGATAAACTTAATGTCCGCTACATGACAAAAGATGATTTGGATTACATAGTTGATATAGACACAAAGGTACTTGGGGAAACGAGAAGAGACTACTGGATTACCAAGATAATAAAACAGGCGGAATCAAGACCCCCTGATGCATCCCTTGTTTCGGAAATTGACGGCAAAGTGGCAGGTTTTATCCTTGGAGAAGTAAGCGGATGGGAGTTTAAGGTCCCCAACAACATCGGCTGGATTGATACAATAGGCATAGACCCTGATTATCAGAACAGGGGTATCGCCAAGGTCCTTTCCAATGCCCTGATTACCAACATCAAGAAATATGGTGTAGATACGATCTATACCCTTGTGAACTGGAATGACTGGGATTTGCTCCAGTTCTTTCATGCCATGGGTTTTTCACGAGGTGACATGATCAACCTCGTATTGAAGGTCTGATACCCCATTTCCCCAGCTTCTCATAAAAAGTTCTTGAAATAATATTCTCATATGATTAGTATTTCAATGAGTTTTAAGAAAGGAGCATACTATGACAATACTGGACCGCATCACCCAGCAACCGGACATGATGGGGGGCAAGGCCTGCATCCGCGGAATGCGTGTTACTGTCGGCATGATAGTTGGCCAGATCGGGGCAGGCCATTCTATCGATGAAATACTGGCGGACTATCCCTATCTGGAACGGGAGGACATATTGCAGGCCATACGCTATGCAGCATGGCGGGCAGAAGAACGTGAGATTATGCTGGCCAATGCATGAAGTTAGTTGTTGATATGAACCTTTCGCCACGATGGATTTCCTTGTTGACTGATAGCGGTTTTGAGGCCCTGCACTGGTCGACGGTCGGCAAGGCAAACGCCCGTGATTCAGAAATTATGGCCTGGGCATCGGCTAATGGTTATGTCGTGCTGACCCATGATCTGGATTTTAGCGCTATCCTTGCATCCACTCAGGGGACTACCCCGAGCGTTGTGCAGATTCGGGCTGAAGATGTCAGTCCAGATGTGATCGGGGCTAAGATTACCCGAGCTCTCCACCAGATGGAGTCAGAATTGGAGGCAGGCGCACTACTGTCTATTGATGACATAACCACGCGCCTACGACTCTTACCATTGCTTAACCGGTGACGAAATCCATAATAATCACAGAGACAGACATACGGGAGCCAGAATGCTGACCGGCTACGCCTGCGTCTCAACACAGGGTCCGAACCTTGACACAACTGGAAGCTCTTAAGAACATCGAGCGTCAAAAGATACTTGAGGACAAGATCAGCGGCAGCGGCGCAGAGCACCCCTGTTTTACCAAAACCCTCGAAATACTCCATGAAAACGATACCCTCGTTGTCTGGAGTAATGCGTTAACCACATGATGAAGCGCAATTACAAATGGATTCCATACAGCCGCCTATCCCGCCGAAAACAGCGTGATGCCTATATCCGGTTACGTCAGAAGATTCGGAATAAATCAGCCGTTTATGGCGGGCAGTTTACAAGCCACCATGACTTTGACGAACCGGACCGCCAGGCAATCTTCAATCAGTGGGCAGATTTCTATTTTCTTGGTAGTGAAGGGTTGACCATCTGGAACGCCACGATCGTTACCACGGCGCTTGAATTCTGGGATAGTTGCGAGGAGATTGCTCAGGAGCAGACATGGGAAATGCTAACCCCGGAAGAACAGTCCGCTGAGGCAGAAATGAAGTTTGAACCTATTTTCCACGACCGGAGACAGCATGTATCGCCTACTGCTCAAACCGGAAACAATTTATGATAAATATCAGGGCTTTACCTATAGTGATTATCAAAACAAACTGACAGAAGAAATTATCAAAAACACTCCGCCGACGGTATTTGAATCGTTCTCTACGGACCGCTCTTACAGATACGGCATCGGCTTAAATATGGTCATCCATGCGGAGACAATCAACCGCGCAACGATTGAGGAGGCCATACATCGCTTCCGAACAATCAGTGAAACGGACTGGCGGTCGGCGGAACCCGCGCCGCGCAATGAGCTACCGCATGAGAGCGCCAATATGGCAATTAAAAGATTAACCCGGAAGGACAAATAACAGCCTCTGTTAAGATAATAGTATTGACAAAAGTATTGTGTCGAGTAATACTATAAGTATGAAGACTGCCATATCAATCCCTGATGAGCTTTTTCTTGAAATTGAAAAGGTTGCAAAAGATCAGAAACGTTCAAGAAGCGCGATATTTACCCTTGCCACAAAGGAATACCTGGAGCGGATCAAGTCAAAAACAATACTCGATTCCCTGAACGAAGTATACTCAGGAAAGGAAGAACCAGGGGAAATTGAGGCAAGAAAAGATGCATTGCGCCATTTTGGAAGACATGTCGTGAAGGACCCATATTGAGCAGTAACATTAACCAGGGCGATGTCTTTGGGATTGACCTTGGCGATCCTGTTGCTTCAGGACCCGGATATAAACACCCTTGCGTTGTAATTCAGAATGATGTATTTAACCAAAGCAGGATTAACACCATCATCGTCTGTTTGATAACTTCCAATCTTGCCCATGCAAAAGCCCCCGGAAACGTGTTGATCAAAAAAGAGGAAGCCAGCCTGCCCAAAGATAGCGTTGCAAACATATCACAGATCATCACCGTAGACAGATCATTACTCGATGAAAAGATCGGTTCTCTTTCAAGATCAATGATAAGGGAAATTATTGAAGGATTAAGGCTTCTGTTGGAACCAAGAGGGCCGTTGGACCGTTGAAGTAGATGCTTGGCAATTGGAATCACACCTAATGTTTCTCAGCCTTTGCCCAGATGTTCATGAATGCCTCAAAAAACCCGCAATCTATCTTTTCCCTTGAAAATCCTCCCTTCTCCAATAGGGCAATGATCTTCGCCGGGGCATAGGTGTCTTTGTGGTCGTCTATCTCCGTGGAGCTGACCAGGCGGAGCTGGGCAAGGGTCCGGAGCAAAACATCAGTCCAGGCAGCGGGGGTGGTAAGAATGTATAATCCGCCAGGTCTCAGAACACGCTTGATCTCCTTAATCACCTGGGGTAGAAAAACGGGGGTAATGTGTTCGAAAACAGCGAGCATGGTGACTACATCGAAGTACTGATCCGGGAATGGCAGTTTGCGGGTCTCTTCTACATTATATTTTTTCAAATGAACGCCTTTATCAAGGAAACGCTGTTGATCGGCCTCCATTATGGCCTGATCAAGGCCGTGTTTTTCTGAAAACGCAATGTTGAGCAGAAAATATGGCTGCGGTCCGCAGCCGATGTCGAGGATGCGGCCGGTTCTATGGCCTGGCTCAATCAAACGATCCGCCAGTTTTGCCCGCAGTCCCGCGAGCATTGATTCTAAAGCCCCCTTTCCCCTGGTTGGTGTTACATCAGACGTCTTCTCCTTCATGTCGCTCCTTGTCTAATTCTTCTTATCCAGACCTGCGAGGACCACAAAGAGCTTTTTGTAATTCTCTTTCCACACAGTATCACTCTCCGGTATCTTTTCAAAACCCATCTTTAAAGCCGTTTCCGCCTCCCTTCTCCTGCCTGATAACAGCGCGGCAGAACCAAGTTCATAAATATCCATATATGTTGAATCGGATGAGAACAAGTCTATCGCCTTAGCGGCATAGCGGTATGCCTTGCCATATTCCCTCATTTCAATAAACAGGACGCCCATCCGCCTGTATATCTCTTTTCTTTGCTTTTCTCCCGAACGGTCAAGGGCCATTTCATAGTGCTTTTTTGCATTATTGAACATCTTCAGTTTATACAAGGCATCCCCCTTGATCCTGTATCCTGGGGCCTGCTCCGGGAAACCCCTGATCAGTCTGTCAGCATAGGACATACCATCATAATATCTGCCCTCTTTCTGGCAGATTGCCGCCATAATCTGATTGCCCACAATTGAATCCTTATAATAGTGCAACACCTTTGAAACATCATTGAGGATTGCCTCTTTGCCCCTTTCCGTGATAAGGGAATCAATCTGCTTCCCCTCAAGGTCTTCAAAGGGATCAATCGCCTTCAACTTATATCGGGAAATTAGGTCAGGTAAGGTTGTGATATCACCGTAAAGGGCTTCGCCATTGTCAAAGAAGATGAGTCTATAGTTGGTGAACTTGCTTATTATCCCTTTGAACGCCTTATTTTGAAGACTGACCGTTATAAAAGAGGGATGATACTGCGCGAGTACTTTACGTAATGTCTCTTCATTGCCAAAGGCGTTCGCGACAGTAAAAAAATCCTTATCCTTGAAAAGAAAGGGAATTTCCATATCCATAAAGATCTTATGTTTCGGGTACAGCATCCATTGGAGGTATCCTCCATTGTTGGGATGGTTCAAAACCTTTCCCCCAGGCGATACTTGATTCAGGAATAAGGCGATGCCTTCCGGCAGGGCCCCTGGAGAAAAGGGATATTTCGGTAGAGCATGGAGGCTATTCTTTATAACTGCAATCGGCATGATCATAAGAACTGACAGGGCCAGGATGCATATAACCTTTTTCCAGGTATCTGATTGAGGGAAGGCAAAGAGCGGTATATTATCCATCAGAAGAGGCAAAGACAGGAGCGCAAATTCATATCTGAACCTTACACCTCTTGTAAGGAGGTAAGCCCCGCCCACACACATGAGGAAATGGCTTATTCGTATATTCCTGTTTGCACACGATGCAAGGAAAGAGCAGGCCACCAGTAGGAGCAGTACATTGAAGAGCGTCCAATCAGCGGGTATTCCCTGAAACACCTGCAGGGAAAAGAGGGAACCAATTTCCATACCCTTAAGCTCATTGATATAAAGTGATGCGTATTGAGTGGAAACGAAAGGAATTGACAACAGTCTCAATCCGTGAGGACTAAGGAGGAGAGTCCCTAATGATAAAACTATCCCGCAATAATAGAGGATTACTTTTTTCTCCGGAAGAGTTCTTGACTCAATATGCGTCACAATAAATTCAACACAATAGGAAAAGACGATGAGGAGGAGGACAGGATAGGTGATACCGTGGAAATTGGCCCATAATACCGCAAGGAAAGGCAAGACATAGAGGGTTTTCCTTATGTTGAACTCAAAAAGGTATATCGTCAAGATCATAAAGAAGTAGGTAAACATATGGGGCCGTATATTACTAAATCGTCCCTGGATAAAGAGGAAATAGAGGACAAAACAGCCGATCATGTAAAGACCTGCACTGGTTTTCTTCGATGCCTTGAGCATATAGAGGAGGATCACCACCATAACCCCGAAATAGAGCAAAGTCCGCAGGCTTATGAGGCCGTAATAATCTGCGAAGCTGTACACCTTGTATACCAGTACCTGAAACAACCAGAAATAGTCTGTCCAGGGGCGAGAAGGTGAAATAAAGGAAAAAAAGCTGTCTACGGGAAGCGACTTTGTTTCAATAATATATCGTCCGCTGTTGAGGTGATACCATAGATCTGTGTCAAAGGGTATAACAGGTATTTTCAGGAAAAAGTAAATTCCAACAAACAAAAGAATTACGGCAAGGAGTGCATAAAATCCCGTAAAACCAAAAAAATGTGTATCCCCCTTCTCCTCGGGAATTTCCTTGACCCATTGCAGCATAAAGTTTCTTAGGATATTAATCCATTCCATTTATCGCGTTCTCGACGATTTTTTCATACAATGAACAACTAAATTTAACACACTCTTAAAAAGCCTATTTGCAGTCATTGCAAGCGAGTGAGCCGCAACCCAGAGCATAGCGAAGGGGGAGCAATCTCTCCTCACGTAACCATTTAATATTATTATATTGCCACGTCTCTTCGTTCCTCGCAATGACAGCTTAAAATTTATTATACAATCCTGATACAGAACGATTATATTGAATAACAGGCCGTTCATGGCAACACATGGTGTTGTAAGCCCTTATGAATCTACTCATAAAGAAAAACACAATATCCTTATGGCGATCTGGCCCACGTTCCCGCTATGTTGCTGTTGGCAGGTGCAGTTCGGGTAAAAGTGTATATGGTCCCGCCGATAGCGTTAGTCCAGGGGCCTGTGCCTGCAAAGGCTACGCCTGCGACATTGGCTACAACATTAGTTTCAGTATAGTTCACTGCAGGTACATTGCCAGTAAGTTGAGCAGCAAACAGAATATTTTCAGCACTCCGTAACGCAGCCATAACACCGTCGGCCGTTGCATTTCTTGCCTGGGTCTGCATATCCATGTACCGTGGAATTGCCACTGCCGCAAGGATACCGAGGATCACGATGACGATAATGAGTTCCACGAGGGTAAAACCTTTGTTATTTTCAAGTACACTCGTCTGGTAAGAACCCCCCGGCATTATATTTCGCTCCTTACAGCTATGGATACTTTTGTGTAAATATCACCCCTTGCACCATGCTAAAACCAAATAAACGCATATTACCTAAACTTTAGATTCATAAAGATATTAAACATATTATAGTTTATTTTCATACCAAATCCACTTCAGTGTCGTAACAAAGGCCTATATATAAGAGTACAGTTACACTCTTATATATAGGCCTTACACACAATATTACGTTCCGTTATCTCTGTTCCACGTTCCCGCTTCGTTGGCGGTAGCGCCTGAGGTACGGGTAAATGTGAAGGTTGTCCCACTTACATCAACAGTAAAAGGACCAGCCCCTGCAAAGGTTACGCCAGTTACGTTGCTCTTAACGTTAGCATAGTCAGCGGTCACCGCAGGAGTTACCTTCATGATTTGAGCCGCAAACACGGTACTCTCCGCACCCCTTAAGGCAGCTAATATACCGTCAGCCGTCGCTTTTTTTGCCTGGGCCTGCATATCAATATACTTGGGGATTGCCACTGCCGCAAGGATACCGAGGATCACGATGACGATAATGAGTTCCACGAGGGTAAAACCTTTGTTGTTTCTGAGCGTGTTCATACAACTCCTCCTTTTCTTAAAATATATTTTTGTAACATCCTGTTCCTGCACTTGTCCACATAACATTCATCCCTATTTATCAGCAATTTATATGCCATTAAATAGATCATTTCGGGCCTCAATATAAACCCGTTAAGCTACAGCAACTTATCTTTATTATGTGCATCCATGCCAGAAGAATACAGCTACAATTATTGTAGCACTCTACGATAATTGTAGTTCTTATTTTGCCTCAATCCCGTACTTTTTGATCCTGTACCACATGCTCCGTTCCGAGATACCAAGTAGTCTGGCAGCATTCACCTGGGAACCATCTGTCTTTTTCAGGGCGTCGAGTATCATCCGCTTTTCAAGCGCAGCAATGGCCTCCTCAAGGGTCCTGTCTGAATAGTCCTGTGTGTCAAGAACATAATCACCCTGAAGGTGGAGCGGCAGGTCATCAATGGTTATCTCATCCCCTTCGCACATGATAGCAGCCTTCTTTAGCACATTTATAAGCTCCCGTACATTGCCGGGCCATTTGTAGCCACGGAGCCTTTGGCGGGCATCGTCACTGATCTTTAATACAATGCCCGACTCCTTTCCAAAACCTGACAGAACAGCATCCAGCAAGACATCCGCATCATCACTTCGATCCCTGAGGGGCGGTACATGAATCCGTATCTGGGATAGACGATAGTAAAGGTCGTCCCGAAATCGTCCCCGTGCTATCTCATCTTCCAGAATGCGGTTCGTCGTTGAGATAATTCTCACATCAACAACACGTTTTTTTGTAGACCCGAGGCGTTCAATCTCCTTTTTTTCCACTACCCGTAGCAGTTTTGCCTGGAGAGATGGTGTCATTTCACCTATTTCATCAAGCACCACGGTGCCTTTGTCTGCAATCTCCATCTTACCGAGTTTCTGTTGGACCGCGCCTGTAAATGCGCCTTTTTCATACCCAAAGAGTTCGCTCTCCAAAAGGGCATCAGGAATGGAGGCGCAGTTGACTACTACTAAATCCCCTTTTCGTTTTGAAAGGACATGAATCAGATTTGCTATCTCTTCCTTTCCGACACCGGTTTCCCCTGTGATTAATACAGTCAGGTCCTTTTCTGCAATCTTCTCGACAGTCCTGAATATCTCTTTCATTTGCTCCGATTTCCCGAGCACCCCATGAAAGGAATGGGAGGTAAACTGTTCTTCCTTTAATAGATCAATCTCCTCAATCAGCCGTTTCTTCCCAAGTACCCTCCGCACCATGATTTTGAGCTCATCAAGGGGAATAGGTTTTACAAAAAAATCAGTCGCGCCTTTGCTTATAGCCTCCATGGCATTCTTCTTTGTGCCATAGGCTGTAATGATGAGTATCGGCGCAATAATCTTCTTCTTTAAATCATCAATAGCGCTTAGCCCGTCCATGCCCGGCAGGTTAATATCCATAATCAAGAGGTCAACAGTACGGTCCAGTTTGGAGAGAAATGCCTCGTAGCTTTCATAAGAAAAGACGCGATACCCTTCTCCCCTGAGCGCTTCCTCAAGGAAGAATCTGACTCCTCCATCATCTTCGATTATGACAATCTTTTCACTCATGGTTCATTAAGTTAGCTCTCAAGCCCCTGTGTCATTGGCAGTTTGATAATAAAGGTGGTCCCTGACTCGTCGCTCTCTGTCATTATCTCTCCCCCATGGAGACTGACATTTCTCGCTGCAATGAAGAGGCCGATACCCCGCCCCCCTTTCTTTTTGGAAAAGAAGGGCTTGAATATATTCTCCCTGTCCTCGATATCTATCCGGGAATTCCTGTTATATACCTTTATAATGAGGGCCTCCCCCAACTCGGCCTCAACCTTCACAAAACCAAGGCCAGGTGCTTTGCTTTCAAGCTGAAAGGCATTTCGCATGATATTGTGCAGGGCCTGCTGTATCTTTTGCCCGTCACCAATATATATCACATCTTCTTGCTTTACATGCTCACATGTCACTCCTGGAATTTCCAGAGACAATGTCTCTACCACTTCCTCGATCACTTTGTTAACATCAAAGATATCCTTAATGAAATCGTTATCAGTAAAATCAAGAAGTTCATTCGTAAAACTATCAATCTTCTTCGCTGCCTCAAGAATCCTCTCAAGGTAGGCCATTTGCGTAGCATCGACCACCTTTTCTTTAAGCAGTTCTGTCATTCCCGTGATCGTACTCAGGGGATTTCTCACCTCATGGGCAACCATGAGAGACATATATCCAAGGGGGATGATGTAATCAAGCCTCCCTACATCCGCCATGATTGCCTTATCCCGGTTGTCAGATTTCAGTATTTTCTCTCCTGCATACTCCATGAGCCGCTCAATAAGCTGGTAGACTTCAATCATCTGTCCCTTTTCCTTCCGGGACTCCTCCAATCTTATCAGCTTCTCGGCCTTCCCCATAAGGGTCTTAACGGGTTGGGTCATGGCTGCAACAACGAGGAAGGAACAGAAGGCAGAGAAAAGGGCAATGCCCAGTACCCACGGGAGGCGCGTTTGGAGAGATTCCGGGGCACGGTCAGCAACAATTGCAGAGAGGATGCTGGTGAGAAAGACCACAATGGGGATTATGGTATTCAGGTTATATCGAAGGTTCGCCGGGTTCTTAAAAAACTTTCTCAGTGCCCTCCTCCTCCCTTCATTACATTCATCATGTTCCACCAGGGCATAAATATGGCAAGGGCAAGGAAGAGAACCATGACTGCAAGACCCATGGTGAGGATAGGTTCTATCCACGCAGAAAGCCTGGTTACCGAGTACGTAATCTCCCTGTCATAATGGATTGACACCTCTTTCAGCATATCTTCAAGTGACCCGGTCTCTTCGCCTGTTGAGACAAGATGTATTACAAGGGGCGGGAAAATATTCGCTTCTTTCAAGGGCCCTGCAATGCCCATGCCCTTTCCGATCTTGGCCTCGATCTCTTTGATCTTTGCGCCGATATATGCATTGCCTATTGTCCTCGATACAATCTCAAGGGTCTGTATAATGGGAACACCCGCCTTGATAAGATTTTCCAGCATATTTGCAAATCTGCTCATGCAGATCTTTAATACAATGGGACCGATCAAGGGAACATGCAGCTTGAATTTATCAAAGAGATATGCGCCCTGCTCGCTCCTGACCCAGACAATAAACCCGATGACGGCCGCTACAACAGCAAAAAACAGATAGACCCCATATTCCTGAATGAGATTGTTCAATATCACAAGGATTTGCGTGGGCAGGGGAAGCTCCATCTTGGCCTCCTTGAATACCGACATAAACCTGGGTACCACAGCAGTCATAAGAACCATGAAAGCTATCACCAGAGCAACGATAACAAAAATCGGGTATCTCATTGCAGACTTCATCATCTCCTTTGTCTTCATCTGGAATTCGAGGAGTTCAGACAGTCGCGCGAGGACATCGTCAAGCACGCCACCCAGCTCCGCTGCCCTCACCATACTCACATAAAGCTCTGAGAATATGCCGCTATGCCTTTCAAGGGCATCAGAGAATGTCTTGCCCCGGTCAATATCCTGATAAATAGCCCTTATAGCTGTCTTCAGTCTTGTATTTGCAGTCTGCTCCTCTAGGGCCTTGAGACCCGAGATGAGGGGAATGCCCGCTCGTATAATCGTTTGGAGCTGTCTGGTAAAGAATATGAGGTCATCGTTTTTAATCCGTTGAAACCTGGCAAAAAGTTCGTTGAGAGATTCCGATTGACGGGTTACCTCAGATACATGAACAGGATAGAGGCCCATAGAGTCAATCTGCGCATATACCGCCTGTTTATTATCGGCATCAATATTCCCTGTGATCAGGGCGCCTTTTTCATCCCGTGCCTTATAAGCAAATTTTGCCATTCTTAATCAACCAGGGCCGTGTTTATTGCCTCTTCAATGGTGGTAATGCCCATGATGGCCTTTCTCACCGCATCATCCTTCATGAGGGTCATGCCCTTTTCCACTGCCCTTTTCCTGACCGCATCAGAGGAAGCCTTTGCATACACAAGCTCCCTGATATCATCATCCATTACAAGCACTTCATAGATACCGGTCCTCCCCTTATAACCGCTCCCGCGGCATGCGGGACATCCCCGGCCCTTGTAAAGCACCACATCGTCTTTAATGCCCATGCTCTCCAAAACCAATCGGGATGGCGTGTAAGGCTCTTTACACTCATTGCATATCCTTCTGAGCAGTCTTTGCCCGATTACACAGGAGACCGATGAGGATACAAGGAAGGTCTCAATACCCATTTCCACAAGCCGTGTAACTGCGCTGGGCGCATCATTTGTATGGAGGGTAGAGAGCACGAGATGCCCTGTTAATGCCGAGTGGATAGCAATGGTGGCAGTCTCCTTATCCCTGATCTCCCCCACCATTATGATATCCGGGTCCTGCCTCAGGATGGACCGGAGCCCGGACTCAAAGGTCAGTCCGGCTCGTGCATTCACCTGGGCCTGGGCAATACCCTCAAGGGTATACTCTACAGGGTCCTCGACTGTGATGATATTCTTTTCCACCGAATTCAGATAGTTCAGGAAGGCATAGAGAGTGGTGGACTTACCGCTTCCTGTAGGACCCGTTGAAAGAATAAACCCGTAGGGCCGCTTCAAAACGTCTCTCACCTTCTCCTCATCCTCAGTTAATAGGCCCAGCTTATCTACACCAGAGAGGGCCGCGCTCTTGTCAAGGAGTCTGAGGACCGCTTTTTCGCCGTAGATTGTAGGAAAGGTCGAGACTCTGACGCTCACCACCTTTGACCCGTCCCGCATATCAAACCGGCCATCCTGGGGCATCCGCGTCTTGGCAATGTCCATCCCTCCAATGATCTTTATTCTGGAGATTATGGGAAGAAACATCTTTTTCTCCGGTGAGGGCACCTCCCGCAGTTTCCCGTCTATCCTCATCCTGACCCGCATGCGCCGCTCATATGGCTCTATATGGATATCACTGACATTGTCTGTGAGGGCCTGAGCAAGGAGGCTGTTTACAAACCGAACCACGGGTTCCTCCTCCGTCATGCTCACCGTAACATTTTCCTGCTGATCCTTATCCTCTTCGCTCACCAGGGCAATGTCCCTGGTCTCCTTCATACGTTCAAGGGTCTCTTCAACAAGGGTTTTCATGCCCAGATACTTCTCGAGGGCGCGTTTCATCTCGCCCTCTGTTACAATGTAAGGCTCCACTTCCATGCGGACCAGTCGCGTCACTTCGTCTATTGCATTCAAGTCGAGGGGATCGACCATGGCCAGCTTCAGCACATTGAAGCGTCTTTCAATGGGGAGCACCATATAATTCTTTTCCATATCCTCGGGAATCAGGGCAATCAACTCAGCAGGTATCTCCCTTCCATCAAGTGTAACGATGTGAATACCAAGCTGTTTACTTATGGTATCCATGATCTCTTTTTCAGAGAGCAGGCCTATCTTTACAATCACCTTGCCGAGCTTTTCACCATATTTCTTCTGCTCAGCAAGGGCCTTATTCAGCTCTTCCTGACTTATCCGACCCGCTTCTACCAGTATTTCTCCGAGTCTCCTTCTCACCAGTTGGGTCACAAGTCAACCTCCTGTATTAAATTATCCCTTACCTTGTGCGGTCTGTGCATCATCCCATTTTATCATCTTTTTACTCAACAGTTCATTGATATTCTGTTCCATAGTATGCATACCATATTCCTTTCCCATCTCGATCGTAGAATAAAGCTGATATGTTTTTCCTTCTCTTATTAGATTCCGCACCGCCGGCGTAGCAATAAGAACCTCCGTGGCAGGAATCCTTCCTTTCATGTCTGTCCTTTTCAGAAGCCTCTGGGTCACTACTGCCTGGAGGGTTATAGAAAGCTGGGAACGGATCTGAGCCTGCTGATTTGACGGAAAAACATCGACGATCCTGTCCACGGTCTGTGAAGCACTTGTGGTATGTAAGGTTGAAAACACGAGATGACCTGTTTCTGCTGCGGTAATGGCAGCCCTCATTGTCTCCAGATCCCGCATCTCGCCGATAAGGATCACATCCGGGTCCTGCCTTAAGACATGCCTCATGGCGCTTGCAAAGGACGGGGTGTCATCGCCTACTTCCCTCTGAGAAATTATGCACTTCTTCGGGGCATAGACATACTCTATAGGGTCTTCTACTGTTACAACATGAAGGGATTGTTCTTCGTTGATGAGATCAATCATAGCCGCCAGGGTAGTAGACTTCCCGCAGCCCGTGGGTCCCGTTACAATGACAAGCCCATTGGGCCGCCGGATCAAATCCTTAAGCACCATGGGGACGTTCAAATCCTCGAGCTTTGGAACGTTCTGCTGTATCCTCCTTGCAGAAAAGGCAATGGAACCTTTCTGATAATAGGCATTTATCCTGAAACGGTCCCCTCCTCTAAGTTCGTATGCAAAATCGATCTCTTTTTCTTCGAGAAACCGCTGCTTCCGTGTGTCATCTGACAGGACTTCGTCGAGAAACCTTATCATTCCTCTATCAGAGAGAATTTTGCTGTTTATAGGAACAAGATCACCATTTACCCTCATGGTAGCAGGCATCCCCACAATCAGGTGGAGGTCGGAAGCCTCATTCATTACCATGACATCAAACATCTCTTTTAAGTCCATTATTGCCTCACAAAAAACTGATGTCGTTAAATACAATTTCCCGGATATCACTATCAAAGAGCAGCATAAAGTACTTCACTTTTTTCTCCCGATAGACTTTTTGCAAGGGAATAGTAATGGTCTGCCAGTTGCCGTCATGTATCAGGTCTATCGATCCCCTGGGTATCTCTATCTCTTCCTTCTCCTGAGTAACAATCCTCACCTTAAAGGGATGTGCCATTCCCGTGGAGCCACATTCAAGAATCCTGTAAGAAAGGTGGAAGAGCGACTGGAGAGAGAAGGGGCTGCCCGCACCATTCATGATCGTGTAATCGGCAATGTAATGGAAATCCTTTCTTTTCGCCCCTGCGGCCCTGAAAAGAAGCCCCATGGGCGTATCAAGCAGGTTTCCCGATCCATCAAAGTAGCCCAGGCGCCCTCCCCCGAATTCGGACTGGTAGATGATTGCTTCTTTCCCCATGGGAAGAATATTCTTGCCTTTTGCCATACCCTCGGCCCCATGACTTCTGTCGGCAATCTTTTCTATAAAACTCCGATCCTTTGAAGAGTGGGTAATAGCGTCAGGCATGCCGATGATCCCCATACGGTTGAGTCTTAACAGATCCTGATCCATAGTGATCATACCCTCATTGCCGGTTCCTATCACCGACGGTATCTGATGGATCTTGCCTTCCCTGATCAGGTTCCTGACCGCGTAGTTTACCCGCATTAATTCACTTGCACAAGCAAAACCCTTCCCATCCGCCCTTGGTATAAGTCTCTGGCATACGATACCGCGAAGCGTCTGTGCGACCTGGCTTCTCACCTGGCCCATCTCGTCGCCTGAAAGAAAATCGAATATTCTGTCAAGGGTCTGCACCACATTGTCTGTGTGAAGTGTAGAAAATACAAGACGGCCCGTTGCTGCAAGGTCGAGAGCCATCTTCATCAAGGTCCCGTCTCTCACTTCTCCCACAAAGATCACATCAGAGTCCTGGCGCATCACCCTTCGCAACGCCTCGTCGTAGGATTTCGTATCTTTCCCGATCTCCCTCTGACTTACTATTGATTTCTTTGGTCTGTGGATATACTCCACAGGGTCCTCAATAGTCACAATATGGCAGCTTCTGTCCTGATTTATAAAATCCACCAGAGCAGCCATTGTAGTTGATTTACCGCATCCTGCGGGACCGGTCACAAGAACGAGTCCATCGCGTTGACGGGTCAGGGCTTTAAGCCCTTCCGGCAAACCAAGTATGGTGAAGGAAGGAACATCCGCCGGGACAGGTCTTGCCACAAGACCTATGGAACCCCTCTGAACAAATGCATTCATCCGGAGAAGCCCGTAGTGACTCACGCCAGTGGTATAATCAAGTTCTTTATACTGTTCAAATCTTTGCTGCTGCCATGGTGTAGTTGTAGAATCCATGAGGGCGCGAATATCCCGATCCTTTAACTTTACATTACCGATTCTGACAACACCGTCTTTGTTGCCGAGAACCGGAAAACCTGCAAAGAAAAAGATGCTTTTTACGCCTAAAGAAAGACCTTTTTCAAGGATTTCCGGCAGGTCGATACTCTTCAAGAACCTTCACCCTCTCTATCACCTTTGCCCTGCTCTCCTTTTCTCCGCCTTCGGTAAGGTAATAACGGTAGTATCGCACTGCCTCTGAATAATTCCCGGACTCATCAAGTAAAAGGGCGTAGGAAAGGAATAAACCGGAGCTCTTGACCTTCCTGTCAATGATCACACGGAGAAGTTTTAATGCCTCCTCCTGCCTTTGCTGGCCCCTTAGAAGCCCCGACAGATTAATATATGGCTCTACTGTCTCGCCTTCAAGCTCGATAGCCTTTCGGAAGTTCTCTTCGGCAATCTTTTTTTGCCCCTCCTGGACCATGACAAGTCCGATATTATTGTAGGCTTTCGCGTAGTCCTTTTTGTTCTCAAGACATTTCTGGAAATAGAACAAGGCTTCCTTTGTTTTCCCTTCACGCAGGGCTATAACCCCGAGATTATTGAGCGCCTCATTGTAACGGGGCTGTTCCTGAAGCAAGGCATGATAGAGCCTTTTAGCCTCCTTGAGATTGCCCTGTACTCCTGCCCGTACCGCGCTGTTGTACAGGTCAGTAATTCTCGTTTCATCAATCTTCTCCATCACAAACCGGGAGTTATCGCGCTTTTCATCAGCGGGCAGCCGATCAGCCCGCCGCTCTCTCGGCATCTTTACTGCCTTTGTATCTACAGTCTTTACCGCACTGTCAGCCGGTCTCCTGACAACGGCCAAGGACTCCCTGTCATCCTTTTTTGCCTTCATGCCGCCATCTTTTTCTTTTGTGGTATCCACCTTCGCGGCCGCCTGCGGCGGTTTAGGATTTGCGGGTAAAGATACGGGAACCGTCGCCACTGCAGCAACTCCAGGACTGGGGGGAACGGTCTTTTTGACTGCTGATCCAAAAAACCTCGGCAGTAATAATACAACCAGAGCAGCAATGGCAATGGACCCGGCAACAAGTCCAATATACAAGGGCCTTCGTGAATTTGACTCATTGACTGCCCCCTGAAAAGGGCCGCTTACAGAGGGCTTCTTCCTTTGTTCCTGGGCTTTTTTTAAGGCATCAAGAATTACGCTCATTTACCATCCCTGTTATACACAATCCTTGGCGTCAAGAGTATCACCAATTCAATTTTTGTTGTCGATTCATCGGTATATGAAAACAGTTTACCGAGAAGGGGGATCGACATGAGCCCGGGTATCCCTTTAACATTATTAATTTTATAATCTTGTAGAATGCCGCCTATGATAACCGTATCGCCATCCTTTACCTTGACCATCGTGTCAGTTTCACGCACATCGAGGACTGGAACATACGTATATGTGGTAGGTCCGATTCCGGTATTGATTGGTTGGGCTACTTGATTAACCTTATTGGTGAGCATGGGATGA
Source organism: Syntrophus sp. (in: bacteria) (assembly GCA_013824835.1). Classification (GTDB taxonomy): domain Bacteria; phylum Desulfobacterota; class Syntrophorhabdia; order Syntrophorhabdales; family Syntrophorhabdaceae; genus PNOM01. The sequence continues at coordinate 38,214 of PNOM01000001.1, read as the reverse complement.
ATATTCAAAATTATGTTGCCTGCATCATCTATCTGGGGAATAACGTCCAATATGAGGCCCACATTAATAAACCTGGGGGTATAGGTAACGGTAGGCGTTGTGGTACCGGAAGAAGTACTCTGCTGCACGTCAAAATAGACATCCTGTCTTGCCACCTTTATTACTGCCCTCTGGTTGTTCATGGTGGTAATCCTGGGGCTGGATACGATATTTATTGTCCCCTGTGTTTTTAATAGTTCAACAAAGGTATTATTGATGTCAAGGTTCGCGCCTCCCACAAATAAGGCAAAAAACGGCGAATCCGTAGCAGCAGCTATAGCGCTGCCAGGCAATACTATAGGGCTTCTCAACTGCTGACCCACGTTTACCGTATAGTTCCATAACTTTCCATTAAGAACCTGCCAGTTGATACCTTCTTTATATTTGTCTTCCAATTGAACTTCCACAACCTTTGCTTCTATCATTACCTGCCTGTGCACTATTGCCTCGATACCCTCAAGGAATCTGGTAATTGCTTTCAGTTTCCCGGGGTAATCGGTGACAACCACCATGTTTGCCTGTCTGTTCACAAACACCTTTCCATCTTCTTTGGAAATAAGCTCCTTAATGTTATCTTCCAGGTTTTTCCAGATATCCGATTCCGTTACACTTCTCATCGTAACAGTACTGCCGCCCGCGGCCGTACCTGCCGCACCGGTTCCGGTAGCAGTTCCTCCTGTTGGAGCTGCGCCCCCGCCAGTTGAGGATCCTCCGGTATTCCATGCCACGGTGCTGTCCCCTATCTTTTTCAACGACAGGTAGTTGATGGGAAACATCTTCGTCTCAAGCTTCGGCTTCGAAACATATACCGTTTTCCCCTCTATCTTATAGCTGAGCCCCAGGGGCTCTACGATATACTCAAGGGCCTTTTCAAGGGTCACGTTTTTTAAATCCACAGTACTAAGACCTTTTACGTCAGGCTCAATGACCATGTTGTAATGTGTCTCCTTTGCGATACCTCTCAAAACATCCCTTACATCAGCCTCGCGCAGGGAAAAAGAGAAGGTTTCAGATGATGCAACTATGGTGATCTGTTTTTCCTTTTCCGATTGCAGCCCTATCGGGCTCGGTATATCCACCCGTCCCGGCGCCTTCTCAGCAGTCGCCACCCTGGTATCCTTTGCCTTTTCTCCATGGGTACATGATGCAAGAAATAAACAAAGTATTGATAAAACAACATATCTATAAATCATTTGCCCACCCTGTCATCCGTTTTTTTTCGTCCCTTTTCACCTTCATCTTTCCCGGAATCCGGCCAGACCGGCTCCTCCAGAATCAAAACCCTCCGGGTCTTGCCGCGGACAAGAACAACCCTGTCATTGCCTATTTCCAAGACCTTTTCTTCCCCCACCATTTCTCCCTTTCGTACAATTTCGGTGCCGAGAATCACCATTCTCCCGCTTCTGCCCTCAAGAATAGCCACCAGCTTGAAAGGAACATTGGAAACTTTACCACCTTTTTTCTCCGGAACCTTCGGGAGCAGGAAAGGATCTCTATCCCAGGCAAGGTTCAACTGATTAAGGGCAATTATTTGGGGGACAAATTTTTGGGGGACAAATTTTCGCTCAACCGAAGCAGGTATGGCCGCACCTTGAGGCGCCGATACGGGCGCAGGCGCATTGGCCGGCACGGGAGGCGGTTTTTTCTTGCCGGTAAAAAAAATGATATAGACGAGCACGAGCCCTGCGATCACCATGAATATGATGGTAGGTTTACTTATTTTCAATGATATTCTCTCTCCATACCTTGAATTCTATCTTGACCGCCGCATTGAGTGTAGGGTATTCCTTCTCATCATAGGAGATGCGGGCTTTGGAGATTCTCCTGTAAGCCTCTTTGCCCTGCAAATCCTCAAGAAATTTACCAACCTGCATAAAACTCCCCCGCGTATTCATCTCCAGTACAGGATTCAGCATCGGACTCGCTTGGTTCCCATCGCCCGTCTCCAGTCTCGTGCTCAGCCTGTCAATAACAATCCCGTCTTTTCCCGCTGCCTTCACCATACCTCTCACAAACTGGGGGAAGTCATTCAGAAGGGGTATATTCATTTGAAGCTGCTCCGCGGATGCTTTAATCTGCTCGTCTTTTTTTCTTGCTTCGACCATGACTCTGATCTGATTATCAATGTTTTCAGACTCCTTCTTCATATTCGCCAGTTCACCTGTCTTAACCTTGATCTTTGCCGACAGAGGAAGGTATACAACAACTACCCAGATGGCAATTAAAACCACTGGCAATGCAAACCATATATATGCAAGCCTAAACTTCATGGGGTATGCCCCTCGCCCGGATTGAAAACTCCATCGCCTTCTTGCCATGGATTTCTTTCATCTCCTGGCTCTCAACTTCAATCTCCCTGAGAAAACCTGAGTACTGAAGGCGCACAATAAGCTCCAGGAGAGATGGTCCAGTTACTTCAGAATCGCCAAATATATATCCCTTTATTATCACCTTATAATCTTTTGACTCGCTGTCGGTCTCCTTAAACTCTGCTTTTTGCTTGCCCGCTGCTGCTATGGCCGCTAATGATCCTTTTTGAAGAGCGTCTTTTTGGTTATCTTTCGTGACTCCTTCTATTTTCCTGTATCCGTCGAAATCCACTTCCTTCAGGTATACTTCCCTTGGGAGACGGGACGACAGGTATTTCATTAAGGTAACAAACATCACATCCTTTTTACGTACCTCATCCGCCATGGCCAGCACTTCTTTGTGATAAGAAGAGGAAACTTTACCCCCTAATGCATTAAGCTCATTACGCTTTTGTGAAAGGCTGTTCATCTCGATGGTCAGAGCATTGCCAAGTTTATTCAATTCGTTCCAGTGCTCCATGGATAAAAAAAACAGCACACCGAAAACACCAACTGAGCCTATCCTCGCCCATTTCCCGTATGCTGCCTCCTTTTCCTTAAGCCTGATCTCAGGGGGAAGGAGATTGATAAAGCTATCCCCATAGGCGCATAGTGAATAGGCAGGAAGAAACTCGTCCTCAATGCCGGGCATGGCGGTCAGGTATTGAATCTCTTCAATAAAATGCTCCCTGAGCTTGGGGAGAAGATTCGGCATCTTCGAGCCTCTTCCAGTGATAAAGAACTTTTTGACCGGTTTCTCGGGATACCGCTGGGCGTATACGTTGAAAGTCCTGCGGATTTCACCACTAAGCCTATCCAGGGGTAGACCGAGAAATCCCGCCGATTCTTCAGTCAATCCTTTGTGTGTCTTATATTCCTCCGCTTCCTCATAAGAAAAAACAAAACCGCTTATCAGGGCATCGGAAAAACTCTCTGAAGCGGTCATGGTCTCCCGGGCAAACATCAGTCTTTTGCCACTGAAAACGTAGATACTGGTTTGTCTGCCCCCGATATCGATAACACCTACAGAACTCTCGGGAGACTTGTCGACTACAGGCAAATACGTGAAGGCAATATCCGTAAGAAGGGCAACTTTGCTGAACCCGGCCTCATCAAATACGGAAAGAATACTCCCGACAAATTCTTTGCGTGCTCCTGCAAAAAACACTTCCTGTTTTCTTATATCCCTCTCTTTCACATCCCCGAGAACAGTACATTCGTAAATCATTTCTTCCAGAGGTGAAGAAACAATCTTTGAGGCAGACCAATTAAGGGCTTCCTTCAACTCTTCTTTAGGGAGGACGGGGATTGTAAAGGTCTTCTTGAGGATATCCTGGGAGGTCAGGCCGATGTAGACTCTATGATCTACCCCCTCTTTTATCCTGATATCCGTGAGTATGCCCTTCAAATCTTCAAGTTCCCCCTTGTACTGATACACCCCATGAGATACAACTGACCCCTTGCCCTTATTACCCCTCCATCTTACATATTTTACGCTTACTGTTCCGATATCTATGCCAAGGCTATCCACATAAACCTCGTTTAGATGAAAGATAAGTTAAAACCATGCATACTTTTATCATATATGTTAAATAAATTACACCCTTACTTTCATTAATATATGTACACATGCAAGCATTTTAAACCACCGCCACAGCTTTATTTACAAGAAAACCTTATAAAAAACTTTATCGATGTAGTATATTAATTATAACATTATGCTGACAGTGAATCAGGGTATAGATATTATATGCCAATATACTATGACAGAACCGCGAAATTCATGGACGAGGTAAGGAATGGATAATAAAAACAAGGGCAAATTAGAAATCTCCGTGTTGTATGTGGAAAATGAAAGCACTATGAGAGAAAAAATTGCTGAGATACTGCGTAATCAGGTCAAAAATGTATACATTGCCAAAGATGGTATTGAAGGCCTGAATATTTTCAGAGAACACAGACCTGAAATAATCATAACAAATCTCACGCTTCCGAAGCTGAGCGGCCTTGACATGGTCCGGAAAATCAAGGAAGGCGGAGATGATCCACATATTATCATGGCGGTTGCCCGCAATGATCTGGATTATCTGTTTGAATCTATTGATCTTTCTATCAGTCGTTATCTGCTTAAACCCCTGGAAAAGGAGAAATTGGTTTCGGCAATAAGGGATATCTCAAAACGTAAAGAGATCGAGCAGACCGTTCTCGACGAAAAAGAGAAATTTCAAATCTTATCTGAAAATGCGCCCCTGGGAATCATGCTTATTGATAAGGACGGCAGGTTGAAATATATAAATCCCAAAATTGTCGAATTATTCGGTTATCAGCATAATGAAATTCCCGATGCAATGGCCTGGTTCATAAAGATATTCCCCGAATCGGGATACCCGCACAATGTCATTGTAAACTGGATTAATGACATGGAGGATTCTATTCACGAAAAGAAAGAACCGTGGGTGCATACATCTACGTGCAAAAACGGGGTCCAGAAGATTGTTGACTTTTTCCCGGCAAGATTGAGTACAGGAGAATTAGTAATCTTCTGTGATGATTTGACTGAATTAAAGAAGAACGAGCAAAAACTGTTCTACATTACACGGTTTGATGCCCTCACAGGGCTTCCGAACAGGCACTCCATGGAAGAGACCCTGCGGCAAACAGTGGAGCTTTCCAAAAACGGTCGCAAAAGAGGAGGGCTTGGCGCCCTTCTTTTCATGGACCTTGATGGCTTTAGAGAGATTAATACAACCCTGGGCCATACAGTAGGCGATGAATTGCTGATCGCTACCGGTAAAATGTTAAAGGGTGCATTGCGAACCGGAGATAGTGCATACAGATTCGGAGGTGATGAATTTATTGTGATTTTCAAAGGGGTAAGCATGGCTGAGGCAAAATTGGCTGCCGAGAGAATACAGCGCACTGTAAATCAGCATGAATTCTCTGTAGATTATAAGAAATTTACAATGGATATCAGTATGGGCCTGATTCAGATAGATGGAACTATAGATCCCGTGACTTTGCTTTCCAAGGTAGTAGACACGCTCTATAAGGCAAGAAAGCTTGGCAGAAACCATATTGCCATATACCGGGGGGAGTGATCCCTCCCCCCGCTTCAATTCTTATTCTAATTTGCAACCAATATGTTTAATTACCCAGAGAAAAGCATCCCCAACAATAACAAAAGGGGCTGCTTTTTTTGCGATGAAGCCCGTCGGGAACGGCTAATTCCATTTCTAATTCAATAGTCTATTTTATGTCAGATGTCATTGCGAGCAAATTACCCTGACCACCCCGCTCTCAATGTTGTCAATGGAAGAAACTCTCTGGCAGTCATCGCGAGGAGGCCCAGGCCGACGTGGCGATCTCGTATTCTAAGGCTAAGATTGCCACGTCGCTACGCTCCTCGCAATGACTTGAATTAAAAATGGAATAATACCCAATCGCTATCATCCAATGAATAATGAGGGAAGGATTTCCAACCAATTTTAAGTTTAATGTATGAGAGCTATTTGGTATGAGTCGAAGCCCAGGGTGAAGTGAAGGGGAAGCAATCTCAGGCAGTTACATATTCACCGAGAATGGCTGCTGAAGTTTGTGAAATATTGACAATCATCCTGCAGACATGTCATTATAGGGCATTATGATCAAGTCTATGAATATCGCATGGTGGGTATTTCGCTGGAGCGAACTCTATCCCGACAAACCCGCTATCATTTTTGATAATACAACAATCAGCTACATGGAGCTCCACGATCGGGCAAACCGCACTGCATGCTGGCTTCAATCTCTGGGAATTGAGAAGGGTGATCGCGTCATTGTCATGCTGGGGAATTGCCCCGAGTTCATCGAGCTATATATCGCCTGTTCCCACCTTGGCGCCATCTTTGTCCCTGTGAATTTCCGCGTTTCAATGCCGGAATTGGACTATACCATCAAGAACGCCCGCCCCAGACTTTTTGTATTTGACAGTAAGTGCGCCAACACCTTTACACCTCTCAGCCTTAATTACCAGAGACCTCCCATGCTTTTCGCATTTCTGGGCGAGCAATCGGTTTCTGACACTATACTCGATTATCGGAACGAGACTGCTTCTTTCAGCGGTCAAAAACCCTTTCTTACCCGATCCCTCGGCCCTGCCTACCCCGAGGAACCCCATGTAATTATGTACACCTCCGGAACAACAGGACAACCCAAAGGAGCGGTTCTTTCCCATAGGAAGACCTTTTTCAATTGCCTTAATGCAGACATCTTCTTCAATCTCCAGTTCGACGATATCATGCTCATCCTTTTGCCCCTCTTCCACTCCGGCGGGCTTTTCATTCAGGCGTCGCCGATCCTGTATAAAGGGGCCACCATGGTAATTCATCCCAAATTTGATCCCTTGAAAACCTATGAGGATATCCATCGTTTCAAGGTAACCAAATTTCTCGGGGTTCCTACAGTCTACAGGGCACTCCTCCAGGTCGCTCCTGAACAAAGGAAGGACCTGACATCACTCAAGGTGTGCGCAATCGGCGGGGAAAAGACCACACCGGCACTACTCCTCGAATGCAGGGACGCCGGCTTCTCTCTCAGACAGATCATGGGGCAGACCGAGACATCCATCCTCCTGTGGGCCTCCGAAGATGAATCTCTCCGCAAACCGGGTACTGTGGGCAGACCGGTCTTTCACGCGGAAGTCAGGCTGGCGGACCGTAATGGAAAGACTGTCGGCCCCGGAGAGGTAGGGGAAATCGTCGTGCGCGGGTCCATCATGATGAAGGAGTACTGGCAGGACCCCATGAAAACAGAAGACACGATCAGGAACAGCTGGCTCTATACCGGCGACCTCGCCAGAAAAGATGAAGACGGATACTATTACCTCGTAGACCGGGCCAGAGATATGTATATTTCCGGCGGTGAGAATGTCTATCCTGCGGAGGTAGAAAGGGTTTTAAAGACCCATGGGGGGATAGAGGATCTCGCCATTGTCGGTGTCCCGGACCCGACCTGGGGAGAAGTGGGCCACGCCTTTGTGATCCTGAAACCTGAAGTCTCCCTGGCCACCGAGGAACTCATTGCCTTCTGCACCGACCTGCTTGCCCGATACAAATGGCCTAAATACGTCACTTTCTGCGATGATTTCCCTCGCACATCCCTGGGCAAGGTGCGCAAGGCTGTCCTCATCAATGATCATATACCCATAGAGAATGGATAAAGAACAGGCAGCAATAAGGATACAGGCCCTCAGGAAGGAACTGGATCGCCACAATTATCAGTATTATGTCCTCGACAGCCCGGTAATTTCAGATGCCGAATATGACAGGCTACTGAGGGAGCTTGAAGGGCTTGAGGCTGCCTATCCTGAATTCATAACCTCTGATTCGCCAACGAGAAGAATAGGCGCAAAACCCCTTGATGCATTCTCTACTGTCAGCCATACCATGCCCATGCTGAGCCTTGCAAATGCCATGTCCGCCGAAGAGGTTATTGATTTCGACAAACGGGTAAAAAAGCTGCTCAATGTCTCTGCTGTGGAATATGTAATGGAGGTCAAGATTGACGGCCTTGCCGTTGAGCTTGTCTACGAAAAAGGTCTATTTATTCTTGGCTCCACACGGGGTGATGGATATTCCGGGGAAGACATCACCCAGAACCTGCGGACCATCAGATCAATCCCCATGAAACTTATGGATAATCAGGGTATCCCTATTCCTGAACGACTCGAAGTAAGGGGGGAGGTCTACATAGGAAAAAGGGAATTTGAGGAATTGAATAGAAAACGGGGAGAAGCTGGGGAACCCCTCTTTGCCAATCCAAGGAATGCGGGCAGCGGTACGGTGCGACAGCTTGACTCCCGTATTACCGCAGGCCGGAAACTGAATATATTCTGCTACGCCCCTGGTCAGATCATCGGCGCTGCTATTGAGACACACCTTCAATTCCTTGATTATCTTAAAAAATGGGGATTCCGGGTGAATGAATATGCCCATCCTTGCAAGGATGTAGGTGAAGTGATTGACTATTACCACCACATTGAGGCATTAAGAGAACAGATCCTCTATGAGATTGACGGGACGGTAATCAAGGTAAACCGGTTCGATTATCAGGCACACCTGGGGGCTGTTTCCAGATCGCCACGGTGGGCCATAGCCTATAAGTTCGAAGCCCAGGAAGAGACCACTGTGATTGAGGATATTATCGTGGGAGTGGGCAGGACCGGGGCCTTAACCCCTGTAGCGGTTTTAAAACCCGTTGCAGTGGGAGGGGTTGAAGTATCAAGGGCAACCCTTCACAATGAAGATGAAATCAGGAGGAAGGGGATTATGATCGGAGATACCGTTATAGTCCGCCGTGCTGGAGATGTAATCCCGGAGGTGGTAAAGGCCATAGAGGAAAAACGGACCGGCAGCGAAATACCCTTCGTCATGCCCATAGCCTGTCCTGTATGCGGAGAAAAGGCGGTGCGGCCTTCAGGAGAAGCAATCACACGGTGTGTCAATATCAATTGCCCCGCCCAGATAAAGGGCAGCATTGAGCATTTTGCCTCCAAGAGGGCAATGGATATTGACGGCCTCGGAGTCAAACTGATTGAGCAGATGGTAGATAAAAATATCATAAAAGATGTGTCAGACCTTTACTTTCTCACAAAAGAGGTGCTTATGGGCCTCGAGCGGATGGCCGATAAATCAGCCCAAAACATTGTTGATGCCATTACAGCCTCTGCAAAAAGACCCTTCAACCGGTTTATCTACGGGCTCGGGATCAGAAACGTAGGGGAGCATATCTCAGGTCTCCTTGCAGAGAGATATCGCGACATGGACCACCTCTCATCCGCAACAGAGGAGGAACTGGTTGCTATACCGGAGATAGGACCAGAAGTAGCCGGCAGTATCACTGCCTTCTTCAAGGATGAGAAGAACACAGAGACAATCAGGCGAATCCTTCAAAAGGTTGAAATTGAGCATACAAAAAGGGACAAAAAGGAGCTTGAAGGCCTGACCTTTGTATTTACAGGCACACTCAGCGCCCTCGCGCGGGAAGAGGCAAGAAAAAGGGTGGAGGAACTGGGGGCAAAAACTGCGCCATCGGTGAGCAAAAAGGTGGATTATGTGGTTGCCGGCGCGGAGGCAGGATCAAAACTGGACAAGGCACGGGGTCTTGGCCTCAAGATTCTTACCGAAGAAGAATTTATGGCCCTGCTGCAAAAACCCCTGTCTTCTCACAACCCCGGATAAATCCCCTATCGCTTCACACACGAATCACGGCCATTATATTTTGTATAACTGTATCCGGGATTGCACTTTATGCATGAATCCCGGCCGTTGTATTTTGTGTAGCTGTATCCAGGGTTGCACTTTATACATGAAACCCGATCATTATATTTTGTATAGCTGTATCCGGGATTGCACTTTATGCATGAATCCCGGCCGTTGTATTTTGTGTAGCTGTATCCAGGGTTGCACTTTATACATGATCTGTTGCCATTATAATTTGTGAGTGAATATCCTGGATTACATCTGTTGTTGCTTGGAGATTGAGCGCTTGGGGACTGGGCGCTTGGGGACTGGGCGCTTGGGGACTGGGCGCTTGGGGACTGGACAGATACGGCAAAAACAGGCACAACCAGGGACACACTGTAAAGAAGGGCAATAAACATGGAAAAACAGATCAAAATCAATAATTTTTTCATTTAAGGGCCTCCCTGAAAGATTTTGTTACAATTATATTCCATCATTGATTGTCTGTCAAAAGGAATTTAGTAAATTGTTAGCCGCACAAAATGCTTGACTCCATTGGCCGTGAGTAGTAAATAGTGAATCGTTGCAGAGTATCGGTATAAATAAAACTCTTCGAAAGGACGGGAAAATGACCGCAATCATTGGTGGCACGTCGTTAATGGAATCATCCCTCTTTGCGGGATGGAATGAAGAACCCGTGAGGACCCCCTACGGAGACATCAAAATCAAGACTGACGGCATCCATGTCTTTATCCAGCGTCACGGAAGCCCTCCTGTGCCCCCCCACAAAATCAACCATTGCGCCAATATTCACGCCCTTAAGGATCTGGATGCAAAAGAGGTCGTTGCCATCAATTCCACGGGGAGCATGAAGATGGAGATTAGACCGGGCATTTTTCTTATCCCCCATGATTTCATATCTCTCTGGGATATCCCTACCTTTTTCGATAATGAAATGAGATTCATAATCCCTGTTATGGATACAGACCTTCGGCTCAGTCTTTACGGCCTGTGCAGGGAGTTAAAGATGGATGTCCTTTCAGAAGGGATTTATGTGCAGACACGAGGTCCAAGGCTTGAGACAAAAGCTGAAATCGACCTCCTTCGGGGGTACGGAGACGTTGTGGGCATGACTATGGCCTCAGAGGCCACGCTGTGCATGGAGCTCGGGATACCCTATGTGAGCCTTTGTTCTATTGACAATTACTGCAACGGCATCGTGAAGATACCCCTCACCATAGAAGAGATCAAGGAGAACGCTTCTAATGGTCAAAAGGCCATAGAGACGCTCATTGAAAAACTGCTTGCGAAGGATAGTGAATGAATTTACTTATTAAAAACGTAGTATTAGATGGACAAACAAAGGATATCTTCATAGAAGACGGTACAATCAGGGAAATTGCGGACAATTGTTCACAAAGGGCAGACAAGACCATCTATGGGAACAACAAGATTGCCCTGCCCTCTCTCATTAATGGCCATACCCATGCTGCTATGACCCTCTTCAGGGGCTATGGCGACAATTTGCCCCTGAAAACATGGCTGGAAGAGAAGATATGGCCCCTGGAAGCAAAATTGACTGAAGAAGATGTATACTGGGGGGCAAAGCTTGCCTGCCTGGAAATGATAAGAAACGGCGTTACTGTTTTCAACGACATGTACTGGTTCTGGGAAGCGACTGCACGCGCGGTCTGCGACATGGGGATAAGGGGCTTTATCAGCGCCGTCTTCATCGACATGTTCGACCTGAAAAAAGGTGGGGAAGAGATCGAGAACAATATCAGGCTTTTTGAGATTTCAGAAAAATATAAATCCCATGTAACCTTTACCTTCGGCCCCCACAGCGTCTATACGGTCTGCAAGGAAAGTCTTGAATGGATACGAAATTTTTCTGAAAAGAACGATATCCTGATTCACATGCACCTCTCTGAGACTGGCGAAGAGGATACCCTTTCCCGCAATAAATACGGGGTATCACCTGTAGGTTTTCTTGATTCCATTGGCATACTTTCACCCAGATTCATCGGCTGCCACGGATGCTGGCTTGACGAAAAGGACTGCGACATCCTCAAGGCAAGGGGTGTTAGCCTGGTCAATAACCCTGTATCCAACCTGAAGCTCGCTGTGGGAAGGTTTTTCCCCTATCTTCTCGTACAAGAGAGGGATATACCATTCTGTTTCGGTACAGATGGATGCGCTTCCAACAATAATCTTGATATTATGGAGACCATGAAGTTTGCCTCACTCCTTGCAAAATACAGCACTGGAGACACGACTATGCTCGGGGCAAAAGATACCTTCGCTATCGCCACAAAAAGTGCAGCAGAGATCTTCCGCCTCGGCGATTGGGAGATTAAAACAGGCAACAGCCCTGACATCATGCTCGTTGATCCTCAAAGACCTGAATTGACCCCCGGCTTTGATATCTATTCCGATATCGTCTATTCAGCAAATGGTTATGTGGTAGATACCGTGATATGCATGGGCCGGGTAGTGATGGAAAACAGGCACATTCCAGGGGAAGAAGAAATACTGGTAAATGCGAAAAGAGTCGCAAAAACCTTGGTGGAGAGGTAATAGGGCAGGGAGGTCAGCAGGTTATCATGAGATTTATCTGTGATGCAATGCTCGGCAAGCTCGCAAAATATCTGAGAATCCTCGGGCTGGATACGGTTTATATAAAGAACATGAACGAATTAACACCCTATTGTTCTTCGGATTATCAATTCTTCTTTACAAGGAGGCGCCTGATCAAGGGCAATGAACCTCCGCAATCCCCCTCTCCCGACCCTCTCCCTCGAAGGGGCGAGGGAATGTTGTTACCCCGCAGCAAGCTGTGGGGAATCATTCGGATTGATCGGGTGGTATTCATAATATCCGACAAGGCAATGGAACAAATCAGGGAGATTCAGGATATCATCCGCCCTTATGTTGATTTGAAAAAAGCCATGACCCGGTGCATTAAATGCAACACCCCCCTTGCACCCATCAAAAAGATTGATGTGGAGCAGTACATCCCTGAGTTTGTCTTTCATCAATATGAAACGTTCAGTATATGTCCATCGTGCCGGAACATATACTGGGAGGGGTCCCATACCGCACACATGGCACGTTTTGCAGAGGAGATATTCGGTTGAAGATTGGGTGGGACAATGCAAAAATTGATGAAATGATGGATATCCTCAAGAAATATCTGAAAAACAACGTGCCGGTTATCACAAAACTATCACAGAAGGAACGAAACCCTTTTCTCGTGCTTGTAGGCACCCTCCTGAGCCTACGGACAAAGGACGAAACAACGGAGAAGGCCATGGAGCGGCTCATGGCAAGGGCAAAAACACCTGAAGAAATCCTTGGTCTTTCCGATAAAGAGTTGCAAGGTCTCATATACCCTGTTGGCTTTTACCGTAATAAGGCGCAGACATTAAAGGATGTATCACAGATCATTATCGGGAAGTATAGCGGCATGGTCCCTGATACCATTGATGAACTTCTCACAATAAAAGGCGTGGGAAGAAAAACAGCCAACCTCGTACTTAACGAGGGGTACGGGAAACTGGGCATTTGTGTTGATGTCCATGTCCACAGGATCTCCAATCGTATAGGCCTTGTGGATACCAGAAACCCCCATGAGACCGAAGATGCACTCAGGCGCCTTCTGCCTGAAAAATACTGGATTGTCTACAATACCCTTCTCGTTGCCTTTGGACAAAGGCTTTGCAAGCCTGTTTCACCAATGTGCAACATATGCCCTATTGCACATCTCTGCCCGCAGATAGGGGTAATAAAACACCGGTAAAAATATTTTTCTGGACAATTAATATTTTGTTTTGATAATATATAAACTTTCCTGCGAAATTTAACGACTTAAAGGGACTTATATGGGGAAGCTAAAGCTTTTTTTGAAAAAGACTTTCACTGCCGTAACTATTATGGTAGTTCCTCACTCTAAAGTAAAACCTATAAAAATAAAGGTCCCTGCAATCGGATTGATTTCCTGTTTTTTTCTCAGTATTGTGGGTGCCGGATACATCGTATCCACCGGAGTAAACACCCTCGAATATTATGGAATGAGAAGAAAACTTTCCTATTTTTCAACCCAATTCACAGAACTTAAAACTGTGATGCACTCCCTGAAGAAGGCAGACGCGGAATTTGCAAGACTCCTTTCCCACAAATCAAAAAAGGCCATTCTTCTTGAGGCGGAAAATGAAAACCCCGGGGCCATTGATATCGATCTTCTCAAAAAACAGGTGGACGAAACCATTCAGTCAGTCGTAGAAATCAGATCGTATATTTCGGATCAAAAAAACACTTACCGGGCAACCCCTATCGGGTGGCCTTTAAAGGGGGTAATAAGCTCAGAATTCGGCATCAGGGAACATCCCGTATCAGGTAAACATATACAGCACACAGGTATTGACATCAGGACGCCTATTGGCACCCCTGTGAAGGCAACTGCAGACGGTATAGTAAGTTTTTCAGGCTGGCACTATAATAACGGTAATATCGTTGTCCTCGAACACGGATACGGCTTTACAACCGTGTATGCCCACAACAAGCAAAACTACGTCAAGGTAGGACAACGGGTTGCCCGGGGTGAAACGATCGGGATTTCAGGCATCACCGGCAACGCCACCGGCCCCCACCTTCATTATGAGGTCTGGAATAAAGGCAGATACGTAAACCCTGCCACATTCTTAAAGGACATATTGTAGTGTTTAAGAAAAATAGGAAAAAAGAATTATCCCTTGAAGTAATAATCAGTTCTGAATCAAGCATTAAAGGCGATCTCGCCACTAAAGGCGTGGTAAGACTTGATGGGACCATTAATGGGAATATCAAGGCAGATTGGCTGATAGTGGGTGAGACTGGAATAGTGAAAGGAGATGTGGTTTCACGGAGGGTTGTCATAGATGGAACAATCAAGGGAAATATCACCTCAGAAGAAACCGTGGAGATAAAATCAAAAGGAGCTGTCGAAGGTGATATTTTTACCACAAAGCTTATAATATCTGAAGGTGCTTTCTTTGATGGCCGTTCTTCCACAAAAGAAACAACACATGCAGACTATAAAGATATTCTGCCTCTCGAACACAAGGCAAATCAGGCATAATTTTTCTGTGCCATGCGACATTTTATCAACTACCCCGCAGCAGAGCTGCAGGCTAATCTATTATTGAAATATCAGATTAGCCTGCACGGCAGACGAGAGGGGGAGACAATGAAACCCTGTTCTACGTTCAATGTTCAACGTTGAACCCCGAACCTTGAACATGAAGTTGTGGGGGCAGGCTTGAACCCCTTTGTCCAAGTGTCATTTAGCTCACACCCGTGAGCGAGAGGGGGAGGCTCGCACGGCTTCTGCCGTGCGAGGGGGCGACGCAAGCCCCTTTGTCCAAGTGTCATTTAGCTCACACCCGTGAGCGAGAGGGGGAGGCTCGCACGGCAGAAGCCGTGCGAGGGGGCGACGCAAGCCCCTTTGTCCAAGTGTCATTTAGCTCACACCGTGAGCGAGAGGGGGAGGCTCGCACGGCTTCTGCCGTGCGAGGGGGCGACGCAAGCCCCTTTTATTGAATAGCCACCCATAATATGGTATAAATCACCCATGTTTGTTGACTCTCATTGCCACCTCGAGATGGATGACTTTAATAAAGACAGGGCAGCAATTATAGATAAGAGCCTTATTGAAGGTCTCACATATATACTCACTGTAGGCACTGAGGAAAAATATTTCGACAAGGTACTTGAGCTTGTGAATACATTTCCCCCCATCTACGGGGCAATAGGTATCCACCCCCACAACAGCACAGATTATAATGCAGATATGGGGAAAAAAATGACTCCTTACCTGAAACATGCGAAGATTGTGGCTTTAGGAGAGATCGGCCTCGACTTTTTCAGAAATCATTCACCCAGAAACGCGCAGGTCAGGGCCTTTCAGGATCAGATCGAGCTGGCAAAGGAACTGGGGCTGCCCATTATCGTACATTCGCGGGAATCAAAGGAGGAAACACTCTCAATTCTCAAAGAGTCAGCAGACAGGAGCCCTGTGAAGGGAGTAATACACTGCTTTTCCTATGACCTCGAAACAGCAAAAAAGTTCCTTGATATGGGATTCTACATATCAATTCCCGGAACAATTACTTATGGCAACAATAATCCATTGACCGAGGCAGTAAAATATATCCCTCTCAGCAGGTTGCTCGCTGAAACCGACGCACCATTTCTAACACCCCAGCCACACCGGGGAAAGAGGAATATGCCCTATTTTGTAAAGATTACCATCAATAGGCTTGCCTTGATCAAAGACATAACGACTGACTCAATGGCCGCCCACATCCAACAGAACTTTCGCTCACTTTTCCTTGGAGCATACACAGGAGGAGCACAATGAAACCTGCCATTATCATCGTCGATATGCTTGAAGGAAATTACCGTAAGGACCGGAAGAAAGGAGAAAAGGAAGAAGAGAAGATTATTGCCCCTGTCAGAGATTTCCTGAAGACATGCCGTGGCCTTTCGATTCCAGTGATATTTGCCTGCGACAGTTTCCTTGAAAAGGATTTCATCTTCAATGGAAGAATGAAACCCCATGCAATCAGAGGAACAGACGGTACCCGGCCCCTTTCCGATCTTGAGCCACAAAAAAGCGACATAATATTGGAAAAAAGAAGGTTCAGCGCCTTTTTTAAGACTGACCTCGATCAGACCCTGCGGACTATGAATGTTGATACTGTTGCAATAGGGGGCGTGAATACCCATTTCTGTGTCCTCGCTACTGCATTCGATGCAGTGTGCCACGATTTCTATGCCATCATCCTTGAAGACCTGAGCGCTGCCTATAAAAAGGAGATCCACCAGAATTTTCTTGATGCCTACAGAAATTCCGCAATCTATCCCATTTTCAGAGTAGCCCGTTCCGATGAGTTTCTTAAGGCAATAAAAGGCAGCTCATATTGAAAAAACCGGTTCCCTACAGCAGATTTGCCATTTTGTGTATTCTTTTGATTATTCTTGGTGTACTTATAATTCTACAGACTAAAACGCTCCGGGAAGAGCCCGGGAAGGTGATTGTACCTGAGAAAAAGGAGGCCTTTTCCATTTTTATTCCCGGAAATTCAGGAAAACTTGCTAAAAAGACCTTTGAAATAAATGTTTCTATGCCGGAACGGGAAAAGGCAGAACTTATTATAAAGACATTAAAGAAGGAAAAGGCAGTTCCCGAAAAGCTTTCCCTCAACGAATTCATCATTGACACAGATGGTATTATATATCTCAATCTCTCGCAGGATATAAAAAACGGGATGATGAGCACCCGTAACGAAATTCATGTGATATACGGGATTGTCAATTCCTTTCTTTCATGTTTTAAGGATGCTAAAAAGGTCCAGCTCCTTGTGAACGGGCAGGCCCTTTACACCATAGGTGGTCAGCTCTATACGTATATGCCGATTGAGTTTAACAATCAACTATTGGAGGACTAAATGATCGACCCAAAAATCATCCGGGAAAAAACGGAAATTGTATATGAGAGCATGATAAATCGAGGGGCGCCCTTTGATTCAGGGAAACTCCTCGATGTTGATGAAAAACGGAGAAAGCTCATCCAGGAATCAGAGAAGATGAAAAATGAAAAAAATGAGCTGTCAAACGAGATTGCAAAACTGAGAAAATCAGGAGTAGATACCTCCTTGAAGATCGAGGATATGAGAGCCCTCGGAAAGGATATTGAAACCCTTGAGCAGGATCTGCGATCAGCAGAGCAGGAATGGGAAAATATGGTTCTTCTGATACCCAACATCCCTCACTATAGTGTCCCTGTCGGTAAAGGCGACGAAGACAACAAGGTGGTGAAGGTGTGGGGTGAAAAACCTGTCTTTGATTTTGAACCCCTTGCCCACTGGGATATAGGAGAAAAACTTGATATTCTCGATTTCAAGCGGGCTGCAAAAATCACCGGATCACGGTTTACCCTCTACAAGTCCTTTGGCGCCCTTCTTGAGCGGGCCTTGATTAACTTCATGCTCGACCTCCACACCCGGGAACACGGGTATATTGAGGTCCTTCCGCCCTTCATGGTCAACCGTGAGTCAATGACCAATACAGGTCAGCTCCCCAAGTTTGAAGAAGAACTATTCAAGCTTGAAGGGATTGATTATTTTCTTATACCCACCGCAGAGGTCCCTGTCACAAACATTCATAGCAACGAAATATTGAAAGAGGATGAGCTTCCCATAAAATATGTGGCATACACGCCGTGCTTCAGGAAAGAAGCTGGGGCGCACGGGAAGGATACACGGGGGCTTACACGGCAACATCAGTTCAATAAAGTGGAACTGGTCAAGTTTGCCTTACCGGAAAATTCTTATGATGAGCTTGAAGGACTGCTCCTCGACGCGGAAGATGTCCTGAAAAAACTGAATATCCATTACAGGGTTTCCGCTCTATGCACCGGCGACATGGGGTTCTCATCCTCAAAGACCTATGATATTGAAGTCTGGCTGCCTGGACAGAATATTTATAGAGAAATATCATCGTGCAGCAATTTTGGTAGCTTTCAGGCAAGGCGGGCTAAGATCAGGTACCGAAAAGGAACGGGAAAAACAGAGTTTGCCCATACCCTGAACGGCTCCGGTCTCGCCATTGGACGTACCGTAATGGCAGTAATGGAGAATTACCAGACTCAAGACGGCTCGATTAGTGTCCCTGATGTCTTAAGACCCTATATGCACAATATGGCTAAATTTCCAGGTTAGAAAGAAGTCTGTCGATTTCATCCAGGACAAGAGGGTCATCCTCCTTTTCCCGGAGTTCTATAAGCAGGCTTTTCCCGTTGCTGCCATAGAGAGAGTAGAAAAAATCTATCGCTTTCAGTCTGAGCTGGCTTTCCCCGATCTCTTTCAGGGTATTCATAATGGCCACAATGGATCTCTTTTTCCCCGTAAGACTGATGCCCTTTATGAGGAGATCCTGGATCTCCCGGACATTCTCCTTTTTCAAATGGAGGAGCAGGGGATTTACCATGTTTTTATCCTGAATATCAAAGAGGAGCTTAATGGCTTCGCTTCTCTTCTGTTCATCTTCTGAATAGACAAGTTTCAGAATGGGCTGAATGTCGATCCCTTTACCATCATGCTTTGCCTTCTCAAACAAAGGTTTATAGTCTTCCCCTCTTGCAATGAGACTCCCCAGGATCATGCCTGCCCCCTCCTTTGAAAAAACCATGTGATCTTTCCATTTTTCCACAATGTCCAGAGCCACATTATCAAGAAAAGAATCGTTAATCAAGGCATTCTGAATCATATTGCGTATCTTTTTTTTCTCCTCAAACTCATCCAGCCTTAAGAGCCGGTAAAGAGGTTCTTTCAGGTATCTGTTTGACAGCGAGAAATAGGGCGAACCGAGGAATTCCATCTCTTTCACGATGTCCCCGTCCTTCATGATATTCAGGTATTCCTGAATCTCTTCATCACGAAGAGCAGTTTCAAAGGAAATTGCCTCCATGGTATACCGCTTCAAATGTTTCTCGCTGCTTTCTATAAGAACCGCCAATATACCCCTGAACTTCATACTGTCCGGAGTTTTATTCAGCATATCCTCAACCATCTGTTCAAGGCTTACATCGCCCTGAAGCATCTCGCATTCGACCGGCTTGTAATGTTCATCTACACTCCAGGGAATCTTCCCCTCTCCGTAGGTATCCAGAACCATAACCCCTTGAATCGGTTTTATTTCACTGACAGCAGACAACCTCATTTTTTTGAAAGGTCTGTGCCATTCAAAAAAATCCTCTTTGTCTCCGGAGACCACAAGAAAGATATTGTCCTTTTCAAAGCAGAATTCGAGAAATCTCTCAAATTTCTCTTGTTCCTTCTCACCCATATTAATCAGCTTCTCACATGTATCGATCACAAAAAAACATGGCCCCTCTTCAAGAAGTTTCTTGCAGATAGAGATAATATCAAGTCCTGAATAGCTGAATGCCTTATACCTTTTGCATATTATATCCCTTATCTCGCTTACAGGATCTCCCCATAATTCACAATAAAAGGTATTAGGCGCAATGGATATAATCTGGGGTATTAGAAAAGATTCCAACGCCGTTGTTTTACCTGAAGAGGCTTCGCCAACCACAATAGCATACCCGTGATTAAACAGATTATCCAATATTGTTGAAGCCTCTTTCCATCTATCAAAAGGCGGCCTTTCATGCTCTCCGTAGGAGGAAAATCTCGGTACTCCAAAAATATCCCTGTAGTAATCAAAATCCTTGGTTATATCCCATACAATCTCTTTATACTGAAAGCCAAGTCTGCCATTTACATTATTCTTAAAAAGGCTGAAGGCATTCTGAACATAAACCTTCGCGTTTTCAATAACGTGGAGTTCATAAGGAAATTTTGCGGCACACTTGATGCCTATAATCCCCTCCCTGCTGTTGATATCGATTACTACGTCACTGCTTCTCAGAACCAGCATGGGGCGCTGAAATCTTCTTAACTGAGAATTCCCCAGGCCAGTGTAGAAAACATCCACAAGGAGATGGGAAAAATTAAATATATGCTCAATAATTTTCGTATTTCGTATTATTGCCTTTTTCGTGTCCTCTGTGATCGACCATTCAAGGGGTATTTTTTTCACTATATCCGAAAAGGTCAGATAGTTAATGATCTCGATTGCCATTTCCGGTATATCGAGCTCTTTTCCTATTCCATAATTTACAAGTATTTTCTTATTCGAAACATCCAGGGAATTGAATATTTCCTCATTTCCGTACCATGTGTAGTTCTTTACAAGGCCGATGTCATGAAGATATATAGCACCCAGAAGGGCAAATATCTCACCAGAGAACATCTCTTCCGTACGGTCTTTCGGGTCAGGGATAAGTCTTTCTATGAGTTGTGTGAGGGTTTCAATGTGGCTCTTTAGTGGTAGATCAACGCTGGGAAAGATGCTTTTCTCGCAGAGACTTTTGAGATCCTGAAATCTTTTGTAAAGCTTTAATTCCCTCTCTTTGTCCTTTAAAACTTCTTCCAGCTTTAGTTGCATCAGTTTAACCTGATATCAGAGCTATTCGAGCATAAGACTATCGGAACTTCTTTCTCCATACATACACTAACGGGCTTGCGACAAAGATTGATGAATAAGTGCCCACGATAAGCCCTACAAATAGTGCAAAAGAAAAATCAAAGAGCACTTCTCCGCCGAGAATCATGAGAGAACCCAATGCAATGAGGGTGCTGATGCCGGTCACAATGGTCCTGCTTAAGACCTCATTGATGCTTTTATTGATAACATCAGCAAAATCATCTTTTGATTTCATCTTCGCCATATTTTCTCTGATACGGTCAAAAACCACCACAGTATCCTGGAGAGAATAACCTGCAATCGTGAGAAGGGCTGTAATGATAAGGAGGTTAAACTCCTTGTTGAGGATGTAAAACAAGCCGAGAATGGCCACAACATCGTGAAAAGTTGCAATAGTTGCAGCGATACCCGACACCAGGGTAAACCGCCAGGCAATATAGCCTATAATGCCGATCAGGGCAAGGCATGCAGCAATTATTGCATATTTTTTCAGATCATTTCCCACGCCAGGACCGACCATACTGCTGGCAAGGATTTCAAATTTATTGTCCTTGAAACGTCCGGATAGAATAGAAATTATTTTGTTCTGGATTTTTTCTT
Source organism: Syntrophus sp. (in: bacteria) (assembly GCA_013824835.1). GTDB lineage: Bacteria > Desulfobacterota > Syntrophorhabdia > Syntrophorhabdales > Syntrophorhabdaceae > PNOM01. Next base: position 16,916 of record PNOM01000001.1, on the reverse strand, counting down.
TCTCTGTATCTGCAAGCTTTGTCTTGACGAGAAATTCCTTTCTTCCGCTGACTTCCTGTATCTGCGCATCGCTTACGCCTCCTTCGATAAGAGCCGTTCTTAATGTGCCGATATCCACATGCTGGCTGGACTTTATGTGCATGTTGGTTCCACCGGTAAAGTCAACACTAAGATTTGCCTTCCCCAGTAAGACCATCACAAAAGCAAAAAGTCCAAGAGCTACAAGCATTATAGAGAGGATAAAAGCCTTTTTTCTGAATCCGATAAAATCGATATTGGTATTTTTTATTAGTTCAATCATGATAGTTTCCTCAGATACTCAGCTTCCGCGGTTTGAACCTGATCAAGATCCAGTCAAATATTGCTTTTGAACCGAACACAGCGGTAAAAAGATTTATTATCATCCCTATAATCAGTGTTATTGCAAAGCCTTTAATGGGACCTGTGCCAAATATAAAGAGAACACAGGCGGTTATAAGCGTTGTTATGTGTGAGTCGAATATTGTCACCCAGGCTTTCGTATATCCCCCTTCCACCGCCGCCCTGACGGTTTTTCCGAGTCTCAACTCCTCCCTTATCCTTTCGAATATGAGGACGTTTGAATCTACACCCATCCCGATAGTAAGGGCAATGCCGGCAATACCGGGGAGGGTCATGGTAGCCTTTAATGCGCTGAAGGCACCGAGGAGATAAATAAGATTGAGCAAAAGGGCAACGTTTGCAATAACCCCTGAGAGACGATAATAGAAAATCATAAATATAATTACAAATGCGCAGCCCACAACCGTGGCTTGCACGCCTTTTCTGATCGAATCCTGACCAAGGGTAGGACCGATTGTAATGTTCTGGACTACCTTAACCGGTGCAGGCAGTGCGCCGGCACGGAGAACGATTGCGAGGTCTTTTGCTTCATCCATGGAAAAACCGCCGCTTATCTGGGCTTTTCCGCCGGAAATTCTCTCTTTTACAACCGGTGCCGAATAAACTGTATTATCAAGGACAATAGCAATCTTTTTACCGACATTCTCCCCTGTGATCTTGTCAAAAATCCGGGCCCCTTCACTGTTGAATTCAATATCTACTCTCGGTTCGGTGCTAAATTCACCGCCGATTCCTATTTTTGCATTACTGAGAAGTTCTCCTGTCAACAAAGCCTGTTTCTTTAAAAGAATGGGTGTCGTCGTAACAATACCTGTCTCCCTGTTCCTCCCCCTCATCGTAAGAAGCTCGCAACCTTCAGGAATAGCGCCGCCTGTAGTCGACTTTGACGTGTTATCATCATCGACAAGCTTAAATTCAAGCTGTGCCGTCTTTCCTATCAATTCCAAGGCCCTCTCGGGGTCCTGGATACCGGGAAGCTGAACGAGTATCTGGTTCTCTCCCTGCTGAACAATAACAGGCTCCGACACCCCGAACTGGTCTACCCTGTTCCTGATCGTTTCAAGGGCCTGATGAACGGCATTCTGTTTTATATTGACCATTTCTTTTTCAAGCCATACAAACTCGACGTGAAAATTATCGCCTTCTGCCCTGGAAACCCCTGCCTTCAGGTCAGAAAACTCTTTACCTACAAGGTTATAGAGCTTTTCTTTCTGGTCTGACCTGATGACAACCGATAAGGAGTTCTCTTTTTTGTCCAACCCAAGGAAGCGTATATTGTCGCGAATCATTGCATCCTTGAAGTTATTGAACTTCCTGTCTACAAGGTTCTGCATCATTTTCTGCGTGTCAAGCTCCAGGAGCAGGTGCATGCCCCCTTTAAGATCGAGCCCCAGGTGTATCTTTTCCGATGGAAGATATTTCTTCCACGCACCCTTCAGGTCGATCACACTGGGCAAACAGAAAATAACTGACACTACCAGCAATACTAAAATAAGAATTACTCTAAGTTTTAATGACTTTAGCACTTATAACCTCAAATTGTAGTTTTGAAAAAAGTATATGCAAGTTATATCTATACTGATTCTTTTGTCAAGGGAATTTTCTCACAAATTTTCTTACAAAGAGATAGAAGATAAAACCTATTCCCCTTTAAGGGGAAGTAGAGCACCAATAGGCATACATCGTCCTCTCATGAAAAAAGACTATTCATCAATCATTATTGCTTCAACAGGACATGCCTCTGCTGCTTCCCTGACCATATCCTCCAGTTCTTCCGGCACCCTGTTCCCCTTTACCATTGCGAGGTCACCATCAATCCTGAAAACATCAGGGCAGATCTCTACACAAGATCCATCTCCTACACATACATCTTCATCAACCCTTACTTTCATTGTGCCTCCTCCTAAAACTGTGTTGCTTCAACCCCATCCTTTAAGAGCCCTTCCCCTGGACTGACGGTCCTTTTAAGGGAGCGACTCACTTTGTGATCGAAAGATAGGCATCATCCCATATAATGTCAAGGCAAGGCCGAGCATTTTCATAATCTTAGTACTTCACCTTATGAATGAATAAAAGGTTCTGGGCGGCAATTGTTAGAATGCTGAATAGTTACTTTTATTTAAACTAATGAGTTCCTGTGGTTTCTTATTGCGGTAATCTCTTAAAATTGCAGGAATAAAGCGGCAGGGCTCTCCTTACAACCCTGTAACATATGGCTAAGGGAGAGCCCTGTATCTCTATCAGAGGGGCTCACGTCGCCCCCTCCACAAGCAAAGCTTGCGGAGCCACCCCCTCTCGCTCACGGTGTGAGCTAAGGGAGAGCCCTGTATCTCTACTTTTTCGTGGGAGATGGAGAATCCTTTGGTGAGATAGAAATCAACTCAACTTCAAATATGAGCGTTGCGTTCGGACCGATCACATTGCCTGCACCTCTCTCGCCATAGCCAAGACTTGAGGGAACAAACAACTGCCATTTTGACCCAACCTTCATTTTCTGAAGGGCTTCAGTCCAGCCGGGAATAACACCCCCCACCTGAAAGGTCACTGGATCTCCCCGCTTATAGGAACTGTCAAACTCCGTTCCGTCAACCATGGTACCCTTATAATTTACGGTGACCGTATCTGTTGCCATCGGGAAATTACCTGTACCCGTTTTTATTATTTTGTATTGAAGACCGCTCGGAAGGGTAACAACACCTCCTTTCTTCTTGTTTTCAGCGAGAAAGGCTTCTCCGCTCTTCTTGTTGGATTCTGCTAATCTCTGGGTCTGTTCAGTCTGTTTTGCCATCAGCTCTTTTTGAAGATTTACTAATGTGTCGCGCATTTCCTTCTCATTAAGTAAGAGCTTCCCATTGGATAGGGCATCCTTAATACCCAGCAAAAGCACACTCGGATCAACATCAAGAGCCTGTCGCTTCAGAGTGTTACCCACATCAACGCCGATCGCATAGCTGTTTTTTTCTTTTTGACTCTTTAAAGCCTGGCTATCCTGTGCATACACCTGGTTCACGAGCAGCAAAAGGGACAAAGCAAATACCAGTTTCAGTTTCATAGATACTCCTTTCAAGATAGTAAATTACACAAATTCAAACTAACAGCATGTACCGTGTACATACAGCCGGAAAATGTGTGTGTTTTTTCTGTATAATATATTTACTCACTCCCCTTATAATTGTCAAATCATGCTGTAAAGTCTTATCTGATGAGAAAACAGAAGACTATACTGGACATAGAGCAAAAGAAATTGTACAATAATGCACTATTAGTAAAAACATATTAACCATGCCATACATCTCGTTGATTAATTAAACAATACAAGATGATCTGAAAGCACGGTTACCGGAAGAGGTGAAGAATTATGTCTGAAGCAAACGTAGAGAATAGCATTCAAAATTTGGACAGCATCGATCAGGAATCTGAAAAAGAAGAACAGTTTTCAGAGTTATTTGAAAAAAGTAATACCCTGTCGAAGAGACTCGACCCAGGTCAGAAGATTAAGGCAAGAGTGGTCAGTATCTCTGGTGATTTCGCGTATGTTGATCTGGGGGGGAAAAGCGAAGGAGTTATAGACATAAATGAATTCATGGATGAAAACTCTACCTGTGCGATAAAGGTTGATGATGAAGTGGAAGTCTTTTTTGTCTCTGTGCAAAACGGCTTGAAGAAACTGACAACCCTTGTTCGGGGTCTTTCTACGGTCAGTCTGGCCGGCATCCGTGATGCATACGAAGCAGGGCTTCCGGTGAGCGGTAAAGTGACCAGTGAACTCAAGGGAGGTTTTGAGGTGCATGTGGGAAAAGCACGGTGTTTCTGTCCCTTTTCCCAGATCGATTTAAGGGGAAGCCGGGATGCAGGCGCATATCTCCACGAGACATTCCCTTTTAAAGTGCTGGAGTATGAAGAAGACGGGCGCAACATAATTCTTTCAAGACGCGCTCTCCTTGAAGAAGAAAGACAGGTTCAGCTCGATGCCCTCAAGAAAAGTCTTGAAGTGGGCATGGAGGTATCTGCAAAGGTACGCTCCATCCAGAACTTCGGTGTATTTGTTGATATCGGCGGTATGGACGGGCTTATTCCCATGAGCGAAGTTACCTGGGACCGTTCGGAAAAGGTTGAAAATATCCTCTCTATCGGGCAGGAAGTTACGGTAAAGATCATCTCCCTCGATTGGACAAGAGACCGTCTTACCCTTAGTCTTAAGTCAATGCAGGCTGACCCGTGGACAACTGTTGCAGAGCGGTACCCTGCAGATACCGAGGTAAGGGGAACCATTGTACGTCTTGCGCCCTTTGGGGTATTTGTATCACTGGAACCAGGGATCGATGGATTGATTCACGTGTCTAAACTCGGGGCAGGGAGAAGGATTAAACATCCCCAGGAGGTTGTCGAGGTCGGTCAGATGGTTGATGTATGTGTGATCGAGGTTGACCCTAAAAATAAAAAGATTTCCTTATCCATGGAGCAGAAAAACCAACAGGAGAGGCCCCCTCTTCCCGCTATGGGAGAGATTTTTCAGGGAGTCGTTGAAAGGGTTATGCCTTATGGAATATTTTTAAAAACAGAGAGCGGCGTAACAGGCTTAATACCAAATTCCGAGATGGGAACGCCCCGTGGTACAAACCACAGCCGCCTTTTCCCGGAAGGAACCCCTATGCAGGTCATTGTTACGGCAGTTGATGAAGGCAAAGGCAAAGTCACCTTCAGTCGAAGCGGCGTGGAAGAAAAAACCGCAGAGAATGAATATAATCAATACAAAGATAAGGTGAAAAAAGAAGAAACTACGGCAAGCGGGTTGGGCAGTCTGGGCGAGCTCATTATGGCAAAATTCGGAGAGAAGGTAAAGTAGAGAGGCAATTAAGCTCTATTTATCAAATAAACCCGGCCCCTCGAATGCGCCTCTGTAAGGGATATTGAGATGGCTGAAGGCCATCTCTGAAGCCTTTCTCCCCTGGGAAGTCCTGATTATAAAGCCCATTTTGAGAAGATAGGGCTCAACAACCTCTATCAGTACATCACTCTCAAGCTGAAGGGTTGCTGCAATAGCTTCTATGCCTACGGGACCACCTTTGTAGTTAATGATTACGGTACGGAGAAGCTTTCTGTCTGTTTCACTCAAACCAAATTCATCAATACCTTCCAAAGAAAGTGCCTCTATGGCCACCTTCCCTGTAATGTGTCCGTCTGCCCTTACCTGTGCATAATCACGGACCCGTTTCAGGAGCCTGTTTGCCACCCTTGGAGTACCCCGCGCCCTTCTCGCAGTTTCATAAGCCCCTTCTTTATCTATCGATACATCCAATATCGCGGCAGAACGGGTGATAATACTCACCAGATCCCGCTCGTCATAGAACTCCAGATCCCTTGTGATGCCGAACCTTTCCCTGAGGGGTGACGAGAGAAGCCCCGACCTCGTCGTTGCCCCGATAAGGGTAAACCGTTCAAGCCTGTACCTGTGGGTCCTTGCGTGAACGCCTTTATCAAAGATAAAATCCACAGCAAAATCCTCCATTGCAGGGTAGAGAAACTCCTCCACAATCTTGGGAATCCTGTGGATTTCATCAATAAAAAAAACATCGCCTTTTTCCATGTGGGTCAAAAGGCCCATCAGGTCACCGCCTTTCTCAAGGGCCGGGCCGGAGGTGGTAATAATCCTCGTTCCCATCTCATTGGCAATAATGTGGGCCAGGGTAGTTTTACCAAGACCGGGCGGCCCGTTAAAAAGGATATGCTCCAGGGGTTCCTTTCTCTGGAGCGCTGCCTCGATCGCAATCTTCAGGGTCTCAACTACCTTATCCTGGCCGATATACTCGGACAGAGATGCCGGCCTTAAGCTCTTGTTATTCTCTTCATCTATTGCCCTATCCTCCTCAATCTGGGTGGACAGGGTAGTAATCTCCTCATTAATCATTTCTTCTGACCTCTATATACCTCTTCAAATAACTCCTCTGAAGAAGCGATGCGGGGATTCCGCTTCATGGCCTCTTCAATCATCTTCCTCGCCTCAAAAGCCTTATGCCCCAACTGGGTAACAAGCACCTGCTCAACCTCTTTTTTGAAGTCTTCCGCTGTCTCAATGGGCAGATAGACCTCTGGTATCAGTGCATATTTTGCAACCTTCCCCCGAAGAGTTGCAACGATCTTTTCCGCTTTTCTCTCTCCAATGCCCTTCAACTGTTTTAATGACTTTATATCCTTCTCTTCAATCCAGTGGGCAATGTCACGGACAGGCTTTACGAGGGCCTTGATAGCCGCTGAAGGCCCTATGTCTTCCACGGAGATGAAGAGTTCAAAGAATTCTTTATCCAGTTCAATTTTGAATCCCACAAGGATCGGCTTCGGCTGCCGCTCTGTCTGATTGTATGAAATAAAAAGGCTCAAGGGGCTTTCCGGTTTTATCGTCCTTCTGACCTCATGCATGACATAGGCGGGTAGCAGAACATCATAGCCTATCCCGTTTACAAGCAGGGTGACCCTTTCGTCATATATACCCTTCAGTTTACCTTCCAGATAAGAGATCATGCGCACCCCCTGGTATTGCTTCTGTAAAATGCGGTCAATGCCACCGCGAGGGCATCGGCAGCATGGAAAGAGCTGATACCGTCTATCCTGAGCAATGCCTGGACGGTATTTCTCACCTGTTTTTTGTCTGCGCTTCCGTACCCAACAAGGGCATTTTTTATCTCCTTTGGTGAAATCTCGATAAGAGTAAGACCATTCTGTACAATGGTCAGATAAATAATACCCATCACTCCGCCAAGCAATATACCGGCCTTCGGGTACCGCACCAGAGAAAATATGTTCTCCACTGCCACGAGATCAGGCTCCAGCGTTTTTATGAGAAGACAGATGTCAGAATAGATCTGAAAGAGCCTTTGGGAGATATGATCTGTCTTGGCGGTCTTGATAGAGCCGCATTTCAAAAGAGATGGCGTGCTTCCGGCATAGGCGATTGCACCAAAACCTGTACTTGCAAGACCAGGATCAATGCCAAGCACCTTCATAACCTATACCCATATATCAGCAAATATCTATACCCCCATGCAGATTGAATCCTTGCCTCTTTTTCCATAGTCTTCATAATAGCAAGAATGGACAATCAATGTAAACGATAAAGATACGTAAGAGGCTCATTCCATTTCTAATTCAAGTCATTGCGAGGAGCATAGCGACGTGGCAATCTAATGCATTGAGATTGCTTCGCTTTGCTCGCAATGACATCTGTTATAAAATACACTATTGAATTAAAAATGGTATCAGTTATGCTGGGGTTAAAAAGTTGATGTTCCTGGACGGCTCCTGGCACCCATTAGACATTTTTAACGATAAGGTTGCCGGAATATACTGCAAAATAAAGAACCAGCAGAATACACCTCGCGATGCTCTATTTTACCAATGATCATTCGCATGGTAAAAGCGTATGATCATTGGTGTTGGTGGACGATGGCTTGGAGTGGATGCTTCAGATGTGGATGGACTGCGAGCGTTGCTGACCGAAGGCCCATTTAAGGAGGTAAAGACTGCTCTGTAGCCGGGTACCCGCAGCCAAAGAAGAAGCAACGATGCATCAGACCTTCACTTGCGGGTGGCAAACGTCGAAGGGCGCGGGCTACAGCAGGACGCCGCAGATGAGCATTCACGAACAAGCCGTTGGCCGACCAGGAAATAGAGAAATATGAGAAGGCTTTTGATATTATCAAAAATTAACAGAGGGCGCTAAAGATACTGCACTAATTATTGCTTTTTTTTTGCAAACCCATTATAGTAATATTTTAGGTGAGACCTTACATTTCCAAAAAGTTATGTGAAAATTGCAAGGAATGCATCGACATATGTCCCTATGAAGTTTTTGCGTGCAAGGAAGGGGATGTCATTGTGCATGCCCCTGAGGATTGCATCGAGTGTACATCCTGTGTTGAAATGTGCCCCAATAAGGCTATCTATATGGATGATTGATGAAAAATAAAACGCTCCTCGATAAAAAAGCGCTCGAACGGACCATTAACAGAATCACCCACGAGATCATTGAAAAGAACCAGGGGTGCGGGGCTCTCAGTCTCATCGGCATCAGGACAAGAGGTGTTCATCTTGCCCAAAGGATCAGGGATAAGATCCTTGATGTGGAGGGAATATCCCTTCCCCTCGGCATACTCGATATCACCATGTACAGGGATGATATCTTCAAGCTGAAATCGCCGGTTTTAAAAAAGACAGAGATACCCTTTGATGTGAATAACAAGACCATTGTTCTCGTTGATGATGTGCTCCACACAGGAAGAACGATACGGGCAGCAATAGATGCGATTATGGATCTCGGCAGACCGAACAAGATACAACTCGCTGTACTTGTAGACAGGGGGGAACGGCAGCTTCCCATCCATCCTGATTATGCAGGCATACTCTATACTGCAAATCCCGAAGAGGAGGTACTGGTGAGGCTCCGTGAGCTCGACAGCAAAGATGATGTAATCGTGGTGAAACCACAGTGAACTGGGATAAAAAAGATCTTCTCGGCATCAAGGGACTCTCACGGGAAGACATCATCCTCATTCTCGACACCGCAGAATCGTTCAAAGAAGTCTCTCAAAGAGAGATTAAAAAGGTTCCTACCCTCAGAGGCAAGACCATTATCACCCTCTTCTACGAACCGAGCACAAGGACCCGCACATCCTTTGAGATCGCTGCAAAACGGATGAGCGCCGACACCATTAACATCTCTGCGAGCACAAGCAGCTACGTAAAAGGGGAAACCCTGAAGGACACGGCAAAAAACCTTGAATCAATGATGCCCGATGTCATTATTATCCGTCACAGTATGCCCGGCGCGCCCCACATGCTCGCGCGGATCATGGACGCATCGGTGATTAACGGCGGCGACGGCGCCCATGAACACCCCACCCAGGCGCTCCTCGACCTCTTTACCATGAGAGAGAAAAAGGGGAAGATTGATGGGCTCAATATCACCATAATAGGCGATATTGCCCACAGCAGGGTTGCGCGGTCCAATATATTCGCCTTAAAACATTTTGAAACAAAAATTACATGCTCAGGACCCCCAACCATGCTCCCCCCTTATCTTGAAGACCTCGGAGTCAAGGTTGAATACAACATTGAGAAAGCGGTAAAAAATGCAGACGTAATTATGATGCTCCGCATACAGAAGGAACGGGGCGGTATCTCTTACATACCCTCAATCAAAGAATACTCAACCCTATACGGGCTCAAGGCATCACACCTTGAGAAGGCAAAGAAGGATGTGATTATCATGCATCCCGGGCCTATGAATCGGGGGGTTGAAATCACCGACGAAGTGGCAGACGGGCCCTGCTCGGTAATCCTTGACCAGGTCGAAAATGGTGTTGCAGTGAGGATGGCAACCCTCTTTCTCCTTGCCGGAGGTGACGGATGAAAATTCTGATAAAAAACGGCAGGGTGATTGATCCTGCAAATAATATTGATGCGGTTCTCGATGTATACATTAACGGCGCTCTTATTGAAAAGATTGACCGTGATATCCCTGAAAAAAAGGGTGATGTGCATGTAATCGACGCCTCAGGCGCCATAGTGGCGCCAGGGCTGATTGATGTCCATGCCCACTTGAGGGAACCGGGCTATGAATGGAAGGAAACCATAAAAACAGGCACTATGGCGGCAGTAAAGGGCGGCTTCACCACCCTTGTCTGCATGGCCAATACCTCTCCCGTAAATGACAACGGCAGCGTGACTGAAGCAATCGTTGAAAAGGCAAGGTCAGAAGGGGTATGCCGGGTCTTTCCCTGCGGTTCCATCACAAAGGGTCTCAAGGGTGAGGAATTATCGGAAATAGGGGAGATGTTCAAGGCAGGGATTGTTGCCATATCCGATGACGGAAAATCTGTAAAAAATGCCGGATTGCTCCGAATGGCAATGGAGTATGTCACCATCTTCCATATCCCGGTCATATCCCATTGTGAGGATGAAGACCTCTCAAAAGGCTTCGTCAACGAAGGGCGCGCATCCCTTCTCTCCGGCCTTGAGGGGATTCCGTCTATTGCTGAAGAGATCATCGCGCAGCGGGACATGACCATTGCCCGTTATGTCAATTCCCATGTGCATCTGACCCACATCTCCACACGGGGCAGTGTTGACGCCATCAATCAGGAAAAAAGACGGTACAAGCAGATTTCATGCGACACGTGCCCCCACTATTTTACCCTCACTGACGAGGCAACCCTCACCTTTGATACGAACACCAAGGTAAATCCGCCCCTCAGGTCCAAAGAAGATGTGGATGCCATAAAAAGGGGTTTAAAGAACGGCACCATCGATATTATCGCTACGGACCATGCGCCTCATGACCTCACCTCAAAAGACGTTGAATATAACCTTGCCTCCTCCGGCATATCGGGCCTTGAGACCGCCTTCTCGCTCTCCCTTGCCCTTGTTCGCGAGGGTGTACTCTCCATGAAGGAACTCCTGGAAAAATTCACCATAAACCCCGCACGGATGCTGAAGCTCCCCTTTGGCACCCTTACCCCGGGCAAACCGGCGGACCTGATTATCTTTAACCCGGACACCCCATGGGTTGTGGATACAAAAGAATTTGCGTCAAAAGGGAAGAATACGCCTTTTCAGGGAATGGAACTCACAGGGAAGAACCTCCTTACTATTGTAGACGGAAAAATCGTATACAGAGACAAGGGATTCGGCAGATAAAGGGGGCTCAACGTAAATGAAGGGAATGCTTGATTTCTGCGACTTGATGTGCGCATATGCAAAAACCCCTACTGAAACGGCAATAGACGGGGCAGGAAGCTGCCGGACCTTTGTAGCCCTCTATTGTGAGCTGAAAAAATCACTGGTTCACAAAAACATGCCCTGCAGCAATAAAACTATGAAAGGGAAAGTTAAAAATAAGAAGTAAGAAGTTATCCCGGATTTTCCATTAGGATAAGCATCTGTGCCGGGATATTCCACGCAAACACGCTCATTACGCTCCAGCGGCTTCATGTCGCTCGAAAATTCCTTCGCGATTAAACCGTTCGCTCGCGTTCGGCTTCGGAACTTTTGCTTATACGCAAAAGACCGAGCTTCCTTGCCTCACGACGGTTTGCTTAGGAAGACCCGACACCATGCTCTCACAACTTATCTGGGATTATTTCAGCCCCCTTGTTTTTTGACAACATGGGTAATTCCATGATACATTTCAACAACATTTGCAATAAAGAGTGGCATTAACTTTTGCTCTGCAAAAACGATCCTAATGGGAGGACAGATGAAACTTCATGCAATTATTGAACAGGATGAAGCGGGTTACTATGCGGTAGAGATACCGGCCCTTCCGGGATGCCTGTCTCAGGGCAAGACGTACGAAGAAGCAATGGAAAATATTACGGAAGCCATTGAGGGGTGGCTGGAAGTGATGGAATCCAGACAACAGTGTGATCCATCAGCTTTTAAGGCTCCCATATAATGATGACCAAGTCTGGGTATCAGTGGACACTTTCAATACCACAACATGATGAACTTGGCCCCGGTCTTCTTCGGAAATTGCTAAAGCAAGCCCATTTTCACCATCTTCTTCAACCCGCTATGCGGGAGCATACGTGGACGGCATTGTCGGTTTATTCCGATGCCGGACACAGAAAGAGTTTCCTTTTTTTATCCGTGTCCATCATGCCTTTATCTGCGTCTATCCGTGTAAAAAATATCTCCTTCTTGTGTGCTTTGGCATCTAAACTGAGGCCTTACAAAATTATCAATATTTTTATTGCATTTTTCCGGCCAATATATAATATTTGAGAAAGATCAAACCTGTATATAAACGGTCATTTGGAGGGGGCTTCATTTGAAACAAACATCGTATCCTGGTGAAAAACATTATTTGCCATGATCACCATTACATCGGACACCCCTGGGAGTATAAAAGTGACATTCCCTTATAGCGCCGGTGTTGTTGCCAAAATCAAGACTGTCAAGCCGCACCAGTGGCATCCTGATGGAAAATACTGGAGTTTTTCTCATTCTGTGCCGATGTTAAACGAGATTCTATCTGCCCTTGCCGGAGAAGAGATTGATATTGACCCGGTATTGCAAAAAGATATTGAGCCTCTTGCCTCCCCTCCCCTTCTTGACCAAGTCAGAAATCTGATCCGCTTGAAACATTACTCCATCAGGACCGAGCAGAGTTATCTTTCCTGGATTCAGAGATACCTTCGCTTTCACAACGAAAAAGACCCCGGTGAAATGAGAGCCCAGGAGATAGAATCCTTTCTTTCCCACCTTGCAGTAAACCTGAAAGTCTCCTCATCAACCCAGAACCAGGCTTTCAATGCCCTGTTGTTCCTATACAGAGAGGTTCTGAAGAAGGACTTGGGTGAATCCATAAATGCCATACGGGCGAAGAAACCGAAACATTTACCTACTGTCATGACCAAAGAAGAAGCAATGAGAGTCATTGCTTCCATCCCTTTTGAGTATCAATTAATGGCGAAGCTCATCTATGGAAGCGGGTTACGGCTGATGGAATGCTTGAGACTCCGGGTAAAGGATATTGATTTTGGAAATAATCAGATACTGGTTCGGGACGCAAAGGGGATGAAGGACCGCATTACGGTGTTGCCCAATAATTTAAAAGAGTCATTGCAGACTCACATGGAACAAGTCAGGCTTCTTCATCAGGATGACCTGGCAAAGGGGTACGGTCGCGTCTATCTGCCTTATGCGCTGGAACGTAAGTATAAGAATGCAAGTTCTGAATGGGGCTGGCAGTATTTGTTTCCGGCAAAAAGCCTTTCCAAAGATCCGAGATCAGACGAAATCAGACGCCACCACATTCACGAAAATGGCCTTCAGAAGGCGGTGAAGGCTGCCGCCCGGTCAGCAGACATCGATAAGTCGGTCAGCGTTCACACCTTCCGTCACTGTTTTGCTACACATCTTCTGGAAGCAAACTATGACATAAGAACAGTACAGGAACTTCTCGGTCACAACGATGTCTCCACAACAATGATTTACACCCATGTTTTAAACAAACCGGGCTTGAGTGTAAGAAGCCCATTAGATAGTTGAAGATATGAGTAATCGTGAACCGGAAATATTCTATATAATCCGGTCATATGAGGTGATATACAGATTTTTTCTGTATACTTAATTGTTGGGCCGCAAATCGAGGAAAGCACGGGAGGTACAATGATAGAAGAAGAATCCGATAGGTCTGCCGACTTGGCGCTAAAAAGGTACTCGGCTATTCTTGGACATTTTACATACGAAAGTAACGCCTATTGGGCTCGGTCGCAACACTTTCTTGTTGCCCACGCTGCTTTGTTTGGCTTTGTTGTAACGAACCTGCCTATAGGGGTTCAGTCGCCGACTTGGGCGCGCATCTACACTCTTGCGGCCGGCGCAATCTGTGGATTAGTTCTGAGCTACTTGTGGCACCTGATTTTAAACACAGGCTCTGTCTGGATAGACCACTGGATGGATCTGTTAAAGAGTGAAGCTCAGTCAGCTTTTGGCACGGATGTATTCTCGTCAATCAAGATCAATTCACGCTACATGAGCGCAAGAAACATATCTTTTATTGTCTGCAAACTGTTCATGGCTTTGTGGATACTCACCATAGTATTGTTGGCAGTTATCGCCATCGCGAAGTGGAATAGAATGGTGCTTTTGTGAGAAGGGTAGGTCCAACAATCGGATGCAGCCAACTCCTTACAGTCGTGGCTGATCCAGACGTTAGGCAGGAGTGAATATGGAAAAGAAGACATCGGGTGCATGGATAATCCACCACACACAGAAGCTGCAAGGGGTTAAGCTTACCACGCCGGACTACGAACAGATCGGTTTTGCAGGCAAGTGCGGAATAGTCTTGAACGCTTTAGCGGGCTCGGCCTCAAGCGATCTCACCAATGAACGAGTCAATGCCCTTGCCAAGGCCAACGGTATATCGGTGCGCTTGGAGCTCCCGTCAATCCTCGATGAGTTGGTGAGACAAAGACTGATCGATAAAGGACAGTCGGGCATCAGCGTCCTTGGTCTCACAGCAGCACAAACGCTTGAACACACCGCTAACATATTCGATGAAGCGTCGCCAGGGGCGTGTGAGAAGGTTGCCATTGAGTTGGCGGAGAAGGCATCCGATTTACCTATCGTGAAGGAGTCCGCAGCAGAATATGTTTCTGATAGCTACCACATGAGGGATTCAGAAACCCAAGAGATTCTGCAGCAGTGTGAGCAAATAGGCTTCTTCGACGCGGAGGACGCTGCAGGAGAGCAGGTCTATTTCAATGGTAATCTTTTCCGCCACGAAGACATCATCAAAGTAAGTGCAGTTCTTCGTTCTCTATCGGGAAGTGATGAACAACGTGTCGTGGATTTGACTGAACGTCTGAAATCCTCCGGCTGCATAGCGAAGTCAGAGGCCGTGCGGATTCTTGGAGACACGCTGTACTCCAAACTGTGTGCCATCGGGTTTATCGACGAAAACTCGATTGGCAACGAGGCAGGCACATTCTCATTCGTTACTCGTCCTGCAGCATTTTCCAAGTTCACTAACTCGGCGGTGGACGATGCATTTGATCTTGCAAAGGCATTTGTAACCTCACTGACTTATGGAATGACTTCCAGTTCCCATGGGCGTGGCCGTATCCGCATGATCGAGGCCCTGATGAACAAGTTGATTAGTGGCGCATCAGTTGGGCCAGCAACAGCTATAGGCCAAGACTATAAAGTTCTTGAGATGAAGGGTGTCGTTGAAGTCCGTCCGGTTGGGGATGGGCGCTTCTTTATGAGGTTACTGAAGAAAGAGGTTGGGAGACTCGCGTTGACGGTGATTACCGAAGGCGAGGCGGGTGGGTCACCACTTCTGGAACTACCAGGGGTATCAGCTACAAGATACAATGGCCCAGAAGTAAACCGATCAGTGGTGCGAAAGCGGCAGACAGAACCTCTGAAGCGGGGTGTCGCACGACTGCTGAGCGATTTGCGAACTGGAGGTCTGCGATAATGGTCAGCAATTCAGGACAAAAGGGTTATGCGGCAGAAGAGGCACTCAGGGGATACTTCAGAAATACCGGCTATTTTGTAGTGCGGGGCATCCCCCTGACCTACAGAAAATATGATGTAACCGATGTCGACCTTTGGTTGTATGCAAAAGTAACCTCAATCGCCGCAGAACGGTCATGCGTGGATGTGAAGCGGAGGAAGACACCGCAGGCCATGGAAAGAGTGCTGTGGACAAAGGGGTTGATGGGTGTGTTGGGTGTAGATCGTGCGATCGTTGTTACGTCGGATAACAGGTCGGAAACACGCGACTTCGCGGCGGCTCATGGTGTTGGAATTCTGCAAGGCGAGTTTCTTCAACGCATAATTGCTTCCTTCCCTCCTAGTGACCGCCTGACAGAGGAAGAGCTGCTCACAATCCTAAAGAGTCCCTGCGTTGTTGATTCCGCGACGGAGTGGCGTGCTTGGTTCCGAGGGATCAAGACCACGCTTCTTGATAGTTTGAGTTTTGACGGCTGCAATTCGCTTCTATTGGCTGTCAAGTTCCTCCTGGATGAATATGTTGCTACGGGAAAGACGTCCGAAGTATCGGTACGTCTACTCTATATTGTTGTTTCCTATTTGCTCATCTGTCTCGACTATGCCTCGCGCTCCCTTGCCTCTTTGGACGTGATGGGACGGACGGCAACTTTGACTGATGGATTTCGTTACGGTGAAGCTGGTCGCAAGAGAACAGAGGAAATTGTGCAAATGGCCTTGCAACTCCTGGCGGATGCGGGAAAAACAGGTCTCTTCTCAGGAAACACCTTGCGCGATGAATTCGATAGGCAGGTCTCCGAGTATTGTGCCGAAATACTGGGAGAGTATTTTGCAAAAAAAGAATTACTCAAGAGTCTATTTGTTACTGCGCGTGCGTTCGAAAACATGGCATACGCAAGAACCTTAGTTCGTCCAGATGGAACATCCAGCGAGCAAAAGGCGCTAATTGGCCTATTTTGTGACTTCTTACGGCATGACCGGAAGGAGATTATATGAGCCCAACAAGGCAATCCAGCGGACGTCTTGCAGCCGCCGCTGATTTTTGTGTTAGCGATTTTATCGAAAGGGGGTCACGATGACCAATGTTCTAGTTTCTGGTCTCTCTGTGGGGACTGAGGTTGGAGTTTGTGAAGCGTGTGGATTTGACTATGAATGGCTGCTTCGGTACCCCTCGGTGATATTGTGGGTCGATAAAATCCTTCTGACCAAACGCACGTGGGATGATGTCTTGCACATGGGTGGACCCACGGAGAGTCCGTTTTATAGATCGGTAGCACTCATTTTTCAACTGCTACACTCTTCAGGATTGGTTGAAGTCGTTGATGCTGGCAAAGTGTTCTCTACCGATATAAATGATGCAATAATATGTAGCGTGGAAAACGATATAGAGGCCTTAGTTTCCCAGTTTCCCGAAGCCGCGAAACTGGGAGATGGCGAGAAGGTTCCTGGCCAGATTTTCATACAAGGAGACGAATACTGCTCTCCTTATCTTTATTCGGTATACGCATCTCTATTAC